>JAJZNF010000208.1 GCA_021847985.1 Actinomycetes bacterium | reverse complement strand
CCTTGCGCGAGACATCGCTGGCTCTGTAGTCGGGGACGTCCCATCCGGTTCCCCTTCGCCCGGCGGTGCGCTCGACGGCAATATCGATGGCCGCCAGCACTCCCCCGCTGGACAGCCCTCCCAGCAAGAAGCCTCCGGCCTCGAGCGCCTCCGGCCGCTCGGTGGAGGTGCGCATCGACACCGCGGGGAAGCCGAGTATTGAGCTCTCCTCGGCGAGGGTTCCACTGTCTGACAGCACACAGAACGCCTCTTGCTGCAGGTGAAGGTAGTCGAAGAGGCCCAAAGGCTTCGAGGGGATAACTTGAGGGTGCAGCGCGATTCCACCACTCTCCAGACGCGCACGTGTCCTGGGGTGGACCGAAAAGAGCACCGGGCGGGAATGCCGCTCCGCCACCGCTTCCAAGGTGTCGGCCAATGTTCGAAGGTTCTGCTCGGAGTCGACGTTCTCTTCCCGATGCAGCGAGGCCACGAAGTATCCCCCAGGGGAGAGGTCGAGCCGCCGGAGGACGTCGGACGCCTCGATCGCAGCCCGATGAGCTTCGATCACCTCGCGCATCGGCGAGCCGGTCACAAAGGTGAATTGGCGGCTGAGCCCTTCGGCGAGCAGATTGCGGCGAGCGTGCTCGGTGTAGGTGAGATTTATGTCCGAGACATGGTCCACCACCCGCCGGTTCACCTCTTCGGGCACGTTTTCGTCGAAGCAGCGGTTTCCCGCCTCCATGTGGAAGACGGGGATCTTGAGCCTCTTGGCGGCAAGGACCGAAAGCGCCGAGTTGGTGTCTCCAAGCACAAGTAGAGCATCAGGCCGCAACTCCGCCAGGTGCGCATAGGCGCCCGCGATAACCCGGCCGATCGTCTCACCAAGGTCCTGGCCCACTACCCCGAGATAGGTGTCGGGGGCGCGGACACCGAGCTCTTTGAAGAAGACCTCGGACAGCTCGTAGTCCCAGTTCTGGCCGGTATGGATCAGGTGGTGGTCGAAAACGGTGTCGAAGTACTTGATGACTTCGGATAGTTTGATGATTTCCGGGCGCGTCCCGACGACGGTGGCCACTCTCAGCTTCGGAGTCACCGTGACAGAGCTCCGTAATGGCCATAGAGGCCAGGATTCTCGAGCATCCAGCCTTTCATCCGCGCCAACATCGCCTCGTAGTCCGCATCGATCGCGGGAAGATCCCTCCTCGTGTTGATCAGTGTCTTGTCCGAGGCCGGCTCATCCACCGGCACGATTTCCACGCGGTCTTTCTCGAAAACCCGCTTCATAGCCAGAAGCAGCTCGTACTTGGAGATGTTCCCTTCCGGGACGAGATGGTAAAGCCCTGTTACCGAGGTTTCGAGGGCTGACTCGATCGAGCGCGCGAGCTCAAAGGTGGTTATGCCGTTCCAAATGGCGCGACGGTAGCCCTTGATCTCGCCGTCTTGCTGCATGAACCAGTTAAACAAGCCACTTCCGCCGAGATCCAGCTCCGGACCGATGATCGACATGCGCAAGGTGAGATCCTTGTCATTGGTAAGCTCGCCGAGCCCCTTGGAGCGGTCGTAGAACATCTGCCCATCTCGAATGGAATCCTCCCGATACGGGCCACTCTCTCCGGAGAAGACGCAGTCAGTGCTGAGATGCAGGACCCTGGTGGCGGAATTGGCAAGCCATTCCTCTAACAGATGTGGAAGAAGGCTGTTGATGCGTACCGCGAGTGGTTTGTCCCGCTCCGACGCCGCAATCAGCATCCCCACGCAGTTCACAACCGCCGAATACGGTCGCGCGGTCACTGCGTCGTGCAACTCGTCGAAGCTGGTCACATCGAGCAGTCTGGTCTTCTCGTCCAGTCTTCGGGAGCGGGTGATCCCGTCCACCTCGTAGCCGCGCGAAGCGAGGTAGGAGGAAACCATATGTCCCGCCATCCCTCCGACACCCAGTACCAGGAGCGGTCCGGAACTCAATTGCGCGCCTCGTCGCCGATCGAAGGAAGGTCGTCGAGGAGGCGAAGCTTCTCGAGCACCTCGGCAACAGTGAGCCTTTCGGTGTTCTCCGAGGTGTACTCGACCACACGCTCAAGATCCGCCTGGCCTTCGGAGAAGTAGAGGTCGTAGTTCAAGTCGCGCGAGTCAGCAGGCACGCGGAAGTAGCGATCGAGCTCCCGTGCCCTCAGACGCTCCTCCCTCGTCAGCAGCGTCTCGTGCTTCTTCTCGCCGTGCCGAGTTCCAATGATTCGGATCTCCGACTTCGACTTGTACAACTCCAGCACGGCCTGGGCTAGGTCTCCAATCGTCGATGCAGGTGACTTCTGGACCAAAAGGTCTCCCTGTTGGCCATATTGAAATGCATAAAGAACCAGGTCGATGGCGTCGTCCAGGCTCATCAGGAATCGTGTCATAGACGGATCCGTCAAAGTCAGAGGAGCATCGTTCAGGGCCTGGGCGGCAAAAAGGGGAATCACCGATCCCCGGGAAGCCATCACGTTGCCGTATCGAGTGCAGCAGATCGTGGTCTTGGTTGGATCCACGTTGCGGGACTTTGCTACGATGACCTTTTCCATCATCGCCTTGGAGGTTCCCATGGCATTGATGGGATACGCCGCCTTGTCGGTGGAAAGGCAGACCACGCGCCTCACGCCTTCGTCGATCGCCGCGGACAGGACGTTGTCCGTACCTATGACGTTGGTCCGCACGGCCTCCATGGGGAAGAACTCACAAGACGGCACCTGCTTGAGTGCCGCAGCGTGAAAGATGAAGTCCACACCCTTCACGGCTTCCGTCACACTTTCCCGATTGCGTACGTCCCCGATGTAGAACTTGACGCGGGGGTCGGCAAGCTCGCGGCGCATGTCGTCCTGCTTCTTCTCGTCCCGGGAGAAGATCCTCACTTCGCGCAGATCGGTACGCAGCAACCTGCGCAATGCGGCATTTCCGAAGGATCCGGTACCACCCGTGATCAGCAACACACCGTCTTCGAACACGAAGCCCCTTTCGGCAGCGGAGCACGTCCCTGCGCCCTGTAACAAGCAGTGCCGAGTCTACAGCGCGCCAAAGAGGCACGCATTTGTCGAACACGCGCTCGCCCTCGGGCCCTTTGCGCCATGCTCAGCAGCGATGGATGCCGCCGTTGTGCGCCGGGCCCTCGGCACTATTTCCATCTTGTGCCCCACCAGTGGGGCCCGAGGTGGCGCTCTGAGTTCAAAACCGATGATTAACCCCGGTACGATGTTCGTGACCCTGTGCAAGCCAAGAAAGGGCGCCGTGCAAACCGCCGAAACCGTGACCGCGACCGACGCCTCCGCAAGTGCGAATCGCCTCTCCCCACGCAACCGGCACCTGCTGGCCGCAAACACATTCCCGGCACTACTGATTATCGCGGCGCTGATCTTCTCGGTGTTGCAGATATCTGGCACCTCGATCGGAATCCTCAACCCGCCGGGGCACGACTCCAACCTCATCGCCGGCTCCCCTCGCGCGATCCGCTCCGACGAGTGGTCGGTCTCTACGCCACTTACCATCGCCTCGGCGCGCCAGCACTTTTCCGAGCGACTTTATGACGGCGCAGGAAGTCACAACACGTCGGTGGTGCTGGACGTGCCCAACAACTCCTGGACCACCATATTCAAGCCCTACAACTGGCCATTCTTCGTACTTCCACTGGCCAATGCCTATGCACTCAAGTGGTGGCTGCTCTTTCTCTTCCTAGTGCTTCCCACTTATTGGCTGGCTTTGCTGCTGACGCACAAAGTGTCGGCAGCGATCCTGGTTAGCCTAGGCCTGTCGTTGTCACCGTTCTTTGCCTGGTGGTACGAAGCCGGCGCCCTTGACAGCGTGGGCTTCATGGTGGCCATCATGCTTCTCGTCATACTTGTTTTGCGCAACGTGCATCGCAGGATCTCCTACGTGTACGCCGCGCTGTTGGCCTACTTCCTGGTGGCCTTCACCATCCTGCTTTACCCCCCGTTCCAGATCCCCCTCGCCTATACCGCCGCAGCCTTCCTCCTGCCGTTTGTGGTGCGGGATCTTTTACTCGCATCCGACAAAAGGCGTGCGCGCCGTCTTGGCCTGC
Source organism: Actinomycetes bacterium (assembly GCA_021847985.1). GTDB lineage: Bacteria > Actinomycetota > Acidimicrobiia > Acidimicrobiales > Acidimicrobiaceae > Acidithrix. The sequence goes on along the minus strand of JAJZNF010000208.1, from coordinate 3,956 downwards.
TCGCCGGCTCGGTGGTCGTCGCAGCAATCATCCTGGTCGTATACGTCCACTCCGAGCTCCCGACCATCACAAAGATCGTCGATACGGTCTACCCAGGAAATCGCCTTTCCACCGGCACGAACGCCAATCTCTTGCAGCTATTCAGTCCCTGGGTGGGGATCTTCATCGCCCATCACCCAATGGCCATTGCGAGCAATTCGAATGCCTCTGAGATCTCGTCGTTCTTCCTACTGGCCCCCGCACTTTTCTTCTTCGCACCCCCGGCTCTAAAGGCGCGGAAATCTCGAACCTACGGTGCCTCCGAGTTCCTGCTCGCCCTTACAACCATCGTCCTTTTGGCCTGGATGTACGTAGGCTTTCCCGGCCCCATCGCAGCCATCTCACTCCTGGATCGTGTAACCGCCACGCGAGCGATCGTAGGGGTCGGGCTGGCTTCGTGGCTATTGATCCTGCTATACATAGCGGACCACGAATTTGCCCAACCCGTCGCCGCGGAGGGGACGTCGTCAGCGGCCCGCGTGACATGGCCACGGATCGCTCTGGGAATCGGCGCGTTCGGCCTGGTCATCGGCTTTGGGGCTCGTCAGTTGCAAATGACCTATCCAGGGCTCGACGTCTCGATGTACCTGGTTGGCATCTTCGTCGTACTGGTGGCTATAGGGCTAATCCTGCTGGCAAAAGCTCGCTACCTCGCAGCTTCGGTCTTTCTCCTCCCGGTGCTTGCGCTGCAGGCCGTCACGGTCAATCCTCTCTACCGGGGCCTGTCTCCGCTGGTCAATCCCACGCTCCAGGCGAACGTCGATAAGGTGGAGAAGCTGGTCCCGGCCACTAAATCGCACACACCTCCCGGGTGGCTCGTGGTTGGTCCACCGATTTCATTTCTTTCCATGATCGGAACCGGCGCCTATGTCTTCAATGCGACCAGCCAATACCCCGACGTCTCTGCTTGGAAGGTCATTGACCCGAGCGGACGATACGAATCGATCTGGAACCGATATGCACACATCGTGTACCAGCCGGCGGCCAACACAACTCTAAAGTTGTCGGATCCCTACGTCGACACGGTTATCGTTAGCGGCAGCCCATGCAGCCCGGCCTTTGCCAAGCTCAATATCCGCTTCGTGCTAGCGCAAACGCCACTCCCCTACTCTTGTCTCACAAATGTGACGACCGGAGGCCTAAAGGGTCTGGGTTACCTGGCCTATGAGATCTCCTAGTGGTTGGTCGCGGGCCGCACACCTGACTGTTCGCGCTGAAAACAGCCCCTTGAACGTGCTGGCCGATCCGCAGCGTACGGATGGCCGCCCAATAGCACGGGCACCGGGTTTGTGCAAGCCGGCGGTTAATATTGCCCCCACCGTCCGCCCGCCCCGCTGTCCTCACCGGCCGAAGGTCTCCCAAGGCCGTACGGGATATCGAGGGCGATCGTCGATTTGGTAGATCTCGGCCACCCCGAGCACTAGGTTCGGGTTGTAGAAGGGGTCGTCGGATATGATTCGGCTCCAGCGTTCCTGGAGGAACGCTGCCTCCTTTTCCAGGTGACGGAGCTTCAGCCAAGTGTTATCGGGCCCTCTGGAGACGGATTCACGATGGACCATCGTGACGTTCGGAGCCAGGACCACCCGCAGCCCGGCCTTCCACACTCTGAAGCAGAAGTCCGTATCATTGAAAGCCAGCGCGAGATGCTGCTCATCCAGCCCGCCAAGCTCCTCGAAGACTGAGCGCCGCACCGCCATGCAGGCCCCGGTCACCGCGCTTACGTTTCTGAGCACTAAGAGGTCGTCGAAGTAACCGGGGTCCTCCGCCGCCCTCCCGACGTAAGCGTGCCCCGCCCATCCCCCTAGACCAGCAACGACGCCCGCGTGCTGTATTTCCCCAGTGGGGTAGAGCAGTTTGGCGCCCACCACACCGACCCCGGGGATGCTTAGCGTCGACACCATGTTCCCGAGCCAGTCCCCATGGGCTACCTCGGTGTCGTCGTTGATCATCACCAGTACGTCACCGGTGGCCTCCGTCGCAAGCCGATTGACGACCATCGCATAGTTGAAGCTCTGGCGAGGAGCCCGGCTGTAACGGAGAACACCGACCTTGCCGACGGCCTCCAGGGTCTCCAGATACGCCAAAGTACGGTCATCCTTGGGCCAGTCATCGATAATGACCAGCGTTTCGAAGTTGGGATATTCGGTCTGCTGGATAAGCGAGTCCAGGCAGGTCCTGAGCAGCTCGTAATCGCCGGTCGTGGGTATGAGAATGGAGGCGCGTGGAGGAGTCTCTCCCAGCGGAACCAGAATGCGGTTTCTCGACCACGACTGTTCCACAGGTGTTATCTCGGCATTCAAACCCTGGCGACGTAGATGGCTTGCTACCGCTTCCCTGCCGGCATCGACCGCGTAGCCCTTCTCCGAAGTCGACAGTGCCGTCGACCCCGGCAGGATACGCCAGTGATAAAGGATGCGCGGGATCCTGCGGATGACCTCCCTGGAGCCGCCTTTCGCATCAAAGAGACGCAAAACAAGATCCCAGTCCTGCGAACCATCCAGTTCGCTTCTCATGCCTCCCAGCTCACGCACGGTGGCCGTGCGATAGACGGCAAGGTGGGTGACAGCGTTCTTCCCAAGCATCAGCTCCGGAGAGAACTCCGGCTTGAAGTATGGGCCGGTGCGGCGGCCTGCTTCATCCAACTTGTCTTCGTCGGAGAAGATCAACTGGGCATCGGGAAAGGCATTGATCTCGCGCGCGACAAAATAAAGGGCGAGCTCAGAGAGCTCGTCGTCGGCGTCGAGGAAAGCCACGTACTCCCCTTCCGCAAACTCAAGCGCCGTATTGGTGTTGGCGGAGATTCCCCCGTTTTCGGCTCTGCGCCGAACCTTCACCCTGGGATCGGAGAGGTACCCCTCCAATAATTCCTCGATGTCGAAGTCGCTCGAGGCGTCGTCGGAAATGCAGAGCTCCCAATACGGATAGGCCTGTGACCGCACCGATTCCAGCGCATTGAACAAGTATTCGGACGGGGTGTTGTAAACCGGGACGATCACCGAAATCAGTGGCCGGTGCCGCCAGGCTCGGACTTCTTCTAGAATGAGCTCCCGATCACGCGCAGTCACCCGCTCGTTGCGCTCGATCCACTGGATGTAAGGGTCCATAGCAGTCGATGCGGATTGCGTGGCGCTTGGTTCCGAGGCCACTAAGTCCACCCTCGAGACGATCCCGGAAATGGCCTTTTTTAGCACCGGGTTACCGACCACTACGGCAGGGGTGACCGCGAAGCGCCTTATCCGGTAGCGCCCGGTCATCCCGACAAGGACCAACTCGACCCCACCAGCGAGAAATCCGGCTTGGACAGAAATCGAGGCGCTGCCGTCCGCAGAAAGGCGGGATACCGCCACTACCTGAATCTGCTCATCGGCATCGGTAAGTAGGATATGCACTTCCACATCTTCCGCGCGCCCGCACTGGACATCGATCTCGAAGCTGTAAAGGCCCGGCCGGAGGACGACGCCCGTGACGACGTAACGGACTAGCCCCCCCATGGCACGCCAGTGAACACCGTCTGCCTCCGCCACGCAACCCTGCTCGGGTTCCAGCGCAACCGACGTCAGCCCGAGGAATCTGGCCCATCCAACCGAGCGCTTCACTAGATGAGCGGCCCGACGCACTGGTGCCGTCGCCCGCCAGGCTTCCGAGCTCAGGATCTCGTCGCGTTGTGCAGCCACCTCGGCAAAACGGGCCGTGGCCAGTTTGGCCAGGCTCCGCTGGCTGGCGAGCTCGTCAGTGGCACGGCGAAGCTCGGCGCCGATCTGAGCGATCTCCTCTTCCTGCTCACGAAGTTGCCTCTCCATTTGATAGGTACGGTCGAGGAGTAGATTGCGATGTGCCTCCACATTGGCCAACTGCTGCGAGTAGTCGCGCCGGGTGTTTTCCAACTCGCGCTGCTTCGCCTGCGTCTCGCTCTTTAG
>JAJZNF010000068.1 GCA_021847985.1 Actinomycetes bacterium | reverse complement strand
CCCTTAGCTCAGACGGCAGAGCACAGCCATGGTAAGGCTGGGGTCGTCGGTTCGATTCCGACAGGGGGCTCCGGGGCGGCGTAGCTCAGCTGGTTAGAGCACACGGCTCATAATCGTGGGGTCGTCGGTTCGAGTCCGACCGCCGCTACCAGTCGGTGCCCGGCGCATTGTGCGCCGGCAACGCGAATGTCCAGATGGAGTGAAAAGTGGCAAAGACTGAGAAGCGCGTACAGGTTATCCTCGCTTGCGAGAGCTGCAAGCGCCGCAACTACATCACCACCAAGAACCGTCAGAACGACCGCGAGCGGATCGAGATGAAGAAGTATTGCCGGTGGGAGCGTACGCACACCACCCACAAGGAGACCCGCTAGCGGTTCCTCCCTCCTGGGAGGCTGTGCGCAACCGAGAGAGGGCGGCCTGCGGCCGCCTTCCGGTGTTTAAGAGCCTGGCGGAGGGTCGCTCAGCCCGCTTCGGAGTGGCTGTCCACGAGCGCGCCGAGCCTGGCCCGGAGCAGGACGCGTGCCCTGTGCAGCCTGACCTTGGCATTCGACTCGGAAATGCCCAGGCGCGCGGCGATCTCGTGGTGTTCGAGGCCATAGCTCTTCAGGACGAAGACGCGCCGAAGCTGTTCCGGGAGCTGCTCGACGGCGCGCTGGATTTCCACGAGCAGGCCGGGGTCGCGTTCACGGCTCTCGTCCACCTCGTCGTGGTCTCGACCGTTGAGGCGCGAGTTGGTTATCAGTTCGAATCTCCGCCGCCGCGCCTTGGCGGCGAGCGTAGCGGACGCGTTGTTCACGATTGTGTGCATCCACTGGCTGAACGAGGCGTCCCCGCGCAGCGTGGCCAGTGAGCGGAACGCTCTCACGTAGGCGTCCTGCACCGCGTCGCGGGCGTCCTCGAGGTTCCCGGTGACGGAGACCGCTCGTTTCAAGAGGCGGGGGTAGGTGATACGGACAAGCTCGTCGAAGGCCTCGCGGCTTCCGGTCTTGGCCTCTTCCACCAGCCTTTTCACATTGTTGGGCTCCATCGCATCTCCAGCGTCGGCCGGGGCGGACAATAAGACTCTACCGTCACAGAGGGCCCATGTGACGGCGGAGGGGGTACACATGTGCGAAGCCGCCGGCGGACGAGTGGGTAAACTGGAGAGTCCTGGAGAGTCCCGAAGAGCCCCAAGGCCCCGCGGCCGCCAACACCGGCGAAGCGGGCAATGCTGGTATGCTCGATGTGGCCTTAGGGTAGTAGCTCAATTGGTAGAGCACCGGTCTCCAAAACCGGGGGTTGGGGGTTCGAGTCCCTCCTGCCCTGCGAATAACTACCAGCGAGGTACCCAGTGAATCGTCAGACCAGGCGCTTGATGTCTCGCCAGCAGGGGCAGGCCGAGGCGGAGCGCGGCACCACCCAGAAGCGGGTTCAGGCACAGAAGAACGTCCCCGAGTCCCAGCGCACGACGCTGCGCGGGTACATCGGAGAAGTGCGCGACGAACTCGGAAAGGTCAACTGGCCCAACCGCCATGCCGTGGTCAACTACTCGATGGTCGTGCTGGTGACCCTGGTGGTGCTGATAGGTTTGATTTTTGTCCTGAACCTGGCCTTTTCACGGGCAGTCCTGTTCCTGTTCGGCTGAGGCCTCGATCTGGAAGACATGCGATGAGTGATTTTTTTGAAGAGGGCGACGAGCAAGGTGAAGCCGTCGCAACCAAGACCAAGAAGTCCGAGCGAGGAAAGCTCGAGTACGTCCGCGAGGAGGAGGTTCCCGAGGAGGAGGCCGCTCCGGCTCGCGTGAGCCCGTACGACATGCCCGGCGAGTGGTACGTGATCCACTCCTACTCGGGGTACGAGAACAAGGTGCGCTCCAACCTCATAACCCGCATGCACTCGATGCAGGTGGAGGAGAAGATCTACGAGATCCGCATCCTCATGGAGGACGTGACCGAGATCAAGAACGGCAAGCGCGTCGTCTCCCAGAAGAAGGTCTTCCCGGGCTACATCCTGGTGCGGGCCGAGCTGGACGACACCACCTGGGATGTCATCCGCCACACGCCAGGTGTGACCGGGTTCGTGGGCATGGGCTCCAAGCCCACGCCTTTGTCGCGCCGCGAGGTCGAGTCCCTGCTCGGCTACTCCGAGGAGGAAACCGAGACTCCACGCAAGACGCGTCCGCAGCTCGAGTACCAGGTGGGGGATCCGGTGATCGTCAAGGACGGGGCCTTCGAGGGTCTGACCGGCGTCATCTCCGAGATAAACGAGGACCACCTGAAGCTCAAGGTCCTGGTGAACATCTTCGGCCGCGAGACGCCGGTGGAGCTGGAGTTCGCCCAGGTCGTCAAAGCCTGAGGCCCCCTGGCCGGAGCCCGGCCCTCAAGTCCCTATGATGTATGAGTTCTGCGGCCCCTGCGTGCCGCGTGATTGATCCAAGAGTGGAACAAAGAAGATGGCAAAGCGTCGCGTAACCGCAATAGTCAAGATCCAGCTGCCGGCGGGTGCCGCTACTCCGGCTCCCCCCGTCGGTACGGCTCTCGGCCCCCATGGCATCCAGACCATGGAGTTCTGCAAGCAGTACAACGCAGCCACAGAGGCGCAGCGTGGGACGGTGATTCCCGTCGAGGTGACCATCTTCGACGACCGCTCCTTCAGCTTCGTGCTAAAGACCCCTCCCACCCCGGTCCTGCTCCGTCAGGCCGCCGGCGTAGAGAAGGGGTCGGCAACCAATAAGAGGGTGAGCGCCGGTACCATTTCCGATGCCCAGCTCGCCGAAATCGCTAAGACCAAGATGCCCGACCTAAATGCCAACGACCTCGAGGCGGCCAAGCGACAAATCGCTGGGACGGCCAGGTCGATGGGCATTGCGGTGGTCGACTGACCCTGGCGGGCATTTTCCTACTTGGGAGATTGAAAAAATGACCAAGACTGCCAAGCGCGTCAAGGCGCTCGAAAGCGCATACGACCGCACGCGCCTGCACGGACCAACCGAGGCCGTGGAGACGGCAAAGCGGCTGGCGACTGCCAAGTTCGATGAAACCATCGAGCTTGCGGTCCGGCTCGGCGTGGATCCCCGCAAGGCGGACCAGATCGTCCGCGGCACCGTCTCGCTTCCTGCCGGAACCGGCCGGACCGTCCGCGTGGCGGTCTTCGCCGCCGGCGAGGCCGCCATCGCCGCCCGCGAGGCGGGGGCGGACGTTGTCGGCGCCGACGACCTGGTGAACCGGATCCAGAGCGAGAACTTCCTCGAGTTCGACGTGGCGATCGCAACCCCGGACCAGATGGCCCAGGTCGGAAAGCTCGGCCGTCTTCTCGGACCACGCGGACTCATGCCCAACCCCAAGACCGGCACCGTGACCAACGACGTCGCCAAGGCGGTTGCGGAGTTCAAAAGCGGCCGCGTTGAGTACCGTACCGACAGGGTTGGCAATGTGCACGTGCCGATCGGCAAGGCGTCCTTCGCCAACGAGTCGCTGCTCGACAACTTCCGCGCCGTCATCGACGAGCTGAGCCGGGCCAAGCCGGCCGCCGCCAAGGGGCGCTATTTCCGCTCGGTGACCCTCGCCTCGACGATGGGACCCGGCGTGAAGGTGGACACCAACCGCTTGCGGGTGACGGATGAGGAGCTTGCGGGCTAAGCTGTTCCGCTTGTAAACAAAATTTTGATTTGGCAGTCGCCGAAGACCCCTAGGTGCGAAAGCTCAATGGGAAACCGCCAGGGCAGGTGACACTAAAAGGTCTTTGGTGCTGCCGCATTCCTTATGGAGTGCGGCAGTTTTCGTGAACGGAGCATTATGGAAAACCCACGTCCGGAGAAGGTGGCGATAGTCGGGGAGCTCGACGAGCGCCTCGCCAACTCCGCCGCCGTGGTGCTCACCGAGTACCGGGGCCTCAAGGTCTCGGAGCTCGAGGCGCTGCGCCGCGCACTCGGGTCCGCCGGCGGATCCTTCAAGATCTACAAGAACACCCTCGTCAAGTTCGCGGCTCGCAACGCCGGGCTGGACGCGATGCTCCCCCAGCTCGAGGGGCCGACCGCGCTTGCCTTCGCCGAAACCGACGCGGTCGAGGTGGCCAAGGTGCTCAAGGAGTTCGCCAAGACCAATCCGGCCCTGGTGATCAAGGGTGGAGTGCTCGGAGATTCGGTCATCTCCGGAGCCGAGGCGCTCGCCCTGGCCGACCTGCCTTCGCGTGAGGTGCTCCTCGCCCAGCTGGCCGGCCTCATTGCGGCACCGATGCGGAACTTCGCATCGCTGCTCAATGCGCTGCCGCAGAATTTCGCCTATGCGCTGTCGGCGCTTGCTGACAAGAGAAAGAGCGAAGAGGCCGCCTGAGACGGGGGCCGGCTCCTGATGGGAGCGATGGTTTCGCCCGCGAAGCCGGGCGAGAACGGAAGGCCCTCGGGCCGACCGGAACACTTTTGAAGTAAAGAAAGGAAACACACACTATGGCAACCCAGGCAGAGATACTCGACGCGATCGCATCGATGACCGTCCTCGAGCTCTCCGAGCTGCTGAAGGCTTTCGAGGAGAAGTTCGGCGTCACCGCCGCCGCGCCCGTCGCGGTCGCGGCTCCGGCCGGTGCCGGTGGTGGCGAGGCCGCTCCGGCCGCCGAGGAGCAGGACGAGTTCGATGTCATCCTCACTGGTGCGGGCGAGAAGAAGATCCAGGTGATCAAGGAAGTCCGCACGCTGACCAACCTCGGCCTCAAGGAGGCCAAGGACCTCGTGGACGGCGCCCCCAAGCCCGTGCTCGAGAAGGTCTCCAAGGAAGACGCCGAGAAGGCCAAGGCTCAGCTCGAGGCCGCCGGCGCGACCGTCGAGCTCAAGTAACCCAGCCAGCTTTGCAGCGCCCCTGGTCCCGGATGGGGCCCGGGGGCGCAATGCTGGCACCGTTGACGCGGCGATCGCGCCGATGGTATAGTTCAGCAAACAGCGCGGCCGCATACGGCCGGAAGTGCAGGGGTCAGTCCTACAATGGATTGACTCATTTTGGCGTCTCTAGGTGTAGACTGTCCTTTTGCCGTGCAATTATTAAGACTCGCCCCCTCCTGCTCTCGCCTTTCGAGCTCGAAAGCGCTGTGCGGTGAGTCACGCCATGTTCATGGTCACCTCTAGCTGGGAGAGATTCGTTGACCTCTAGATCTCGTTCTATCGAACGATTCTCATTTGCAAATCTGGACGAGGTTCTGCCGCTTCCGGATCTGATCTCCATTCAAAGGGACTCCTTCGACTGGTTCCTGAAAAAGGGTTTGAGCGAGGCGTTCGAGGAGCTGAGCCCGGTCGAGGACTTCACCGGAAGGCTTGCCCTCGAGCTGAAGTTCGATCCGGACGATCCCGATCTCACCCCGGTGCCGAAGTACTCCGAGGAGTTCTGCAAGGAGAGGGATCTCACCTACCAGGCGCCGATCTTCGTCAAGGCGACCTTCATCAACAAGAACACCGGTGAGCTCAAGGAGCACACGGTCTTCATGGGCGACTTCCCCATGATGACCGATCGGGGCACCTTCATCATCAACGGGACCGAGCGCGTCGTCGTGTCGCAGCTGGTGCGCTCCCCGGGCATCATCTTCCAGCGCGGCCGCGAGGCCAAGACCATCGTCACCGGAACCATCCACGCCTATCGCGGGGAGTGGCTCGAGTTCGACGTCGAGTCCAAGCCCGGCCGTGAGCTCAATGCCGGGGCCCGCGTCGCGCGCAAGCGCCGTGTCTCCATCTTCACCCTGATTCGGGCGCTCGGATACGACGATCCCGAGCTCTTGGAGCGCTTCGTTGCCGCCAACAGCTTCCTGGCCGACCAGTGGGCCAAGGAGAAGAACCTGCACAAGACCCAGGACGAGGCACTGCTCGAGATCTACAAGCGCGTCCGGCCGGCCGATCTGCAGAACGCCGAGGCCGCACGCGCCTACTTCGAGAATTCATTCTTCTCGCCCAAGCGCTACGACCTGACCCGGGTGGGCCGCTACAAGCTCTCCCGCAAGCTTGGGGCCGAGATCGACCGCCTGAGCGAGGTCATCGGAGTCCCGCTGGAGCACCCGGCCGACAACGCGACCACCCTCTCGCCGGCCGAGATCTTTGCGGCCATCTCCTACATGCTGCGACTGGCTGACGGCACCCCCGGATACCGCCTCGACGACCAGGACCACTTCGCCAACCGCCGCATCCGCAGCGTTGGCGAGCTGATCCAGAACCAGCTTCGCCTGGGCCTGTCGCGCCTTGAGCGCCTGGTCAAGGAGCGCATGTCGACCCAGGATGTGGAGGCGATCACCCCGCAGACCCTGATCAATATCCGCCCGGTGACCGCGGCGATCAAGGAGTTCTTCGCGACCTCCCAGCTCAGCCAGTTCATGGACCAGGTGAACCCGCTCTCGGGTCTGGCCCACAAGCGCAGGCTGAACGCGCTCGGCCCCGGCGGCCTCTCGCGCGAGCGCGCCGGGTTCGAGGTTCGCGACGTGCACACCTCGCACTATGGCCGCATGTGCCCGATCGAGACCCCGGAGGGCCCGAACATCGGCCTGATCGGTTCGCTGGCCAGTTACGCCCGCATCAACGACTTCGGCTTCATCGAGACGCCTTATCGCAAGGTGGCGGATGGATTGGTGACGGACGAGATCGTTTACCTCTCCGCCGACGAAGAGGAGCAGTACGTCAGCGCTCGGGCGAACGCGCCGCTGGGCGCCGACGGCCGCTTCATCGAGGACAGGGTGCTGGTGCGCCGTGGCCCGCAAGGGGCCGAGGGCCGCGTGGGCGTGGACACCACCTCCTACGGGACCACCTCGGAGGTCGACTACGTTCCCGCCCGCGACGTGCAGCTTATGGACGTGTCGCCGAAGCAGATCATCTCGGTTTCAACCTCGCTGATCCCCTTCATCGAGCACGACGACGCCAACCGGGCCCTGATGGGCGCGAACATGCAGAAGCAGGCCGTACCGCTCCTGGTTCCCGAGGCCCCCTACATCGGCACCGGTGTGGAGGCCCGCGCCGCCCGTGACGCGGGGGACGTGATCCAGGCCGAGGGAAGTGGCGTGGTGACGGACGTCTCCGGCGACCACATCACAGTGGAGTACGAGGTTGGCGAGACCGACCGGTACGACCGCCCGCTCGGACGCAAGATCTACAAGCTGGCCAAGTTCTCCCGCTCGAACCAGAACACCTGTATCAACCAGAAGGTTCTGGTGGACGCAGGCGAGAAGGTCGTCAAGGGCGACGTGCTGGCGGACGGCCCCGCCACCCACAACGGCGAGCTGGCGCTCGGCAAGAACCTGCTGGTCGCCTTCATGCCCTGGGAAGGCTACAACTACGAGGACGCGATCATCCTCTCGGAGCGCATCGTCCGTGACGACGTGCTCACCTCGATCCACATCGACGAGCACGAGACCGACGCGCGTGAGACGCGCCTGGGCGCGGAGGAGATCACCCGCGACATCCCCAACCTGTCTGAGGAGATTCTGGCCGACTTGGACGAGCGCGGCATAGTGCGCATCGGCGCCGAGGTCGGCCCGAACGACATCCTGGTGGGCAAAGTCACCCCCAAGGGCGAGACGGAGCTCACCCCGGAGGAGCGCCTGCTGAGGGCGATCTTCGGTGAGAAGTCCCGCGAAGTGCGCGACACCTCCCTCAAGGTGCCCCACGGCGAGTACGGCAAGGTCATCGACGTGAAGGTCTTCTCCCGCGACGACAACCCCGACCTGCCTGCAGGCGTCAATCAGCTGGTCCGGGTCTACGTTGCCCAGCGGCGCAAGATTACCGAGGGCGACAAGCTGGCCGGCCGCCACGGGAACAAGGGTGTCATCTCCAAGATCCTCCCCGTCGAGGACATGCCGTTCCTCGAGGACGGGACCCCGGTCGACATCATCCTCAACCCGCTTGGCGTTCCTTCCCGAATGAATGTCGGCCAGGTTTTGGAGTCGCACCTCGGGTACGCCGCGCGCTGGGGCTGGGAGGGCAACGAGCTTGCCTCCGAGCCGATCCGCGGCACCGAGACCAAGACCCGCCCGCGTACCGCTCCTTCCACCTGGGTTTCGACTCCGGTCTTCGACGGCGCGCACTGGGACGAGGAGTCCAAGGCCGGACGGCACCCCACCATCCAGAGGG
>JAJZNF010000177.1 GCA_021847985.1 Actinomycetes bacterium | reverse complement strand
CACCTCGTAGATCTCGACGCAACCCATGACCCGGGACACGTTGTCCCTCATGGCTTGTACGTCAGAGAGAGTCACGTCGCTGTACCGAAAGGCCATGCTTCGCAGGTTGGCCGGATGGGCCACCAGGCGGCCCTCGTCATCCGCGTTCGAGAACATGGCGATGAACAGGATGCGCTCGGGGTCCGACAGGGAGCCAAACCCCTCATGCTCCCAGATGTCCGGATGGATCCAACGTTGTCGCGCCAATTCAGATGCCCCCTAGTGCTCCTTGCGCCTGCGTCCTCTGGCGGCCCAAAGAGCCCGCCCTGCCGTTAGATACCGCTCCGTCAGCTCCTCGGGCGCCGCATACGGGCCGCCGAGTTCCCGGACAAGGTCGCCGAGCTCCCGAACCTGCCGCTCGATCCGCGCGTACGTGGGACCCCGTGTCCGCTTCGAACCCACGGTAACCAACGCCCTACCTCCTCATCGCTGCCACGAGCAGCCACGCCGCGCAGAACACTGTCACGCTTGCCGTCCCGATCGCGACGATGGTGAGCCATTCGAGGACCTCGCTGGACCATGACTCGAACTTGAGGTCGAGCATCCAGTCGAGCGCGAGCGTGGCCACGAGACCTGCGGCGATGCAGGCCTCGAGCGTGCGGCTCACGACGCCTCGTTCTCGCGCCGGTGACGCGCGAGAACTGCGCGCAGGTAAACCTCGGCCGCAGCCCACCGGAGATAGGCCGCTTCTTCAGTGAGCGGATCGTTCGGATCCGCGCCGTTCCAGCCTTCCTGGGCCTCGTCGCGAAGCCTGACGGCGTACTCAACGTCCGTGACAGCAAATCGCCGCGCTGCGCTACGCACGCCGTCCACCCCCCTGGTTTACCTGCGGGTCTACCTCGGAGATTTCGATTCGGACGGCGTACTCGGCGTCGTCCGACAAGGCCGCCAGGACGCGCAGAAGGGCCGCCGGAAGGGCGCCACCCGGGGACCGGAAGGTGGCCGATAGGGTATCGGGGTAGGACGGGCTCGTGGGTAGCGGAACCACGATCACGTTGGGTGGGTGGCTGGGCGCTGCCACGTGCTCACGGAGCTCCTCGAGGCTCGTGAGTTCGGCGCCACATGCGTTGCACTGAAACGAACCGCCTCGGCGCTCTTGCCGCGATCGCGCGGGCTCGAGGCGGACAACGCCCAGAGGAGGCCTCAGGCTCGGTGCGGGTGTTGGTTGGGCTGCTGCCTCCGGTGTGTCGGCAGACTCAGGGACCAGCTGAGGCGCTGGTTCGGGAGGATGGGCCTCGACCTGGTGCGCCGACAAGGCCGCGCTCGAGGCGAATGTTGCATCGCATGTAAAGCATTGATAGGTCAGATGAATCGGTGCATCCGTCTCAGGCTCGTCATGAATCCGGGGGCGAAACGGGTCGTCCTTTGGCCACCGGCCCTTGTGCGCAAGGGCGATGGCACGATTCTTGGCCTGGTGCTCGTCCTGGAGTCCCATGTCGTCCCGGATCTGCCTGTAGCTGCGGCCCATGCCGCGCAGCTCGATCAGGCGACGGTCCATGTCGTCGGTCCATTCCATGGTGCGTTTGCCGCGCATCTCTTCATCCTCCCTCCGGGACTTCAGGTGCCACGACCCGTCGACCAGCAGGTCCGGAAGCGGGCCTAGACTGTCCCACAGGCCTATGGATCTGAGCTTGCGTATGGCGGCAGCGGCATCCTCCGTTGACACGCCAGCCGACCGGGCAACCGCTGCGGTGACCCTTCTCTGATTCCTCGCGTCGAACTTAAGGTCGCCGCCACGTAGGTACACGACGTCGCCGTAGGCCCGCGCGACCCGGAAATCCACTTCCCCGACCCCTGGCGGAAGGAGCATGGGATCACCTCCAGAGCCATAGGAGTCCGTGCCCGAGCATGACGACAGCCACCAGGCCGAGGCCGACGCCCAGACCCTCCAGGACATCACGCGCCCGGGCCTTGAGGCGGTAATGCCGCCGACGTCTGCCTACGGGGGCGAACGGTAGTCCGTAGGGCCGCGAGCTACTCCCTGCAAGCAAGATCCTCGGCCTCCTTCCGTAGGGCTGCTGCCCGTTCGCGCAGGGCCGCGGTCTCGCCCTCGTGCGACTTCACCAGGGCCTCGAGGAACGCGCGGAAGGAGCGGGAGACGGGGGGAAGCGGGATATTGATGGCCTCCACCAGGTCCGCGATCCCGCGCCCCAGGACGGCCCACTCATAGAGCGGTTCAGCATTCCTCGCCCGCACCCGCCTCACTCTCCTCCTCCTCGTCGTCGACGAAGGGGTCCGCCAGGTCGTCGACGGTCTCTCTCAGGTCGTCGACGTCTTCGTGGAGGTCGTAGAGGTCGTCACAGAGTGCCCGTAGGGCCGCGTCGTCGCGTTTGCCGGTCGTCCATTCCCTAAGGAGACCGGTCGCGGTCTCAAGGAGACCAGCGAGCGCGGCCCCCACCTGCCGCCCTGCGTCGTCCGGGTCGACGTCCAGGTCTTCGCGGTCCCGGTTCCAATCGAGGTCCCACGCTGTGCTGAACCTGCGCTCGACGATCATCCGCTGAGCCGGAATCTTCTCCTCCCCGCTCATCGCGCCTCGCCCTCCTCTTCCGCCTGCATGGCGCGAATCGCCTCAACGGCCTCCCGGGCCGCGTCCTCGCCCTTGCTGTCGATGCCGGCCAGGATGCCTTCGGCCAGCGCTGCCTGCTCGCGCCGAAGCGCGGACACCTCGACGGCCCCGAAGGGGGCGAGGAGCAGGCCAAGGGCCGAGCCGGTGATCTTGTGTGAGCCGAGCTCACGGCGCAGGGCCGTGTGGGGGTCGGCGGCCTCCTTGCGGCCGGCGGGCGCGGCGTCCCGGCGGTCCTGGTTGCCTTCCCCCTTGCCGGCCGCCCTTGCAGCTACCTCGTGGACCCTGCTCCGGGCGCGCTCCGTGGGCTCGGCCGGCGCGTCCACATCCTCCGGGTCCGGGAAGTCCTCGGTGTCCTGGGCGAAGAGTCCGCTTGAGCGCGTGGCCGACAGCACCGCGTCTACCAAGGCGCGCTTCTTCGCCATCTTGAGGCAGGTGTTCACTACATCGGCCGGGTTCTCGTTGTCCATCCGGTAGAGCGGGCCGTACTTGCCCTGGCGGCGCTGGAGGGCCGCCTTGTCGATGCCCTGCGGCACGTCCTTCTCCGGCACCCACCGCCAGCGGTAGCGCGTCTCGCGGCTGTTGGCCGAACCCACACCCTGGGCCTCGACGACGCGGGTCCTCTTGTTGATGAGCTCCACGCGGACCTCGTAGTGGAAGAACTCCCGGTCCCAATCCTCGACCTGCCGGACCACGTCGACGTGCTGCGCGAACCCGTACATGGCGGCCAGCTTCTCGGCCCCCGGCTTGTAGAGCGTCGGCTTCTTGGTGCCGGGTATCGTTCCGTAGTCCACATCCTTGACCATCTGGGACTTCACGAATGCCTGGAGCTCCTGGATCCGCTTCTGCATGTCGCCGACCGACAGCACGAAGTGCGGAATCGACTCCTCGACCGGGCTCAGGGACCGCTCCTCGATCACTCCGCCTCACTCCCTCCGTAGACGCGAAACGCCTGCTTCGAGCTCTGGCGCACGAAGCGGGCGTAGATGTCGGGGCACTCGGCCTCAAGCGCCTTGGTGTCGAGACGCCGCTCGGTGTACCGGCTCCAGGTGGCGACGGTACGGCCGGCGAAGGTGGCCTTGGTGTGGTCGCCAAGGATGGAGCGCAGAACGTTTGCGGCCTCCTCCTTGGCGTGTTTGGCCCGGGACTCGACATTCTTGGCCTCCAGGTAATTCAGGAAGGCCACCTCTGCCTGGTGGTTATCCTGAAGCTCGAGGGGCGGCAAATTGGGATCGCCGGGGTGCAGGAGGGCCATGATCCGGGCATCGCCTTCCGATGCCGTCGGACCGGGCTCGATGCCCCCCTCGACCATCCGCCAGAACTCGGTGGCCGCCGTCAGCATGTCGTGGATCAGGTCGTCGTCGCGTTCGATGGTCACGGGGGCAAGGCGCGTGCCCATAAGGGGCACCAGGTAACCGCGGCGAAGGCCCGTGACGCCTAACTGCCACTGGACCTGCACCATGTAGTGGTCGGGCACTCCGTCCCACCGCTGGCCGGTGGCCTTGATCTCGACCACAGACCTCCCGCCGTCCGTCACCCGGTCCAGATTTGCGAGGGCGAACGGGTAGTCCGGGTGGCGAAGGATGGCGCGGACGCGGCGAACGGGCCGTCCGTGGCGGCGCTGAAACAGGCGGGCGATCGGCTCCTCCAGTTCGGTGCCGACCTCCATCGCTTCGGTCTGCTCGACCGGCGGCACGAGGCCCCGCTTGTCGGCCCACACCGTGTAGGGGGACGCCCAGGGCGAAAGGCCCAGTACGCCGGCGATGTCTGAGGACCCGATGCCCGTGCGGCGAATTGCGAGCCATTCGTCGCGGGAGAGGCCGACCGTACTGGCCACGCGCTCAGCCTTCACTGCGTCTTTCCCCCTTCGGATACAAGGCGGAGATAAAAGGACGAGGCGTCTGCGAGGCAGCGGCGGCAGAGAAGATGACCCGCGTCGGTTTCCCACGTGCCCTCGGCCGGCATGGACCCGCAAAGAGAGCAGGTGTCCTCCGCGCGCCGGAGGATGAGAGTCTTTCCGTCCGTTTCCATGTCGAGGCGGGCGCCTGGTCCCACCCCGAGCGCTGTCCGGATGTGCTTCGGTAGGGTTAGGCGGCCGAGGTCGTCGATCGTGCGCGTGTCGTGGCGGGGGTGTGGTACAATCGCCTTGGCGTTTTCGCCCCTCGCACCCGTGTCAGCGGGTGCGCTTTTCGTCTCGTCCGTGGTGGCATCTCCTTTCCCGGGCCCTTCGGCCCCGCGAACGTCCTCGGCGGGCGCTCGCGGCGCCTAAGCGCCGTGCCTGCTACTCCTGACCGTCGGTGCGGACGGTGAGAGACTGGAGGAGCTGACCGATTCGGATGACCTCGCGGGCGGTCAGGGACCCTCGGTCGCCAGACGCCACGCAGCGGAGCACCGGGCCCGCCGACGTGCCTGACACGGCGGCCATGAGCATCCATGCGTCTGGGCCACTCCAGACGGTCACCAGCGGCCGGGTCATTCCGCATCCACATGCCGGAGGGGCGGTACTAGGGCGCCGGGGATAGACACGCTGGCATTGGCATGCAGAATCAGGCCCTCGGCCCACCAGCGGCCGGACTCCTCAAGCAGGCTCCCGCCTTCGGCCTCCACGATTTGGCGAGCCGCGCGAATGATGCGTTCAGCTAGCCCGACCTCGGTCAACGTATCTGGATTGCACGTGATCTCCACCGTCATGCTCACGGGTCGTTCCCCCTTCAGGTGCGCGCGTGGTAGCCTGTGCTCGTCCTCAATCCCTAGGGCGCCGCGCCAACGGCGCCTCTTTCAACTCCTCTTCGGGCCGCCTGGCCTGCCCCCGTGTGGGTGGTCTTTGCATGCGGGCCTGCTACAGGTCGGGCACGGCCTCCCGGGAGCGCCGCAGATCACGCACCGCATCGGTCCATCCTCCCCTCGAACCAGGCGAAGAAGGCGCGCCGGCTCACAACCCGCCTCCTTCCCAGGTAGTGGACAGGAAGCCCGCTTCCTTTGCACAGAACGCGGCTGTACACAG
Organism: Actinomycetes bacterium; assembly: GCA_021847985.1. Lineage (GTDB taxonomy): Bacteria > Actinomycetota > Acidimicrobiia > Acidimicrobiales > Acidimicrobiaceae > Acidithrix. Next base: position 33,966 of record JAJZNF010000177.1, on the reverse strand, counting down.
TCGCCCTGGATACGCCCATGATGCTGGCGATCTCGGCGGGAGTGATGTATGCAGGTGCCTGTTGCTCTAAAAGAGCCATCTACAACCCCCCAAACGAGCCGGTTCCAACGAGCGTGTTGCCGGTGCGGCACCATCCTGCTACATTGCCCTTGGGAGAGGGTCGACGCCGGAAAGGTCGACTCCCCACGCCACCTCTGGCGGGAGTTCGAGGAGCCTCGCGATCCGAAGGGCCGTATCAATGGGCGGAGTCCGGATCCCGTTCTCCCACCGAAGGATCGTGGAGTGCTCGACATTGAGCCGGGCCGCCAGATCCCGTGCTGAGAGCCCGCGCTCCTTTCGGGCCGCCCGCAAGGAGTCCCGCATGAAACCACCTCCGCTCAGTGTCATCCTTGTCGGCACCCATATGATGGTGCCGGTGCGGGCCACAGTCAAGGGGGGTTCGCATACTGTGCCCAACGAAGTTTTTCCGGAGCGACTACGCGAGGCACGGCAGAGGGCTGGCCTGACCCTGGCTGGCTTGGCCGCTGCAACCGGAATGCAGTCCCGGCAGGTGGCGGGCCGTTGGGAGGAGGGCATCCGAATGCCCGACGCCGCCACGCTGGTGGCTATCTCTCGCACGCTCGGAGTGTCGGCGGACTTCCTGCTCGGCCTGGATTCGGACGTAGGAAACAGTTCTCCCCGGACGCTCGAGCTAGCAGAGGCCATCTCGTCGAACAGCCACGTCACGTGGTCTGGGCGGACACTTCGCCCTCAGGAGCGGGTTCGCGCGTGGGCGATCCTGCACGCGCTTCTCTCACCGGTGGAAGAAATAGGTTATCCGCAGGAAACGAACAAGGATAAGCCCGAACAGAAGGAGAAACCAACTCGCCTCCGGGCGCGAGAGGTATTTGCATCTGGAAGCGCCGAACGCCCGAGACCACAGGCGGGGGCCGATCGAAGTGGATCCGTGGGCGAGGGTAATGAGCATGGCACGGCGTGAGAAGGTGCGAGTGCGGGTTGGGCATCACGGTCTACACGGCTCCATTGCCCGCCTCCTCGTGCACCCAGATGGCCGGCTAGTGCTCCTGGTCTCGGATTGGGTTACCACACGAGAGAGGGCTAGGCATGCGCTACGCTGCCTAGCCGTCCTTTCGTCTGAGGCGTGGCGTGAACTCGGAGAACTCCAACGGGAGGGGATCGGCGCATGAAGGGATCCATCGTCCAGCGCGGCGACCGTTTCTATACCGTTGTCCGCCCACGAGATCCCTCAACTGGGCGAAAGAAAGAGATCTGGCGCGTGGTGCCCCGGCCCGATGGCATGGGGAAGCGGGCCTACCGCCAGGAGGCAGAAAAACAGCTTCGCGAGTTTCTAGATCAGTACGACGAAACCGGCCATGTGGCTCAGGCCGGGCGCCTTACCCTGGGCCAGCACCTAACGGATTGGCTGGTTGCGGAGGCACGGCGAGGCCTTTCTCCCCGGACTGTGGAGATTAGGAGGATGATCGTCTGCAGTCGCCTCATGCCGGCCCTGGGGGCGGTTCCGCTTTGCGACGTGACGCCGGCGACGGTTCGCCACTACCTGCAGTCGGATGCCGCCACGCGACGGATGGACGGGCACCCGGGCAACGTGTCGCCACGCCACCTTCAGCTGCAGTATCTGGTTCTGCGGGCCGCACTGGAGGACGCGGTTCACATGGAGCTCCTGCCGCGCAACCCCGCGGTGCGTGTCCCGGCGCCTCGAGCCATGCGAACGCGGGAGCCCCGCCGCCTCACCTTTGAGGAACTTGCAGTATTCCTGTCCGCCGCCGAACAGGCGTCGCCCCGGTACGCAGCCCTGTTTCGCCTAGCCGCCACGACGGGTCTACGGGTCGGCTCACTTCTCGCCCTGCGGTGGGACGACGTGGACTGGCAGCGCAGCGCCCTGCGGGTGCGGGTCGCGAAGACCGTAACCTCCTTGCAGTCCATGCCTCTTGACGACGACACCATGGAGGCCCTGCGGGCCCACCAGGATCGGCAGGAGCAGGAGCGCGCCGCCGCCGGTCCATTCTGGCGCGACGAGGGGTGGGTATTTGCGAACGAAGAGGGCGGCGCGCCCCGCTACCGGCAGGTTGCGCAGCGGGAACTACGGCGCATCGTGGCGGCCGCAGGGATAGGACCCGTGCGGATGCACGACCTCCGGCACACGGCAGGCTCGCGCATGCTTGAGGCTGGCATCGACGCCCGCACCGTAGCGGACCGCTTGGGGCATCGGGATGCGGCCTTCTTCCTGCGCACCTACGCGGGGTCGCTTCCGGCGAGCCACCGGCGCGCCGCCGACGTGATGGGGGAGGGCCTGCGCAAGGCCGGGAAGGGCCATGCGGGAAGACGAATGGATGTTGTTGGCTAGACGCTGGCTAGACGGAACGCGAAAGGGGCCGCCCACCTGGGCGGCTCCGATGCTTGAAACCCGCGTCGCTCTAGGGAAACTGGTGGAGCTGAAGACCGGGATCGAACCGGTGACCTCCTGCTTACCATGCATTCCCCCATGTGTTCTCGGCATGCTACCGAGTGTCACCTAGTCCAGAAAAAGCCCGTCGCCATGCGGTTTTTTGGGTGCCCACGACCTGGAGGCCGCATGCCTGCGTCGACCGAATCGGGCCAGGTTCGCTAGACGTTGGCTAGACGCGGCGGGCGGTGGTATGATCGGGGCGCCGCCCGCAACGGGTCCATTGGTCTCACTGGACGGGGGTAACTCCCTCGAACCAAGGGCGGCAGCCTCTGTCGACAGGGAGCCATGGCGCGGGGCGGGTCAAGTACCGCGCCACCAGTTTATCCGGGCGGGACGGACAAGATGTCAGCAGGTTATTGGTTGCGGCCCACCTGAATACACCAATAGTATCAAGGGCTTTAGAGATTCAGGATGCGTACTGGTCTAACAACGGTCTAACGGACACGGGTTTTCGGTGGCCACGTCATACCGGCCTAGTTGCCAACGTCATGGCATAACTCGCCAGCCCGGCCTCGAACGCGCGCCACTGGAGAACCGCAGATTCGATGTTTCGAATAGGCACCCGGCTCACGATACCTGGGGCCATCCGGGCGAGGGGCGAGAATACCCGGCCCAGCCTATAGAGCCTGCGGGCGCTCGGCAGGACGTTCGGCGTGATATCCCGGTTCCAAACGTAGGTGGCACCCCATCGTGTTAGGTCGTCCAAAAGCTCATCCTGGGTCTGCAGTTGGGGCATGGACCAGGACTCCTCCCAGGCCCTGACCAACGCCTCCTCGGATGCATCGCCTGGCTGGCGCCCGCGGTAGAAGTCGGCCACGATGAGCCGACCGTGCGGCCGCAGTACCCGAAACGCTTCGTCGAGGAAGTCAGTCTTCGGCCGACTGTAGCAGGATGACTCCAGCGCCCACACGATGTCCGCTGACTCATCCGGAAGCGGAAGGTCCCGGTAGTCCGCAACGTAGAACCGTACGTCCCCGATCTCGCGTGACCGGCGGCCCGCCTCCTCCACCTGCTCGGGGACGATGCTGTACCCAAGCACTCGTGCGCCGCGATTCGTCGCAAGCCACCTAGCCGCCCCGCCGACGCCGCACCCTGCGTCCACCACGATGAGGCCAGGCGACACATGCGCGGCGTCCGCCATGACCTCTAGCAAGCGGACCAGCGCCTGGCGATGGGGCGCGTGCGGATGGTCGCTGTACCCATAGTGCAAATGCTCGGTGTCCCAGACTAGCCGGTACTGCCACGCCGTCTCTCGATAGTACCTAGCAACATCCTCCAGCGTTTCAGTTCCCATACGCCTCAGCCTCCGTCTGCTCCGCTACCTGACCTGGCGCCACGACGGGCAACCCCTGAGCGTCCAGCGGCACGGCGGCCGTGATGCCGTCCCCGCCTGCCACCAACACCCCGACTACCTGCCCCTGAGAGTTGAGCACCGGGCTGCCGCTCTCCCCGGGCACCGCGTTGCCTTTGAACACCTCCGCCCAGCCCAGCTGCATCTTCGGGGGCATGCCAGGCCCAGCGGTGTTATATGTGTAGCCGTACTTCATGCCTTCGAAGGTGAGGTAGGTGACCGTGGCCGCGTTGCCAGTAAACCACCCGCCCATTCCATCCCCGACGACCGCGCACTCCTCCCCGGGATAGAGGGTTTGCCATCCCGCGATCGTGAAGTAGCGGCTGGCCAGGGGAGCCCCACTTCCCACGCCAACGATGCTACCGGGGATGATCGGGACCGCCGTGGTATAGGCCACGTCGTCATACCCCCACATGGTCGTGTTAGACGGGGAGAACAGGCCCGCCTCGTGCACCCACGGACCGCGCAATCCCCGAACATCCACCTGTCCCCAAACGTCCCAGTGCGTGGGTATGTACGTGCTTCCAACGTCCTGGCCCTGAACCCAGTAGCCGATGCAGTGGACTGCGGTGTATTCCCGGATCTGGGTTCCGACCCTGGCCTGCCAGCCGGTGCACAGCGCCTTGGGCGTCGACCCGAACAGGTTCGCAAACACGCTCTGTCCCACGCCGACCGCGTACTCCGCGGCGAGGGCCTCGTGGATAACCTGTGGCCAGGGCGTTTGAGCCGATACTGCGGGTCCCACGGCAAGCAGAGATGACGCAGCAGCCGTAGCGAGTGCAATGTTCGCCCGCATGGAATCACTCCTGTCTGGGCCATCCGGCCCCGCGCACCGTGGGACTCACGGCACGCGGCGCAGGACGCGCCGTGAAACTATTTATCCCGTCGCCCTCTGGCCATACCGCGCTGAAATGCGATGGCCTCCATGGCGGTACAAAACTCCACGATTGCTGCCGCCAGGGACGTTTTGATATATGCGATCCCCAGATCATCCAAATGATCGCCCTCAGGAGAGCCTAGCCGACGGTCCTCGACGACCGCTGAGGCTAGCGCCATCAGGCACTCCCTCCGTAGGCGTTCCTCCCTCCGCACGTCCTCCAATCCGTCACAGCTCTCGCGTTCAGGACGCGGAGGGTAGTCCGCAAACATAGGATCCGCGCCAATCGCGCGAATCCACGCCCTCTCCTCCTCACTTAGGAGCAAACGCTCCGACGCCCTTGCCAGTAGCGTCACAGCCGTCGCTTGCAGTGTGTTCGCCATGGTACCTGCCCCCCATCAGTCATTATTGGTTTTGGCGCATCGTTCTGGGGCCATTATGCCGGCGGGTACACGCCCCTTCAAGTTTATTCTCGGCCTTCTGTGCCCCGTTGGCGGGTACACTCCTCCTCGCTCTCTGTTTCTCTCGCCGTTCCTTCCAATTCCTCCGTCTTTTGCTCCACGATCCTCCTCAGCTCGGCATAGGCGGTGGTTCCCGCGGCCGCAGCGGCCGCCCGGAATCTCTGCCACACTGCCCTATCGATATAGCCCGGGATCCGGATGTCGGTCTCCCTATGTGTTCCGGGCATCATAATTCCTCCTCAGCGTGTACTCGCCCCGAGTATGCGATCCGACGCGGGTTGTGTAAAGAGTCTGGCAGGAATCACACACAATCCGAGCGCATTTGTGAATCCAGTAACAAACCCGAGGGAGGGGAAATTGGCGGGCGTGGCGATAACGTAAGGGTCAGGGGGCGATAGCGATGCGATATGGGCCGGACGTGATCGACGCGGTGCTATTCGATCAGGGGGAGCCCAGGGGGGTACTGAGCGTGCCGGAAGAGGAACTCCCGCGCATCGGTGAAGCGATACGGGCGGGGACCGGGATGGAATACCAGAAGGCAACCGAAACCGAGCCCGGCATCTACGATCTGGGCCCGACGCCGGCAGCATCGCCGGCGACGCGGGAATACGACCTCGACGAATCATGCACCATTGAACGCCCTAGACCATGCGAACTAACCGTGGGCCTGGGGCGGATCGCGGATCTCGCGGAAGAAGCGGGGGCTAGCGCCGAGGAGATCCTGGCGCTAGAGGCGCGAGGGGAAACGACGGAGGCGGAGGCGGAAGCGGCCGCCCGGGCGGTTATCGCGCGGATCCCGTGCGGGGGCCCGCGGTACGAGGCGGAGATTTGGTACGAAGCGGTCGGGAATGCGCCGGACGTGGTAAAGCCATGGTCGCCTCTGCCGCCAAGTAGCTGCCCCAATCCGTCGGCCGAGAAGGGGGCCTAGCCGTGGCGAAGGAGGAAGGCTACTCCCTTGCGGAAGAAGAAGAGCCGTACCTCTACCGCAATCCCGTCACGGGGAAGCGCAAGCTGGTGCTGCGCGAGAGGCACGATGTCACGCACAGCATGCGGCTCAGGGCCTACAGGGAGTGCATGTCGAGCGATCTTCGAGGGTCCCGCTACAGGGGCGGAAACGCCGCGCAGGACGAGGAAGCGGTGCGGGAGGCGTTTAGCACGGCAGCCCATGAGTGCGCGATGCTCGACAAGCGTTACCCGAGCGATCGGAGATAGCCCCGGCGGGACCTACGATAGATCCAGGCCGCAAGGCCGGCCGGCCAGCCAGATCTGTAGGGGGAACGAAAATGGCGAAGGCAGGATACCCGCTCGAGCTCGAGACCTATCTGCACCGGGACCCTGTTACGGGGCAGACGAATAGCTTCGTCCGTACGAAGCACGCTCGGCAGTCGAGCGAGAGGCTTCGCGCACACAAGCAGTGCGTCGCGGAGCAGATGCGCGGCTTCACCGCCCGTGGCGGGGATGCCCGGCAGGATTCCATGTCTGTCCGCGAGCGGTTCACGCAGGCCTCCAAGGCCTGTGCCGGCCGGGGCGGGCGGGCCGCCGCGCGCTAGAGGATACAGTCCAGAGGAAAGCCCGGGGCCTGGCGCCCCGGGCTTTCTCGTCGGCAGGGAATAGGCTAGTAGTATCGGACATCGCCGAGCGGCGGCCTGGCGCTCGGCCTGGGGGATCCCTGGGCGGCCTGGGCCAGCTCGCAGGCGATCACGAATGGCTCGAGTCCAAGCTCCCGCACCCCCTGGGCCATGACCTCGTTCACTTGGCGCTCCGGAGCCCGGATGATCCCGGTGGCCGCTCCAAACAGGGTCTCGGTGAGGTAGGCCCTCTCCTCCACGTGGCCACGAGCGTCGAACACCACTCCATGCCGTGGCGGCACGGGTCCAAACTCGGACAGGATGTGGGAAAGCTCGTGGGCCAGGGTCAGGGCGCGCTCATCGTCCGGAAGCGTCCGATCCACCACCGCCACGTAGTGGTCGCCACGGGTTGCAACCACGCCTGCAAGGCCGTCCTCGCTGTAGGCCCGGGTCTCTCCCCCCGGACCGAAATCGGTGGCCAGCACCTCAATGCCTTGGGTTTCGGCCCAGCTCTCCAGGTGCTCGTAGATCTGGGAAGCCGGGGCACGCCTCGAAGGCGCTGGCGGTCGAAGGCAGTCACTCATGGTTATCCCTCGTAGTACGAGAGCTCGGCGGTCCGGGTGTTGAGGCGCACCTCATAGCCGCGATCAATGGCGAACCGGAGCCCCCAGAGGTTCTGGCCAAACCCCTCGATGGCGACAGCATTCACCGCCTTGTATGTGGCGCCACCGGGCCCGAACTGGACATCCACCTGGGTCAGGTAGGCGGTGGCTGACCCGCCCACCCCGCCAACACTTGTGGCCCCGAGGTTTGGTAGATGCAGGAGCGATGCGGTGGTTGCATCGATCGCGCATTCGAACGCGCCGGTATCGACGACACACTCGACGGCCTGGAGGGCGGACGCATCCGTACCAGGCGCGCCCATGAGGAGCGGCACGACCACTGAATCATTCGCCAGAGTACCCTCAACAGAGGCTACCGGCTTTTCTCCAGCGCGAGCAGGTGCCTCATACTCGGGGACGGAGATCTCCAGAACCGCCGGGTCTCCCCATAGGGTATTGCTGCCAATTTCGATCCCAGCCTGTACGTAGGCTGTATACGGGCGGCCAGGTGCGACGACGAATGGCGTCGAAGCCCCGATCTGGGCTTCGGTTGCGGAGGTATTTGCGATCGGCCGGTGCCAAGTCCCATCTGGCCCATCATGGCCGATCTGATAGACGGTCGCGCCGGGTACGGCGCTCCACGCATAAGTAACCAGCGCCCGGGCGGGGGATAGAACATCGAGCGACGCAACGCGAAAGTCCTGCGGGACACCAGGTGGCTGGGTCGTGGCCGCCTGGGCCTCCTCATCCACGCGGTCATGAAGGCGCTTCGCAATCAGGGATACGACGGACCGGGCACGCTCCTCCACCGCGTCGCGCACCTCGCTGAATGCCTGTTCCAATTCGTCCATCTGGGCTCCCCCTATCTCCTCGACCGGATCAGGTCGAGATATGAATCCTCGAACTCAGTCCTACATGTGCGGCACGTCTCGGCGAGCCTCTGTGCTCGCTCTGGACTGGGCACCGGAGTCATGGCTACGGCGGCGGCCTCGAGATGTGCGGAGGCCTCCTCGAGCACGGCGGCATCGTATGGGGATCCCGCTTCGAGGGCATGCCGGGCCTCTCTTAGGTGCTGGGCAGCTACCCGCTTTGCTTCCCGGTCCTCGAGATTGTCTCGGATGTTTGGGGCGGCAAGTACGCGCTCGGCCATATCTGCGGTGTCGTAGTAGCGCCTCAGCCTGGTCTCGATCTCGGCCTTGTCCTGATCGCTGAGCCGGCTGGAGCGGGCAAACCGCACGGACTCGTCCAGGGACCCCCACGCAAGCACGAGCTCCTTTGGGGGCCCGTCGGCCTGGCGCTCGGCGTCTCGGACGCAGGGCATGGCCTGTTCGACCAGGCGCCTCTCCTCATCCGGTGTGTTCCGAACCTTCGCAGGCGTCCAGTCGTACTCACGAAGGACCGCACTCTCGGCGAGAACGCGAGCCGTGAGAGCTCGCGCGCGATCGGGGTCGCCGACGAGAACCGCGGCCTCAGCCTCTTTTGAGGAAGCCGCCATGGCCCGCAGATGCCCGTGCGTGCATTTGGCGCACGCGATCCCCTGTTCGACCTCGTCGGCATAGCTGTAGCCGGTTGCGTTCTCTAGGGTGTCGGATTGGCTACGCAGGAAACGGCCTCCAGAGCCCGGTTCCGGGACCGGCTTGGATGATTCCCTTTCCGGCTGTGTCGCATCGCTCAGCGGGCCGGAAAATGGCCTTGTGCGCGATGCCTCTTCCAAACCCGCTGCGGAACCCGCCCCGGCGGCCACTGAGGGCCCCCAGGCGGCCGGCTTCGGAATCTCAGGGGCATGAATGGTCGGGATCGGGGGAGGGGAGAAGGGAGCAGGCGGCGCTGGAGCGTAGGTACCTACCCCAGCGCGCTTATCCATCACGGCCCGGACGTGCTCCACGGCGTGTTTGCTGAGCGTGGTCGCGGTCTCCCAAATAAAGCCCTCAGCCGTCTCGGGTATGTGTTTCGCCCCCCCCGTCAGTCCGAACGTGGAACTCTCTTGCTTGAACAGATCGAACGGCAGCGAGCACGGCGCCGATCGAATCTCGCTGCCTCGTCGTGAGACGGTCCAGGATCGCAGACTCCGCGAGCTCTGCGTAGCCGGCCGTCAGCTCTGCATCGCCGAGCAGCAGGGCCATAAGAGCTGTCGCCCTCTCCTTGGGTACCTCCTCGACCACCGATGCACACTGGGGGCACTTAGCCGCGATCCCGAAGAGCACGATCGCGACGCTAGCGCACTGTTGGCAGTACCATAGGGTCGGGTTCGGTCCGGGGCGCCCGAGAACGCGTTCGAGTTCCACCACACTCGGCACCCCCGAAACCATGGTAGGACCGTGCGTCGAGATGGGGGGTGGCTCGGGTGACCGTCGACGAGGCAATCGGGCGCTACGGCGATGAGGCGGGCCCGAAGCGGGCGGCGATCGTTCGCCGATTTGTCGAGGAGCAAGGCTGGCATGAGTCAGCCTCGCGAGCCCTCGCCGCACACATGCGGGATCTCGAGGGCCGTGGCATGAAGCCCGGAACCGTGGATCAGGTCTACCGGACTGTCCGGGCCTTCTATCGCCGCCTAGGGCTACAGCCACCTAGAGTCTCAGGCCACCACTATGATCCTATGGACTCGTCCCGCCCGGCTCTCGATCAGGGCCTGATACGCCAGATGATTGCGGCGGCAACGGCAGGCCGCATAGTCCCTCAGCACGCAGGGTATCTCGTGCTGTCCACCGTCTATGGGATGCGGGCCACGGAGATGGCATCGGTGAGGGGTGCGGACGTCGACCTCAGTCGGGAGCGATTCCACGTGCGGACGGCGAAGGGCGGGAGGGAGCGCTGGATGTGGCTTCCGCCGCAGGCGGCGGCCTACCTACCGGGTCACTGGCCGATTGCTTCGGAATCGCACGTAGAAGCGTCATTTGGCCGCATATGGGATATTGTGCTGGAGGCCGACCGGCCCCGCGGCGTGGCCTGGCACTCCGTTCGGCGGGCGCTTGTCCGCGACTTGCGGGAGCAGGGCGTAGACGCAACAGACGTTGAGCGATTTTTGCGTTGGGCGTCGGGTGGGTCTAGGCGCATGGTACAGTTGTACGAGAGACCGAATGAAATCGTTAGCGCAACGGGTGAACGCGAGACAGTCACGATCCCCGAGGGCACCCGCGAAGCCGATGCAGCGGTATGGGATAGGCATCCCTACTTGCACCTGTTTGCGTAACCTGGTTAAGAGGGAGAATCCGTGGCAGACAAGATGTTGTCGTCGGAGGAACTTGCTACCGACGTCGAAACCACTACCGTGTGGAATGTTCGAACGACTACCGTGTGGCTTGTGCGTCCATTATTAGAACTGCAAGAAGCCGATACACCATCCGTTGAGGAGTTCGAGTCAGAAGCAAGAGACATTCGGCGGCAGCTTTACAAAGAGGTCTATGGATCAGGCAGCAAGCTAACGATACCATCGCGGTCCTAGAGGGTGCCCGAACCCACGACGCGCGGCGTGGGAGAGGCATCCGTACCTTGGCCTGTGGACTAGTCAGTTACCGTGAAGGTCGTCTGCCCGGTGGCACTGCCTCCATTCCACTGGGCTTCCGCCTTGATTGTCCAGATTCCAGCATTGCCGGGTGTTAGGTAGAGAGTAGAGGTAGTGCTTCCCGGCCGTACTGTCGTAAGCGGCTGGCCGCTCGTGATAGCAGTCCATGTCCATTGGATGGGACCAGGTGGGACCGGTGAAATCGACGCGACAAAGGTAGACCTGTGGTAGTGCCCTGTACTATCCAGTAGAGGAGCAGAGGATGGTCCCGTTATCGTAACCGTGGGGGATGTGGCTGAACTCGTGGTCGTGTTCACGGCGGCATTTGGCTTCTTCGTGACGCTATATGCCACTAGCCCTGCTGCCACAGCCCCAATCCCGCCCAGAGCCCACTTCTCCCAACTGTCCATGCTCAACCTCCTACTGTAGAGCGTAACGGCAACTGCTGGGGTGGGTAGGAGTACGGGGTCGGGGTCCATGTGATCGTTGCGGTATCTGGCCCGAGGTTGTTGGGTCCTGGCACGATGCCAGACGCTACCACCTGCGTCACACTCCCACCGAAAAGCGGCCATACCATGTTCATCGGTTGGATCATCGACTGCCAATTAGGTAGCCATCCGCTTGGCGGTTGTGCAAGTAGACCACTTGGCCATCCGTGCCCCGGAGAAATCCCAAGGCTTAGCAATTGCCACATGAACACACCATCTTGTGCAGGATTGGGCTCAAGCACCGGTTGGTACTCATGTGCTCCATCAGGGAGTGTGAAGAGCGGCGCTTCGAGAACCCATTCTGCACTATCCCATCCGCCTCCGGTGGGAGGAAAACAGGGGATCGAGAGCGATTCCCCAGTTGTACTATCCCAAACCGTTGCCGTAGGAATGCTTCCTATGTATCCGACCAACGCGGTAATGTGATCCCCAGGATTGATGGTGAACGATGACGTTACGCTTGGGTTCGGGTAATCCTCCGCGATGAGATACTGCGTTACCTGCCCGTTTGCCCCTTCGACCGCAAGTTCTCCTGCTTGGCATAGATTCCCCGAGTATTTGAGTCCGTTCATACCACCGAGCCCAACCCAAATCGCATCAGCACCGCCGCCCTTGTCACCTGGCTGCGGTGGCCCTTCGGGATTCGGTTTGAAGGTTGGAGCGGTCCAGGAGGCATCAGCAACGCCGAAGTTTGGTATGGCATGAGTATTGATGACTTGCCCTGCCCAGTTGAGCGAGGAAAGAGCAAGAAAGGCTGCTAGAATGTCGTCTACCAAAATATGATGACCTCTCCGTTTCCACCGTTGGCTCCAGAATATCCTCCTCCGCCAGCACCTCCGCCAGGCGAACCACCATTTCCTGGCGAGAAACTTTCAGAACCGCCCCCACTTGCTGCTCCACCAGGCGGAAACACACCAGAGCCATTCGTCGGTGTTGACGTATTATTACCCCCCGGACCTCCTATGCTTGAACCTGCCCCACCAGTTCCTCCGTATGCACCAGTGCTCCCTCCTTGTCCGTTTGACCCATTGTATCCGGCTATGGCACAGCTACCCGAGTAATTGCTAGAGGGAGCTGGCGATACGGATCCTCCTGCTCCGCCAGTTCCCGGTCCCGAACTTGTTCCTGATAGTCCAGGTTCTCCTCCTCCTGCTGAGAACGTTTGACCGTTGTAAGTTACGGAACTTGCACCTCCAGACGTGGGCGAACTTCCACCTTGTCCTCCAGCCCCAACAGTAATCTGTAGTTGGGATCCTGGTGTTGTGTCTAAGATGACTAAAGCAAAAGACCCTCCTCCTCCTCCTCCTGCGGTGTTTTGTGTACTTCCTGATCCGTATTGTACCCCACTTCCTCCACCTGCACCGTATACACCAACTATAACGCGTGATACATTTGGAGGAACAGTCCACGTATAGTCACCTGGCGTTGTAAAACTCACCGAGCCGGGAGTTGGGGTGGAAAAAGGTAGTCCCTGCGGTGGTGAGAATGGATATATCATGTCGTCACCCCAAACCTTTGTAAGGATGTTTGTGTAGCTACTGACCAGTTACGAACCAAACTTTTAGCAAAGCCAGTGTTGTGGCTGCTTCTGTCTCAAAGTTCACTTCATCTCCACTTGCCGCAGGGACCGAAAACGCATACAGCGCTCCTGCTGTCAGATTTGTCCCTTGGTTCAGAGCAAGATAAGTTGGGCTTGCTGCATTTGCGTCTTGCGAGACCAAGAAGGTTGTTGCGCTAGCACCGCTCGCAATTGCCACCTCTATGTTCAGACCCCCATTTCCTGGAACGCTATAGTCGGTGGAAAGGACGGGCGTGGTTGCTGAAGTGGAAACATTCGTCTCATTTGCCACCAGGGCAGCGTATTTAGCAACAGGAAAAGGATTTGTGCCAGGAGCAACAAGCAGTTCCCCGGATGTTGTGGTAGAAAGCGCTCTTAGGTCGGTTCCGTCGCTTCCCGCAACCTGTATGGCATTTGCTGGTGCGGCTGTACCGGGCGATCCTGTTGCACCAGCAAGGGTCGAGTCCACCACGCTACCAATCGTGTTAGTGCCTGCGGGTAGTGGACTCACTATGTTGGCGTTGATATGGCCACTTGTGTCGGTGGAAAGCACCCGCAGGTCTGTTCCATCGGTCCCGGCCACCTGCACGGCATTCGCCGGTGCCGCAGACCCAGGCGCCCCCACGTTGAGCGCAACCGGAACCCACTCGCTCGTCGCGGCGTTCCACTGGTAGCAAAAGGCGTTCGTATCTAGCCCGTTGAGATAGTTGGGTAAGGCCGCCCCCGTAGCCGCGTTGATCCCGGCAGGGACGCCACCTGACCCAGGTGTGGTAAGTGCAAACAGCGGATAGCCGCTTGAGGCCGCCGACACCGGCTGGCCACCCCAGGAGGTCACGTCCTGCACCTGCGAGCCGAACACCCGTATGTCGTACGTGTCGCCCGCTACCGGTGCCGCAGGGAGCGCAGCCGCAAGCGTGAGGGTGTTGGCCGTGTTGCTCGTGATCTGCTGCCAGACCCCGCGAAGCGCGGCCGTCACCGTGGACTGGGCAAACTGGATGCCGTACTGCGCCCACTGGTTCGTCGCCCACCCGCCCACGGAATCCACAACTGCCGTGGTCGTGCTGCCCGAGCCAACGACGCCCTGGTAGCTACTGGGTGTATTGGCTTCCTGGAGGATCTGCCGCAGGTCCTCTTTTCCGATTTGGTTCATCTCGCGCTACCCCCCGCCGCATGCCCGCCTATTGCCTTGACAAGCTTCGGCTTCCACGGGGGCAGGGCAGGGCCTCGCTTAGGCCCCTGCGCAAGCATTGCTGGGACCCAAGGCGGGGGAGGTTCCGTCTCTCCCTTGCGGAGTACGACTAGGTAGCACCTAGTACGCCCCGTGTTTGGATTGACAGGCCCATGCGCCCCCTCGACCTTGGCAGGGTCAAGCAGGGCCTTTGCTGCAAGCCGGAGAGCGGAGCACCCGCCGACCGGTGGCTTGGGGCTGGCCACCGACAGGGCGTCTACCGCGTGCCGGACGACACGCGCCTCTTCGTCCACTTCTACCGTCACGCCGTGCTCCTGGCAAATGACCTTCATACGACGACACCGCCCTCTAAGAGGGTGCTAGTCAGGCTTTGTATTGTTTGAGCGCCATAGCGCATGAAGGGGGAAACTACTTGGTTGTAGTAGTCCTGGGTAAGCAGTACGACCTCTGCATCGTATGTAACTTCGATAGAAGACGGTGTTCCGTTTTGCAACGTTGCTACTATGCTGTTTCGGATCACTCCGTACTCTGGCATAACCTCTTCGGCCTCTGCAGTCATAGGGAAATCGTTTAGGAGGACATTTACCTGGTCGACGATGAGTGTTGCCGTGAGTTCCGATGTGTAGCTATCGGAGAACACACGGATTGGCGCCGTTATGATCATGACGTTGCCGGCGGCTACCGGAATGGTGATTTGCGCGCTTCCCCCGGCTGGCACCGTCACTGCCTGACGGATGAACAGGATTGCAGCAATGCCTGGCTCGTCCGCCGCAATGAGGGAGGCCGCCAGGACCTTTGGGCTGATCGGCAGTGGAACCGTGGGCGATGGTAGGCTAGAAGGCTGCAGCATGGGCGACGCCTTCACCCCTTGGCTGCCTGTCGTGGCGCCGGTTTGAGGCGAGTGTGATGATGATGACATGGTGATGGGCGCCCCCTCCGGTACCTCGGCGAGGCTAATCGCCGCTTCGGCGACGGCAGTCTGGAGTGGTGATGGCACCTAGAGCACCCCCACCTGGATCTTCTGTGAAACCGACGATGCCACGCTCTGGCCAAGGCGGTATCGGATTTCCGGAGTAAGCCGGACGTGCCAAATCTCCGCGCTCATCGCGACGTCATTCGTTGAAGTTGTGGAGACGGCATAAATCGATACTTGCTGGGACGCGAGGATGAACACCTCGACCGGTAGCGCGACCCCGAGGCCGTACGCGGGGGTTTGCAGGAAAGCATCGTCGTCATCGACCTGCACGATCATGGTGAGGCCGTCCGATCCCGTGCCCTGCGTCGTGTAGAGGCTACGGATCACAAGTGCCTCGTCGCCATGTGCGCTGTCCTGCGCCATAAGTACGGGGGTTCCTGCGACCAGGGTGGGAAGTGCCTGCCCGATCACGGCAGAGTCCGTGACTTGGCTTTCAAACTCGTTATGCACGACCCACTCGAAAGTGCGGGGCAGGACACCGCGCGGCGTAGACCCCGTAAGCCCGGCCTGGGCCGCCAGTTGCTGCTCCGCACCGGTGAGGGGCCCGAACGCCCGCGGGAACTTGAGCTTTGTGGCGATGCTTGGCTCTTCGACAAGCACGCTCCAATTTGCGGCGACGTTTGTGAGTGCTGCCCCTGGGTTTGCGATAAGCGCCTGGAGCCGGTTCGCTGCTGCAGGAAGGCGCCAGGGCCGGTCCGGGCGCACCGCGATTTGCGGCAGAATGGAGGCCACCGGTACGGAGGGCGTGCTGTAGCTGTCCGCCTGGGCCACAAGGAGCGCGGCCCCTACGTCGGTCGCGGACTGCTGAAACTGGAGGGACCGGAGCGTAACGAGCCGCTTGGTGGCTTTGAGGTTCCCGTAGCTGAATAGGCTCGTCGGCGTGCCGGATGTGCTGAGGGTCGGGATCGTCAGGGCATCGGGGAGTAGTGCCGGCAGGTATCGGAGAGCCGAGAATTGGCTAGTGCTAAGGGCCACGCAGTAACACTCCTTTGTGGCATCCGAGGTTGGTTCAAATCTGCCGCCAGTAGGCGGTCAAAGCTCCGGGCCGGGTTTTCCGGCCCAGGTCAGGAACTAGGGATTCAGCGGCTGTTCACTCGACAGGATTACGTTCGCGGTCACGACAGCGTCGGCCGGAATCGCGTCTCCCGACACGAGCTCCTGGGAGCCGGTCTGAACGCTCACGGTCCCGGCGCCTGGCGCCGTAGTGTTGTTCGCGGTTCCCGTTTCCTGAGTCGGACTAGTCGTCGAGGCCGCGCCCGCCGAGGCCAGCGGGGCGATCACCAGGCTCCGAATCCCGATCATGGTCGCGTTGGGAGGGAGCCCCGCGGCCGCCGGCACCTTATAGGCCGTTCCCGCGGCCACTGCGTCTGCGTTTACCCACATCGCCAGAGCCACTTAGATCACCCCCCCGGCGCCAGAGAGAATCAGGATACCGGCGAACCCGACCACGATCTCCCCAGCGGCGATCGACGTCCCGTTGTCGACCACTCCCACATAGGCACTCTCGTCGGTGAGGAGCTGGTCGCCCTGAGGCAGGGAAGGCAGCCCGTAGAACGAGTTTGTCTTGCCCGGCACCAGACCGAACCCGGCTTCTGACCGGTAGAATCCGGCGGGGATACCACCGAGCGGGTGGCGAGACTGCGTCTCGCTTGGGGTATAGATCGCGGCGGACAGGATCTCGGCCCCCGTGGATCCGGGCGCCGGTCCCACCGAACCGAGGCGCTGGGCGATGATGGCCTCTTCGCTCGTGAGCTGGAAAAACAGGTTCTGGTAGGCGAACTCAACGCCAGGCTGGCTCGCGGAGTTCTGGTACTGGAACTGGTACGCAATGCTGGGCTGCGTCGCGTTTTGGTTCTTCGCCCACCGAACCAGCTTGTGCACTGCGGCCTGGCCATTCGCGACGGTCTGCTTGGTTCCGCCAGGGAGTGCACTCCAGTGCGCCTTCCAGTTCGGCCCTGCGCTAATGGTCCGCCCAGGGATCGTGAACGTGCGGCGATTCAGTGGGTCAGGGACCACAATGCTGGGCTGCGTATAGGTGGGCATGAAAGTGGCCAGCGTGGTCGCCGGGTACACATAGCCCCACACCTCGACGGTGTAGTCGGCTGTCACGCCGTTCGTACCGGCGGTGGCGTTTACGGAGATCGTCTGAGTAGCCTTCGGACACGTCGCGTCGGTTACAGGCGCGACCTTGCCATTGCGCCCATAGGTGGGCTTTCCGAGTTCGATAACCGTGCCTCGCACCAGGGTGTCTGGAGCCGGTGCCATGAGGAACTGCTGATTCGCGTTCAGGTGCACATAGTCGTACAGCTCTCCGTCGAGAACGAGCTGCACGTCTCTCAGGTCCTGGATGCTACCGCTACTACTCACCGGTGCGTAAACGACCAGGTACCGGGCCTCGGCAACCTCGTTGCTTGTCAGGTAGCCCTGGCGAAGCGCGGGCTCCGTGGTCTGGACCGGAGCCGGCGACCATGCCGTGTTGGCTGCCTTCCCGAGCCCGGTGCTCGGGTTGGTGTTGGTCCAGCGACCCAGGAGGGTCAATTCCGGGAATGCCATCTCTGGTACCTCCTCGGCGAGCACTTCGGCATCGCCTATTCCGTGCTATCCCTCGTCCTCGAAGCTGTAGGTCGCCTGCGCATAGGTCGGCGCCTCGACCACGGTGGTCCCACTAGGGGGCGTGAACGTCGTACCGGCAGGTTCCTCAACAATCACGGCCTGGAGCGTCTGACCGGACGGGGCAACGTGAAGCACATTGGCATCCACGTACGCCGTTCCAGTCTGTCCGAGCACCGTGACCCCAGAGGCAAGGAGAGCGTCCCCGACAACGTCCGTGGCCGAGGAACGCTTGGGTCCGAAGAGCTTGACCGCGGCCCCAATGGCTGCAAGGCCGAGGCCTCCTAGGCCCGCCACCTTCATGGACTCCGACGCCGGCATGCGGTCGACGAGTACCTGTTCGGCCGCGCCCCCGGCGAGGGCGACGACGGCGCTTCCCGCGGCGTGATCCCAACTCTGCATCTTTGGTGTATCCCCCTCATAGGAACGCGGCCTTACGACCTAGGGAGATCGTAAGGCCGTGCTTTGGGGGGTTGCCTTGCTCGGGTTTCTTAGGCCGATAGGTTCGGGTGGAAGATGCGAAGGAGAAAATACGCGGTATTAGAGGCGGCGAGTGCCGCGCCTACGGCTGTGAGTTCTGTACCCGGCTTGGCCTCTAGGTACATAAATCCACCGAACAGCGACCCGAAGGCCGACCATCCCAGTTCCCCTTCCAGGGTTGATCGCGTGACGGGCCAGAACACCTCCGCTGAGGCGGCCATAATCATAAGCGCGTCAATCAGTCGGAGCCCCTTGTTGGCCTGCGGTACAAATACTTCGGACCTGCCTAGGCTCGGAGTGTGTGCTACTCCACGCTTGGCCGCGAGTACGGGATGGCTGGCCGGACCTAGAGGCAGGCGCCCCTCATGTGCCTCCCTTTGGTTCAGGGTTTCGAGTAGGCGCTCATATCTCGCTTCGAGGTCTGCCTGGTGAGTCATCTTCCGGTCCCCCTCTCGGCCTCGGCCTTCTCGATGTCGTGCGTGCCTCGGATCACGCCTGCGCTGGCCTCTTCGCCTTTCCCGATTTGTGTCAGTACGAATGGGGCGGCAACGAGAACGCCGGCGATGGGTAGGTCGACATACCAGGGCATCCAAAAGAGGTAGAGGGTCCCGTCGTGGATCCCAGCGAAGGGTGGACCCGATGAGGACCCAGACCCGGATGACGATGTCACGGCCTGCATGCGGTACGGGGTTCGGGTGAGCGAATAGACGATGGCGGCGGCGATGCTCAGAAGAATGACCAATACGAGGATGATTTGCCATTCGGTCTTGATCCATCGCACCATCACGCCATTACCCCCATTCCAGGGGAAGGCGATCTGGTTTGGATACTCGGGCCATGGGACGATCGGCTTTCCGTCCGATGGGTTGGTGATCTTCCCAGCTCGGAATTGTCGGTTGATCTGCTGGATCACTGCCGAGGCATCATTCACCGAGTCGATCTCGAGCTGAATCGCGGTTCCCTCAGGCTGCGAGGCCTCTGCCGCCTTCACGGAGCCATTGATGATCTGTGACACTTCGCCATATGGAGCGCCTACAAGACCTGGCAAATCCCCGACGGACACAGAGATCAGGGGTCCATTCGCCGCGTAGTCAGCGATGGTGCGCACGCTCAGGCCCACGACGACCCCTCCTCTGCCCATAGTTTGGGCCTCAGGGGTCGACGATCTCAGGGCTCGGGTGACGTATCCACTAGCGGTCGGCCGCTCAAAAATCGCTCCTTGAGATCGTCCAGCGTTCGCTCGTAGTCGGCCCAATGGAGCTTCCCGATCACGTCGCAATGCGCAGTGATCTCAGGAACCTGGTACGCCGCGCTGTCGAGGATCCGAGCATACTCGGCCGGCCCCATGGCGCGCGCCATGTTTGTGTATATGCCACGAAAGCGCTGTACCTCAGTTGGGTCGGCTCCCCCGAAGATCCCGGCCAGGAGCAGGTGCTGACGACCATCCGCGAATGCCTGGTCGACGTCCTGGGGAGAAAATCCGCTTTCACGAAGCCATTCTCCCAAAGCCTTTCCGAGCATGCCGATCGCAGCCTTCGCGGTCATTTGTCCAGCAAAACGCCCGGCCGATTGTCCGGCTCTCTGAATGGGATTAGGCACTCTCGCCCGTCCTTAGGACCCGAACTGATGGGGAACCCTGCGGCCCGTATCCACGGCTTGGGGCGCTCCCCCCGATGAACGCTCCGATGAGATCGGGCGCCTTCCCCGCCACGCCTTGAAGCGCGCTACCCAGGGTCTCGTATACCTTCGCACGTGATTCCGATTCGCTGTGCGAATCCTCGATGTCTTGCCGTTGCTTTTCGATCGCCAGGCGCGCCATCTCCTCGGCCTTGAGAGCTTCGGCTCTCGCCCACGCTTCCTGGTAGATCTGCTCCGGTGTCTTGGCCTGCGGAACTTGGGATTTTGCCCTTTCGAGCTGGTGCATGAGATCAAGCTTCTCCATCTCATGCTCATTCTTGATCTTCAGCACCTGCAGCTCACCGACGCGTTCATGCGCCGCACGGAGGGATTCCCGCTCGGCTCTCAGCTCGTCGAGGAGCCGCGTGATCTGCTGATCCCTCGATTCGATCTGCTTATCCTTCTCCTCGAGGTCCCGGTGCTGAAGGGTAGTTTGGATCTCGTCCAGCCGGGCGTTGGTGCGATCTGAAAGTTCCATGCGCATGGACCACTTCTCGTCTGCTTCCCGGTATCCGGACTGATAGGCGCTGGCAAGCTGCTCTTTCAAATCCGCAATCTTGGACTCGTACCCGGCAATCAGGTCCTTCTGCCTTTCGATTAGGTCACCGTATTGCTCGCGCGAATCCTTGCTTAGCTTGAGATGATCCTCGACCAGGCCGCCTTGGGAAGGATTCCCGCTGCTACCCTGGACCTTCTGGTTGATTAGGTCACCCACCGCCTCCCCCACCTTTCCCATCACGGTAGCGGTGAAGCGCGCCCCTGGAGACTCCAGCTCCTCTGGGGGCTTGGCTTCCAGTGACGCCAATGCCCGCGCATTCGCGAGATGCGCAAGTGCCTGGGCAGCCGGGTCAGAGCTCGCCCCGGCAATGGCAAACGATGGGTAACTCGGCGCGACGGGCTTTCTAGCCACGCTGTTCTCCTCCTCTCCCAAACACGCGGTCCAGGTCCTGATCGGTAGCATCCGGCCAGCGTGCCCGAATGCGAGCACGCATCATGTCCCGCTCGCGGTCGCGCTGGCGCGCCCAGCGCTTCTCAATGAGTTCCGCGATCACGACGTTCAGAGGGAGGCCGACGGGATCCGTCCAGTCGAATATCCTTTCCTCCGGATGTTTGTCGAAGTCCTCGGCGATCACCAGGCCAACACACTCGGCGACCATTTTGGCCACGCGCTCTGGGTATCCCAGGGAGGCGAACGGACTGTCTTCTTCCCCGACGCCCGCATCGGCTTCTCGCTGGACCCGTCGCTTGGTGTAGGCGTCGATCGCCCAAAAGATCATGGGATCCATGGGAAACGTGAATAGCGTGACCTGGCCCATGCCTCCATTGACGTAGTACCTTCCGCCAGGCGCCCGTCCGCCACCCCTGTCGTCCGCGTCGTCGAGTTCTCCCGTGTGGAATCCCGGCGTCACTGGAGGATCGTCGAGTTCCGGATCCGCGCCCTCGTCAGCCTGGACCGATCTAAGAGCCGAAAGATCGGAGTCGGACGCGGACGACAGAGAAAGCACCGAATCGAGACCGGCAGGCTCGGGCACCTCGGCATTCAAACCTTCACCACGGATCACTACGATGACGCACCTCCTGTCGGCCACAGAATAGAGGACCTGACGCCAGGTGCCAGAGACTCGGGAACGGCATGGTATGACAACATTGGAATCGGAGTACCGGTCGGTGCACCGACACAATACGCGGGCGTATGACACAGACGCGAAAGGGTCCTGAATCCCCGACCTTTCACTATTTAGACAGTCATACCCCGGCAAGGAGACAGAGCATGCCAAAGACCACGAAGGTGAAGTCTTCCCCTCGGGATGATCTCTTCCAGCTACGGTGCACGACGGCCCAGAAGAAAGAATTGCAGGACCTTGGAAAACTCGCGAAAGCAGATGGAAAGACGATGGCAGACTTCCTTGCCATGTGCGCTCGCATGGAGCTCCAGCGCAGGCAGGAAGCCGCGACCCAGTCACCCAAGGAAAACGCTCCCCATGATGGCCCATGGTCGTTCGAGGAGGGATACGCGGCAGGGCACGTCGCAGGACAGATGGCGGTCGCCTTCGCCCAGGACCGCGAGGCCAGCATTCCATGGGGGCAGATCAGGGATTGGGCTCAGCGCTGCCCGGTGGCCGCAACCTATGTGGTGGATGAACTTGTTTCCCAGCCGTTTGCTGCGCGCTTCTTGGCGATGTGGGAAGAGAATGTGGACCCTGGATCTCAGTCGGCTTGATGACGTCGCGCTGGCGCTGAAACTTTGTGAGGAGTGCTGAGAAGTAGGAGGCCGCCTCGAGGAAAGGAGCCGCGCGTTGCTGTAGCGCCCGACGCTCCAACAGGTCCTGAGGTCGCTTCCCGGATAGACGCTCCGCCGAGAACAGCCAACCCTCGGCCTCCTTGGCCAGGGCCTCTTCCGCGAGCCGCAACGGTTCTTCCTGTATCTCGAGGCGCAGGAACTCACTTCCCCGGAGGATCCGCTCCCGCTCGCTCTGGGCAAGAGCTTCGCGAAACCACTCCGTGGGGGTGAGGTGCTTTCTGGCGAGCTCCCTCTGTAGACGTGTCCATTCACCGTCCGTGAGCCAGAGGTACAGTCGGTGCCTGCTCTTCCGGTACCGAGACTGCCGGGACTCTGTCACCCTGGGAGCGTCACCCCCCACACGTCGCCCGCTCACGCTTCCCGGCTCTCTCGCTGCCGTACTCCACGCACCTCCAGGCCCAGCTGACCGTAGTGTTGTAGCCGCTTCCGAACCTGACGCCTATATGTTGGCACGTGCGGATCGGCAATGTCCACCACTAGCGGCCGACGCTTCCCCTCCATGGTTCGCATGACTCGGCCAATCTGCTGATCGAGCTGGACGGTAGACCTGGCTGCGCTGGCTAGGACGAGAGCGTCAAGGGCTGGGATGTCCAATCCCTCGTCGGCTAGGCGGGTGGCGACGCAAACAGCCTGGCCACGCTCCATCTCGGCCAGGTAGCGATCCCGACGTTCCGGAGTGAGATCGCCTATGACAGCGAAGGCCTGAAGGCCGGTCTTCGTGAGCGCCTTTGCAAGAATCCGCGCGTGGTCCTTTCGCGTGACAAGCACGAGCGTTCGGCGCCCTAGACGGGTGAGCTCGCGGATGATCGACAGGATGATGGCGTTTCTGGAAAGGTCGTGCGCCCTAATCCGTTCGATCTCAGCCCACCCACGGTTCTGGCCATGAATCCTAAGCGACGTTTCTTGAATGAGGACCAACGGGCGCATGACACGTCCTGCCTCCAGCAAAACGCGTAGAGGCACGGCAACGCGGCCACCTAGCATGGCCACCATGAGGGGGCCGAGGCCATCGGTTCTGTCCGGTGTCGCCGACAGCCCGAGTCTATAGGCCGCGGGAAACTGCGAGATGACCCGGAAGTAGGTGTCAGCTGGGGCGTGATGGCATTCGTCCACGATCAGGGCCCCAAAGCGTCCCACGAGTGTCTTTTCAATATCCGGCCGTTTCATTAGCGTCTGGATCATCGCCACAGTGAAGTGCGAGCCGATCGAAGCGGAACCATCTCCTACGAAGCCAAAGGAACTCGGTGGGAGGTTGAACAAACGGTGGGCCTGCGATAGGGCCTGCTCGGCCAGTCTGGTCGTATGCGTGAGCCATAGCGTCGGCTGGCCCCATGCGGCCGCTAGGGATAACCCCATCACCGTCTTGCCACTTCCGGGCGCGCTCACGAGGACACCGCCCTGCTGCCTGTAGATCGCGCTCACGGCGGCCGCCTGGTATGGATAGAGCCTACCGGTCCAACGGAAGGAGCGCGGTTCAAACCGCAAGCGACGATCGTGGATGTCTAAGGGTGCCTCACGGCGTGCGCGAAAGAGCAGACCCCGCGGGATCACCACTCGGGAGACCTCATTCCGATACGCTCGTATGACACGCTGCTGACCCGTCGGCACCCGTCCGCGCCGGCGAAAGGTCGCGAGACGGAGAAGGACCGGGCGGTACGCGCCCGGTTCCCCGACCACAAGATCCTTAGACAAGATTGCCTTCACTGCAAATGTCCGGACAGGTAGGCCTCAAGACTGGCAATCTCGCTGCGATATGTTGCGGCGTTAGACTCCGCGATCTCAATTTGCCGCTGCCAGGCCGCGAGTTCGCTCCTGAGGGAGGAAACCTGGGACGTCAGGCTCGCTACCTCCGACTGAAGCTGCGCAACGGTTGCCATCTGTTACCCTCCAAGCGCGGAGACCTGCGACTGGAGACTCGAGATCTCCGCACGGTACTGTTCGTTCTGTGAGCGTAGGGCACTGAAGGTAGACTGCGCCGAAGAGATCTGAGATTGCAACTGGGACGCCTCACTGCTCAGACTCGCTACCTGGCTCACAAGGCTCTGCTCCTCATTTTGAAGGGAAGAGAGCTGGGATTTGAGGCTGGAGATCGTATTCAGATACCCCGCCTGATTGGACTTGCTGGTCGCGATTTCGCTCTGCAGGCCAGAGAGCGTTTGCTTCAGGGCAGCCACCTGGGAAGTGAGACTCGCTACCTCGGACTTGAGGGTAGCGACGCTCGCCCCTCCACCGGATGTGGTCGTCACCGAAACTGCCATAACTACCCACCCCCTACGGCAGCGGCCTGGGACTGCAGCGATGCGATCTCCGCTCGGTACTCCTCGTTTTGCTTGTGTAGGGAGCTGAATGTGGATTGAGCCGACGCGATCTCGGCGTTCAGGCTTGAGATCTGAGCCTGAAGCGATGAGACCTGAGACTCAAGGGACTGGATCTCGGATGACGTGCTAGACCCTGTTCCGGACGTGCTAGACCCAGAATAGGACGGGCAGGCCGGCCAGGAGTAGGTGTAACCACCAAAGTTCGCCTGGCCGCCCGTGGCTGGAGCAACAGCGTAGGGTGAGACCCCGCTGACCGGGTTTCCGGCAGCGTCCAAGAGGACCGTCTCGCAATCCTGCGTCCACGCAGCCGTGTAGGGAGGGGAACTCTGTGTCGTGCCGGTCGAGGATCCAGTTGAGGAGGGGGGGGCTGCCTTCACATACACCTGTGTGGTTCGCGTAGCGCGGTTCCCATTCACGTCCGTGACTGTTACCGCAATAGCGAACGGGCTTCCCTGGGCTGTCGTCGGTGTACCGGACATGAGTCCAGACGAAGACATGCTAATGCCCGGGATGGTTCCCTCCATAGACCATGTAAATGGCCCATTGCCCTGGGCTTGCCACTGATAGCTGACTGCTTGCCCGACCTGGAATGTTGGCAGGGACTGAACGGGGATGACCGGAGCCACGGTGGAAGGTGCCTTGATCGTGAACGTGGTCTTTCGAGTGGACTTGTCGCCCTGGCTATCCATGACCTCAAGGGTGATCGCGACGGTTCCCTTGATCGTCGGCGTGCCGGAGATGAGCCCGGACGATGTGGCCGAAAGCCCTGTTCCGCCCAGGCCCGAGATATACCACGTGTACGGAGGGACTCCGCCGGACGCCTGGGCCTGGTAGCTGTACGGCTTTCCTTCCGTCGCGCTCCCCATATTCTGAATTGGAACCGCAACGGTCGACGTAGACGAGGCGGCCACCGACAGGGTGAGCGACACGCTGACGCTCTGGCCGCTCTGGTCTTGGCATTGGACTTCGAGCGGGAAGTTCCCGCTTTCTTTAGGTACGCCACTGATCTTACCTGCCAAGGAGTTGACTGTGAGACCCGTAGGAAGTCCCGTTACCCGCCACGTGTAGGGAGTGGTACCCCCGGATGCCGAAAGCGTGTAGCTGTAGCTCTGTCCGTCTGTTGCGCCGGCGAGGGCTGTCGTCGTGACCGCCAGGCCCGAGGCTGATGTCGAAAGTGGCTGAGGCGAGCGGCGATTGGCAACGAATAGGTAGGCACCGAGGCCGACGACGGTCGCCCCCCCCGCTGCCCATAGGACTGTCCTAGCTTTCGGAGTCATTTCGAACTCCCCCCACCTACGCTCGGAATCTTGCCGCCGCTTGGGACGACGAAGCACGTACCAGATTTGAGGGCGACCGTCGGATGAGCCTTCATGTAGGTGAAGGATGGGTTCGATGCCTCAAGGGCACTCAGGGAGACTCCAAGTTGTGACGCCACTTGCTCACCCGACATCGCGCTTGGGATGCAATACTTCGATCCCGAGGACGGCTTGAGAATCCCTTTCGACTTGGCGTAGTCATACAAAAGGTACCCTCCGAACCCAACTGCGGCGGTTCCGCCAGCCGCAACGAGAAGCGTTTCCCAGTCCTCCATGCCGTAGCCCCCTAGGTCGCCGAACCGGCGTCATAACAAGACCGTCAGGGGGCGGACGTGCTTCCCCCTGACTGAGACGAGTTGGCTGTAAATGACTTGGCGGTCGCGTGGCCAACGGTGATCGGGCTGCTGACTCCACCTGCCGTGATCTGCACGCCGACCGTGTACAGGGACCCAGGCGCCACCGGATACTGCACCCCGGTCGCCGTCTCCCGGCCGAACAGGAACTCAGGGCTCGACGTGCTGCCGACCAATCTGGGGTACAGCTTGCCGCCCTTTAGGTAGTAGTGATACCAGTTGTACGTCGGTGTCAGAGATCCAGTGTAGGGATCCACCTGGGCGAGAATCGGGGCATCCGTCCTCGATACGGCAGCCTGCGGCGTGAGCGTGAGCCCGGTAGGGGCAGGGATCGGCGTCGCGGAGGCCGGGCCCTCAGTGAAGTACCTGTAGGCCTCATACCCCGTGAATGCCGCAGCCGCAGCGCCCGCGGCCGCTATCCCGACCTTCTCCCACGTCTGCATTACTTCGCCGCCGTGTCCGATTCTGAACCAGCGCTGGTCTGCGACCCCTGGTTGAACGTCAGCGGGACACCGATCTTAGCCGCGATACCTCCCACCAGGGTCGCAATCGCAGTGGCCGCGGCCGCGTAAAAGATGGTGTTCGCGAACATGCCAGCGCCCACCAGGATGGCCACGACGATCACGGGCACCACGACCAGGAGCACGTTGGTCACGAGCCACTTCCCGACCTTCTCCATGTCGAAGGTGCCGCTAAAGACACTGAACACGACACCAACAGCGGCATCCACCACCGCAGCCAGGATCACCCACCAGAGCATGTGCATCATGGCCGGCGGGAACTGAAGGAGCTTCGTCATTTAGGTCTACCCCCTGTCAGGCTCAGTGTACGGCCTAGGACCACAGGCGACGGATGCTCGTGGATGCCTCAGCGCGCAGGGCTGGATCTGCGAGGAGCGCGATTGTGGTGCCCCCAGCGACTACGAGGAGGGATCCACCCACTACCGCCGCGATGCCAAGCGGACCTTTCGATGTGACGGGGGTCAGATCGGTCGGAATGTCGGACAGGGCCGTCTGCGCACGGGATAGGTACGCCAGGTATGCCCCGGTTCGGTAGGTAGTCCAGGCGTCAAGGCCCTGGCTCCGGTACACGGCTAGGGCCGCGCGTGCGCTGTTCGCGTAGCTGGCGGTGAGCCAGGCCGCCTGTGCGCATGGGTCCGATTCCCGGATACCGGAGAGAGCGGAAATGACGGCCCGGTTGCAGGGTAGGTTCACCTGCCATGGGCCGAAGCTGGTATAGCCACCGCAGGAGTACGAGGCCGTCGGAACACCGCAAAGCGTGGGTGGTAGAGCAGATACGGGATCCCCGCGGGCCGTAAGATCCCACCCGGCCTCCGACCCGGAGATCGCAAGAAGCGTGGACCGTACCGCAGGTGGGAATAGGGACGCCGCCTCTGCCGCCCCCGATAGAGACACCGCTAGAGACTTCCCAGGAGCGATACCAGGTTGTTCGCCCTCGCCGCCATCACGCCACTCGACACCGACGTGACCGGAAGCAGGAGCCAAAACCCCTCAACCGAGTTCGCCGCAGCCAGCATCATCTCGAACAGCGTTTCTACGGGGAGGATCGTCCCGCCGGGCGCAACCTCAAGAACGGCCCACGGGGACACGTAGGGACTCGATTCGCGGGCCGCGAGGCTGTACGCCTGCACCATCGCGCCATAGCTGCTGGCCGACGACTGTGCCACCTGGGCCTGAATCACGAAGATGTCAGCATACCTGGCGGCCGCCCCGACCTGGCCGGCATTCAAAAAGTCTGTCACGGCGTTCGAGTAGCTGAGCTGAGAGTTGCCCTCGATCTGGCGCATGATGTTCGGACTGGGGGCAGTGGCGAAAAGGAGGCCCGCGGCGTGCGCCGCGTACGCGGCCTCCTCCGTGTACGCCTGCGCGTTCTCCTGCTGATCCGACGGGGTGTAGGGCCAGTTCTCATAGTCCCAGCAGACCATCTTCACGGCACCGGGGAGGAGGCCTCCCTGTGCGGCCGCCGATAGGGCCCGCTCGTCCGTGTATACAACGCCGAACGAGGCCCCGCTCATAGGCCCAATCGGCACGATTGGCTTCACCACGGAGGGAGGCGTTTCACCTACCGGCGCCGTCGACTGGTCCGTGAGAAGGGCGTAGGAGGTCGGAACCGCCAGGCGATTCGTGATGATCTCCGTGGACGCAGGCACTCCCTCGATCCAGTTGAGAGTGGTAGCGCCAGGCGGACCGCCAGACGAAGTGGCCGCTCCGTCTGCAGAGTTGACGTTCACCATGAAACTTTTCATGGCATGGAGCTTTCGCCTGGCGGAGCTGGCCACCAGGTAGATCCCGGTTCCGGCAATGGCGGCGCCAGCGGCTACGCCAGCTGCCGCGATCGCAGTGTGCTCTCGACCCCAACGAAAATCTCCCCTGGCCACAGTTCTCCCTCCCCTAACGGCGGCGCCGGCGCCCGACAAGATAGCCAATGACAAAGGTACCTGCCCCCAGTACCGCCGCTCCAGCCTCGGCGAGAATCAGATACCTCTTTACCGCCCCGGGGTTTATAGCCGAGAACGCCCAGCCCCGGTAGTTGGCCCGCGGGGAAGCTAGAGTCATGGTCTGCCCTGGCTTCAGCACCCCGATATAGCCATCCATATCGACGGAAAATGCCCCGGGCGGCGACGACGCCAGGCCAGAGTCCGGGAGCGTGTCCGTCTCTTCCAGGCTCAGGACCACCAAGTCACTCTGGCCATTGTTGGTCACGGTAACGGCGCACTGGGCGTAGAACCCGTAGGCGCCTGGGGCACGGAATACCCGCCTCACAGGGCATCCCTGGGACTGGATCAAGAGGGGGCCAAGCTGAGTCTGTTCTGACCCGGAGGTGGCCTTGGGGGCAGGGGCTGCGGCGCTTTGGGCCGAGGTCAAGATCGCCATTCATGCACGTCCCTTCTGGACAGACTTGGCAATGAGATACCCGGCCGCCCCAACGACGGCTCCGGCCCCGGCGACCTCCAGCGCAGTCGTTACGTTGAACGTCGGACTGGGAGGAGACGGCTTGTAAGACGTTCTGCCCGTGCTAGTCGTTGGGTGATAGGGGCTCGAGGAACCCGTTGGCGCGACCGGGGCCGGCGTCGACACGTTGTACGACCCGCCATGCGAGATACCGACCCGGCTCGGCTCGGATCCAGACCTCCTTGCTGCCGAGATCGCAAGCACTCTGGAGACAAAATCAGCGACCGCCTGAGAGTTCGCCCACATGTCGGCGGTGCCTGTGAATGAGAAGTTGAATAGGTTTGTCTCGTTCGCCGCGGCGTAGACGTAGTGACCCATCGTGTCGCCATGGTGAAGGTCGGCCAGCTGTGCGTATCCCCCAACCGCGTACTGGTAGTAGACACCGTTTTGGCTGGGCGTGAGATCCCAGCCCCGCACCATGGGGTACCGCTCCGCAAACGGGTTTTGAAAGAAGTTTTGCGGCACCACAAAGTTTGACTTGGCGAGCCACTTGTACCCAAGGTCCGCGGACAGGTTCGCCCATCCTTGTGGGCCCTGTTGGACCACAGTGCCATCAGCGTTGATCTGCCAGTAGCCAGGCCATCCGCACCAGTCGATCCACACATGCCTGGGATCCGAGTTGACGAACTCCGCGATTGTGCCGGCATCCCACAGCTGCGTAGAGCTAGGGCCCCAGGCCTGGCCATAGCCGTTGATGATGATGTCCGCATCTGCCCCCTTGAGGAGCGATGTCAGGTGTTCGATGGCCGTATTTGGTACTGGGCTGAACCTTTGTCTGGAATTGATTCCAATGACGGTGATGCTCATGGCCGAACACCCTTCCATAGGAGATAGCTCCATAGGCCGTCCGCAACTACTCCATTCACCGGAAGACCGCTTTCATGCTTCGCAGACAGTACCGCCCCCAAAGTCTGAGGACCGTAGATGCCATCCTGGTCCTGGACGACCATGCCAAGCATGCGCTGGAGAAGCCTGACGCTGTCCCCAACGCCGCCTTCTCGAAGCGTGGGGAGCGGGGAGGCATCTCGGATGTATCCCGAATAGTCCGGAAGCATGGCCTCAATGTCCGAAACATACGACCTGGTCTGTGCAATATCCGGGACCTGGTTCCCTGCGATCTCGACAGCCCCTGGCCCCGCGTTGTATGCCGCTAGAGCAAGTTGCCAGGTTCCAAACTGCTCCATTGCCTGGGCCATGTAATGCACTCCGGCCATGACGTTCTGGAGAGGGTCGAACGGGTCCTCAAGGCCAAGACCCCTGCCTGTCGCCGGCATGATCTGCATGAGGCCCTGCGCCCCGGCCGCGCTTGTCGCGGTAGGATCCCCGCCGCTCTCCTGGGCGATCTGGGCCAGCACTTGGGCCTCGGTGACGTGGCCATACCTGATGACGGCTGCCTCCGCAGCCCAAAGCCAGCGCACGACCTGAGGATTCACCAACTCCGTCACCCCCCAACGTGATGGGTCAGGATCGCGACCAGAATGCCGATGAGGCCGACAACGAGCGTGGCGGCGAGGCCCAGGAGCGTCGCGTAGATCCTGTCCAGACGCTCCTGGAATCCAGAGAACGACCCCTCCAAACGGGCCGTGCGAGTTTGAAGGTCCGTCACTTGAGCTCTTACCTCGGCGATCGAATCACGAAGGGAGTCCATCTCCAGCTGCGACAACGCGATCCCCCCTGGGCTGCTGACACAAGGGTAGCGCCCAGAGAGGGCGCCACCTCAGGCTCGTGTGCAATCACCCAAACAAGGACACATCTACCTCAACCCTTGGATCCAGTCTGTCCACCTGATAGTCCATTGCCCGAGGCAGAACCGTACGATCGTCGGCGTACAGAACACCTTCCAGGGCGTCCAGGAGCACCTTGAGCAGATTAGCTGGATCACGCCGGCGTCGATCGGGCCAATACACCCAGTAGCGCAAAACCACCTTGTCGTCGTGGTCAGGCATGGACCACCCGGATCGACCGCACCACCCATAAGCCAGCCAGGATGCCTCCTCCTGAAAGTCCAGGTTTCTCCTGGTGCGCACCCTGCGAACGACGGGTCTGCCGCCTGGCCCGATTGACACCCCAGAGACATAGGCATGGTTGTCCGGGGGAGGTATGGGAAGCACAAGTCGATCCTGTGTCATATGCCAACCAGACCCTCGCGAGCCGTCCTGGCCATGGCCAAAGCGTAGGGAGAAAGATCATTCCTGTGAAATAGCGTTACGGCTCTCCATGACCCTGAAGGGGACAGGGCAACGATCCATATGAGGTCCGCCTCGGCAGCGAGCATGCAACCGGGGTGAGACCTCGATTCTGTCATTCTGCCGAGAAACAGGCTGTTTCGCACCGCCCTCCTGAGTTCTCGGGAAGCTTGGTGTTCGTCTAGACCTGCCCTCTGACGCGCGCGCTCGATGGCATGCGCTGAAAGTTCCACGCGAACGTCACCCGGATGCCCGGAAACCGTGGACCACCGCCCCATGGAGATACACCCCCTTAGGACCATGCTGAGGCCGCCACCCTACCCGGCGGAGTCCTCGTGTAGGGAGGCAAGGAGGGCCTCGTCGAGTCCTAAGAGATCGTCATACACACGACAGAGTCCCAGCATGTACCTTGCCTCCTCGACGCTTAGGACTACGCGTACCAGACTCTGCTCAAGGACCTGTTTGGCCTTCGTCGGGCCTGTGGACTCAGCCCATTCCATAAGGCGTTTGTACTCTGGTGCCATGAGCGGCACCGACACATGGGTCAGGTTCAATGCGTGTATCCCCCTATTCGCGCCTATGCCTGCGCAGGCGAGACTCGTCATCCTCGATCGTCTGGGTTACCGGGTCGAAACCACACGGGACCCTCGCGAGCATTCCGTCGCGGTTTTTGCCGACGATCACGTCGGTCGGGATGATCGCCCGTGGGTTTGGGTCCTGGTCTTCTTGCCTCGGCCTGTGCAGGAACACCACCACATCCGCGTCCTGTTCGATCGAGCCGCTCTCCCGCAGGTGCCTGAGTTCCGGTTCCTGGCTGTCCTCGGCCCCGCGGCTGAGCTGAGCCAGGGCGAGCACGGGTACGTGCATGTCGAGCGCCAGAAGCTTGAGGCCGCGGCTCACCGCCCCGACACGCTCCTGACGGGTCACTCCGCGCGTGCGGGATCCGTCCGGCTCCATGAGCTGGAGATAGTCCACGACCACGAGGCCTACGGACCCGTACCGCCTGGCGGTCCTCATCACCGAGATCCGCAGGTCCTCGACCGTGCGGCTCCGGTCGTCGACCACGACCTGGGTCTTCGCGAGCCGACTGACGGCGTCCCTGAGCCTCCGGGCCTCGTCGTCCGTCACGCTGCCCTGTCGGACCCGCGGTACGGGCACCACGGCCGCCGACGCCAGGGCCTTTCGGCCGAGCCGCGCCGCGGGGACCTCGGCGCTTGCGAAGTGCACCGGGACGGTCTGGGCCTCTGCCACCTGGAGCGCGAACGACGTCTTGCCCTGGCTCGTCCGGGCCGCAAGCACCCACAGGTCGCCGGGCGTGAGACCCCCGGTCGCGACGTCGAGGGGCCACAGGCCGGTGGGGAGGCCGAGATCCTCGGGCACCGCCCCGCGCTCCCTGGCAGCCCTCGCGGCCTCGGACCCGAGCATGGCCTGCTCGGCCAGTTCCGCGATCGTGTGCGGGCGGTAGATCTCGGCGTTCTCCTGGGCACGCGTGACGACGTCCTGGAGCATGGCGATGGCGGAATCCGCGCTCTGGCCGGCCGCGTCCCACGCTTTGATCAGGGACTCCATCACCGTTCGCCGGCGTGAGATCTCCACGAGCGAGTCCATGGCCTGACCGATCTCCCCACCGGTGAGGTCGCTGCGGACGAGGTCCAGGACCCGGCCCAGGGTCCAGGGCGCGCCCGCCCTTCGGACGACCTCCGGGACCGTGGGGTGCGTGCCGCCGAGCACGCTCTGCCGGATGGCCCGCCAGATCGGGGCCAGGCGGCCCCGCACCGCGTCGTCGTCAAGCGTCTCGACCGCCGCCTGGACCACCTGGTGCACGGCGCCGTCGAGGCAGTACCCGACCAGCATGGCCTCAAGGGCCTCATCCGGCGGCACCGCGATGGGAATGATCTTGCGCTCTGTCGCCATGCGTCTCGCCACCCCCCGTTGATCCTGCCGTCAGGGGCGCCTCGGGGGGCGGTCCGGTGGTCGCCGGCGGGGAGGATGAGGGCATGAGTCCAAGTTCCTCCGGCGTCAGATAGCGAGACCGGGGGGCGGGAGAAGACCGCGACTGTTGCTGCTTGCGTTGCTGTTCCACCCAGGCCGTCTCGCGGTCGGCCCAAGTGCGGAATCGCTGGCGGGGTTGGCGGTTCTTTCCGGGATTGTCGATGACCCAAGCTGCCAGGGATCGCGCCACCTTGAGCAGGTCGACCTTGGGGTTGTTCGCCCGCGCTGCCCTGAGGACCATCAGGTCGCCTGCCGGATCGCCTTTCGGCCAGTGCGGGATCGACCGCAAGACCGCGAGCACATCGGCTTCGCTCTCGGTGGCCGGCTCGGTCTTGCCGTCGTCCTGCGTGGTGGTGGTGGCGGTCGGTTGCGGCGTTGACGCAACGACACCCCTACCCAACCCATCCCTAACCAAACCAATACTATCTACGACGCTATCTTGACGCAGGCTTGCGTCAACGTTGCTGCAATCCTGCGTCAACGGTGCGACCGTGTGCTCCTGGCATGGCGGAAGGACGGAAGGCTGGGGATATCTGGGGTGCTGTCGCTCCTGCCAGGAGGTCAGTTGGATGTACTCCCTGCCGTCCACCTCGTAGATCTCGACGCAACCCATGACCCGGGACACGTTGTCCCTCATGGCTTGTACGTCAGAGAGAGTCACGTCGCTGTACCGAAAGGCCATGCTTCGCAGGTTGGCCGGATGGGCCACCAGAGATCGGAA
>JAJZNF010000010.1 GCA_021847985.1 Actinomycetes bacterium | reverse complement strand
GATACTGCGGCGGCGCTCAGGGCGGCGGAGATCGACGCGGAGGTGGTGCTGAAGGGCACCCACTCGGGTGTCGACGGGATCTACAGTGCCGATCCCAAGCTCGACCCCAGCGCCGTGAAGTACGACTCGATCAGCTTCATGGAGGTGGTGGCGCGCGACCTGCGGGTAATGGACCTGACCGCCGTCACCTTCTGCAAGGACAACGATCTGCCGGTCTTGGTCTTCGACATAATGACCCCTGGGAACATACTTCGGGCCCTCCGGGGGGAGTTCTTGGGTACGCTTGTTTCGTGATGGACGAGAATTTGGTTGGGTCGGCGCTCTCGGAAGCACGCGAGAAGATGCACAAGATGGTTCTGCATACGCAATCCGAGTTTGCCGGTTTCAGGACCGGTAGGGCCTCCTCCGGCCTGGTCGAGCGCCTCACCGTCGAATACTACGGCTCCGAGATGCCCCTCGTGCAGCTGGCCGGTTTTTCGATACCCGAGGCCAGGGTATTGGTCATCACCCCCTATGACAAGGGGGCCCTCGGGGCAATCGAGCGGGCAATCCAGGCTTCCGACCTCGGCATCAACCCATCCAACGACGGGTCGATAATCCGGCTGGTCTTTCCACAGCTGACCGAGGAGCGGCGCAAGGAGCTCGTCAAGCAGGTTCGTGCCCGCGCAGAGGAAGGGCGAGTCGGCGTACGCAACAATCGCCGGTCCGCCAGGCACGAGCTCGAACAGGCCGAGAAGCGCCACGAAATAAACCAGGGTCAGCTGGAGAGGGCGGAGAAGGAGCTGGAAAAGCTCACGGCGGACTCGATTGCGGAGATTGACCGCATGCTCGAGGCCAAAGAGAAGGAGCTGATGGAGGTCTAGCTCGTTCGCGAGCAGGAGCTCCGCTTGCCAGGGAGGATGTTTTGGCCCAAGAGTACCCCGACAGGCGCGTGAGCGAGGAGCTGGAGGATTCCGAGCCCAGTTCAAGGTCCGCCCCCTACGGCGTAAGCCGTCGGTACTGGGGCGATGCCTCGCCCAAGACTGCTCCGCTTCCGCATTGGACCGATCCCCCCACCGGGGAGATCCCCAAGATATTTGGTCTCGCCGAGACTGATCGGCGGGCGACGCATGCCCGTGCGCGCGATGAGGCGGACGAGGGCGCCATCAGCTTCCAGCGGGAGCGCCGCCGCCTCGAGTACGACGACATGGTCGGCACCTTCGAGGCGGACGACGACGAGGCGGAGGGCCGCCATTTCGCGCCTGACAATGCCATCGAGCCGCTCGTGGAGCACGGCTCCAATACCGAGGAGATCTCGGTTCCAGCGGAGGCCGGCGCCGGCCTGCGGGTGATTTCCTCGCGTCCATCGCCTCAATCCCTGCGCAGGGCCGCGGGGCGTCGTGCTCCCCGTCCGCCTGCCGAGGCTGCTGCGCCGAGTGCGGAGCCCGAGGGGCACGTGAGCCTGGACCTTCCCGAGCGGCGGCGGCCCAGCTTCAAGCGCAGGACCTCGGCCAATGGACCCGGGCCGGCCGAAGATCTGTCCGAGCCCGGAACCAAGCGTCCCGCCAAAGGCCGACGCGAGGGTGGACGCTCGGGCGGCACTTTTGCCACCAGGCTGGTGACCGGCGTCGTCCTTGGCCTGGTCGTGATTGGGGCTTTCATGGCCGGCCAGAAGGCCGTGCTCATCGTGCTCGGAGTGGCCCTGGTCCTGGCGACGGCCGAGTTCTACCAGCTGGTTAGGCGGGAGCACCCCGGCAGCCCGCGCGGGGGATATCGTCCTGCGGTCGCAGTTGGCCTGATCGGTGTGGTCGGCGCGGTGGCGGGGGGATACCTGAAGGGCCCCAGCGCGATGACGCTGGTCCTCACGTTCACCGTCCTTGCCTCTTTCCTGTGGTACCTGCTCGGGGTGCTCAAGGCGCCGATACTTCCCAACACCGCCATCACCTTCATGGCCGTGGCCTGGATAGGCCTCGGGGGTTCCTACGTGGCCGCTATCATCCGCCCGGTTGCCGGGGATCCCCGTCGTGGGTTGGCGTACATGATGGCGGTGCTCATCTCGGTGGTGGCGGGAGACGTGTTCGCCTACCTCGGCGGCAGCCTGCTGGGCAAACGCAAGCTGGCACCCAATGTCTCGCCGAGCAAGACGGTCGAGGGGCTGGTGATCGGAGCAATCGGAGCGATCCTGGCCGGAGCCCTCATCGCAAGCCGCATCCACCCCGTCACCATCAGCCTGGGAGCCGCGATCGGAATCCTGGCCGCATTGGGCGGGCCTTGCGGGGACCTTGTCGAATCGAAGGTCAAGCGAGAGATCGGCGCCAAGGACGCCGGCAGCATCCTGCCCGGCCACGGTGGATTCCTCGACAGGGTCGATGCGCTGATCTTCGTGACTCCGCTCGTCTATTACCTGCTCTATTTCACGCATCACATCGCTTAGCCGCTCCGCTTGATGGCGCTGGCCTGGCTCCTGCCAGGGCTGCAGCTGCCTGCAGGTAGGTTGGATTGCGAGATGGACGACCTCAACGGTGGAGGCCCGCGCAGCCTTTCCATATTCGGATCAACCGGAAGCATCGGCCGGCAGGCCCTCGAGGTGGTGCGCGCCTCGGCGGGGCGTTTCACGGTGCACGCCCTCAGCGCGAACTCCAGCCTCGAGGATCTCGCGCTCCAGATCGCCGAGTTCCGGCCGCCGGTGGCCGTGGTCGGCACTTCCGAGATGGCCTCCGAGCTGTGCGAGCGCTTTCCTTGGCTCAGCTGCCGCGTCGGGCGCTCCGGCCTGTACGAAGTCGCCGGCGAGGCGGAGATCGCCCTCAATGCGGTCGTTGGCTTCTCCGGCCTGTCCGTCACGCTAGGGGCGCTCGAGGCGGGCAAGCGCCTGGCGCTTGCCAACAAGGAGTCGCTGGTGGCTGCCGGGCCTGTGGTCCATGCGGCCATGGAGGCCTCCAAGGGCGAGATCGTGCCGGTCGACTCCGAGCACGCCGCCATTCACCAATGCCTGCGCGGCTATCCGCACACCGAGGTTGCGCGGCTTCTCCTCACCTCCTCCGGCGGGCCTTTCCGCGAGCGCGCCGAGGCGGATCTCGCGTCGGTGACCAAGGATGAGGCCCTCAAGCATCCGACCTGGTCGATGGGCCCGAAGATAACCGTCGACTCCTCCACGCTCATGAACAAGGCTCTTGAGATCATCGAAGCGGTCGAACTGTTCGGAGTGGAGCCGGCCAAGGTCGAGGTGGTGGTGCATCCGGAGTCGATCGTGCATTCGATGGTCGAGTACGTCGACGGAGCGGTGCTCGCCCAGCTTTCCAGGCCGGACATGCGCCTCGCCATCGGATATGCGCTCGGATATCCGGAGCGCATGCCCACCAAGTACGGCGAGCTGGACTTCACGTCCCGGCTCAGCCTGCATTTCGAGCCGCCCAGGCGCTCGGTGTTCAAGGGCATCGACCTCGCCTTCGAGGCGCTCAGAGCCGGAGCCGGTGCGCCGGCCTGGCTGAACGCCGCCAACGAAGTGGCGGTGGACGCCTTCCTGCAGGGGAGGATTCGCTGGATCGAAATCTATGAGGTCATCGAAGCCACAATGGAGCGCTTCGAGCCAACTCGGTTCTCGAGCGCGGACGAGGTCATCGCCTTGGATCAAATTGCGCGCCTACGTTGTTCTGAAGTAATCGGGAGGAGGGCGCCCGCATAGGCGGAGCGCGCCCCGGAATGACGATGGAGAGCCCGCTGGAGGACAAAGGGACGAGAGAGGCGGAGGCACCGGCCGAGCGCGGTACGGAGCCGGTCACCGACCTGGCGCAAACCCGCGGCCAGGTTTGGCGGAACACCGCGAGGGGTGCGCTGGTGATCGCCGTGATCGCCGCCGCATCCCTGTATCTGAACATCGGCAAGACGCTTCTGGTGGTCCTGGCCCTGGTGGTCATGATCATGGTTCACGAGCTCGGTCACTTCGCGGTGGCCAAGTGGTCCAAGATGAAGGTGACCGAGTACTTTCTCGGTTTCGGCCCGCGCATCTGGTCGTTCCGCCGCGGGGAGACCGAATACGGCATCAAGGCGCTTCCTGCCGGCGGCTACGTGAAGATCGTCGGGATGAGCAGCCTGGAAGAGGTCGCTCCCGAGGACGAGCCGCGCGCCTATCGCAACGCGAGCTACCCACGCCGGCTGGCCGTCTCGGCTGCCGGCTCCTTCATGCATTTCGTGATGGCCTATCTGATACTCGTGGTTCTCTTCTCCGTGGTGGGAGTGGCCGACTCCACCAGGGCCCAGGTCGTCGCCCTCTCCAAGTTCCCGGGCGTAACCTCCCCGGCGCAGGCCGCTGGCCTCAAGGCCGGCGACGTCATCTACTCCGTGAACGGGGTTCGCCTGACGAACGTCAACACCCTGATCTCCAAGATCGAGTCGTCGGCCGCCAAGCCCGTCGAGCTGGGGGTGCAGAGGAACGGGAGAGATCTCAATGTGCAAGTGGTGCCGGTAAAGGCCTCCACTCTGGAACACTCGCTGACCGGCAGCGCGGCCAACAAGGGTCTCATCGGAGTGGAGCTGGGGGAGCCGCTTGCCACCGCGAGCATCGGCACCAGCCTGCTGCGGCCGTTCTCGGTGATCGGCCAGTACACTTCGGCCACGGTGGGCGCGTTGGTCTCCCATTTCTCGCCGAGCGGAATCTCCAAGTACGTGCACGCCCTGCAAAACCCGGCCAGCACTACCAGTGGCGCAGGCGCCTCGGTCCGCTTCGAGTCGCCGGTTGGGATCGTGCGCCTGGCGAGCCAGGCTGCCAACGTCGGCCTCGGCGCCGTGCTGATGCTTCTCTTTATGATCAACATCTTCATAGGGGTCTTCAACATGGTCCCGCTTCTGCCACTGGACGGCGGCCACGTGCTGATCGCCACCTACGAGCGCATCCGCTCCCGCAAGGGGAAGCCGTACCACGCCGACATGGCCAAGATGCTTCCGGTGACCTACGCGGTGCTGATGGTCATTGTCCTGCTTGGAGTGACCGCGCTCTACCTGGACCTCACGCACCCGTTGGCCAATCCCTTCGGATAGGATCTGCCGGCCGTAGCGCCCGCAAGAAGGAGTGATGCAAATTGGCCAGAAATAACACCTTCACCGAGCCGAGGAGGCGCACGCGCCAGATACACGTAGGAAAGGTGCCGGTAGGCGGGGGAGCCCCCGTCACCGTCCAGTCCATGACCACCACCAAGACCGCTGACTCCGAGGCGACGCTGGCACAGATCTACCAGCTGGCCGGTGCGGGCTGTGACATCGTGCGCTGCACGTGCAACGAGGAGGAAGCGGCCGAGGGCCTGGCGCGCATCGTGCCCCGTTCCCCACTGCCGATCGTGGCGGACATCCACTTCCACGTGGAGATGGCGCTGGCGGCGCTGGAGGCCGGAGTCGCGGGGCTGCGCCTCAATCCCGGCAACCTGCGCAAGCCGGAGGAGATCAAGCTGGTGGCAAGGGAGGCCAAGGACAGGGGGGTTCCCATCCGCATCGGCGTGAACGCCGGCTCCCTGCATCCGGACCTGTACAAGAAGTACAACGGCGCCACCCCCGAGGCGCTGGTGGAGTCGGCCTTGAACGAGCTGGCGCTGTTTCGCGAGGTCGACTTTGATGACGTGAAGATTTCCGTCAAGGCATCCAACGTGCCGCTCATGGTCGAGGCCTATCGCATGCTCTCCGAGGCCGTCGACCATCCGCTACACCTCGGAGTGACCGAGGCGGGGCCGCCGCCGGCAGGACTGATCCAAGCCAACGCCGGGATGGCCACCCTGTTGGCCGAGGGCATAGGAGACACCATCCGCTACTCCCTGACCGCCGATCCGGTGGAGGAGGT
Source organism: Actinomycetes bacterium (assembly GCA_021847985.1). Classification (GTDB taxonomy): domain Bacteria; phylum Actinomycetota; class Acidimicrobiia; order Acidimicrobiales; family Acidimicrobiaceae; genus Acidithrix. The sequence goes on along the minus strand of JAJZNF010000010.1, from coordinate 2,339 downwards.
CAGGGCCGGCCGCACCCTGCTGGAGGCTTTGGGGCTTCGCGAGCGCCGCGGGCTGGACCTCATCGCCTGCCCGAGCTGTGGCCGGGCCGAGATCGACGTCATCAAGGTTGCCAAGGAGGCCCAGGTGGCGCTGGAGCGGCTGAACCTTCCCCTGCAGGTCGCGGTGATGGGCTGCGTGGTCAACGGGCCGGGCGAGGCGCGTGAAGCGGACCTGGGTATAGCGGCCGGAAGGCATAAGGGCCACCTCTTCATCAAAGGCAAGATCGTCAGAGTGGTGCCGGAAGAGCGCATGGTGGAGGAGCTGGTGGCCGAGGCCCAGCGCCTGGCCGCAGAGGGGGTGGAGGCGCGCCTGGCGGCGGCCGACCCGGGCGCACAGTCTGAGGCCGATGCCGACCGCAGCGCGCTCTTCCAGCTGCGCGGATCGGACGTGAATAAGTCCGAGGAGAAGATCGCCAGGATCCGCCGCCGGGTTGGCGAGGAGGGTGACAACCGAGGCTGAGCAGGGCGAGGGGTGCAGAAGCGGGCAAGTACGCTTTAGGCATGCGAATGACCCGCCTAGTTGCAAAGACCCTGCGTGAAGCCCCCGCGGATGCGGAGGCCGTCTCGCATCGCCTGCTGGTGCGGGCCGGGTACATCCGGCGCATTTCCTCCGGTGTCTACAGCTACCTGCCGCTCGGCTACCGGGTGCTGCGCAAGATAGAGGCCATCATCCGCGAGGAGTTCAATGCGGCCGGGGCGCAGGAGCTTTTGCTGCCCGCCCTGCAGCCGATCGAACTCTGGGAGGAGACGGGCCGTTCCCGGACCATGGACGACGTGCTGATGCGCCTGGAGGTTCGCGGAGCCGACTTCGTGCTCGGACCGACGCACGAGGAGGCGGTGATCGCCACCGTTGCCCAGGACATCGCCTCATATCGCGACCTGCCGGCCACCGTCTATCAGATCCAGACCAAGTTCAGGGCCGAGGCCCGCCCGCGCTTCGGCCTGCTCAGGACGCGCGAGTTCATCATGGCCGACGCCTATTCCTTCGACGCCGACCAGGAGGGCATGCGCGCCTCCTACTCGTCGATCTTCGACGCCTACTGCCGCGCCTTCGACCGGCTGGGTATCACCTACTATCCCGTGGAGGCGGACGCCGGCAGCATCGGAGGGGACGTCAACCACGAGTTCATGGTGCCCGCCGCCATCGGCGAGGACCATTTCGCGCTCTGCGGGAAATGCGGCTACAAGGCAAATATCGAGGCGGCGAGGCGTGCAGCGCCCGAGCTCGAGGGCTCCGTCGCGGTGGGGGAGATGACGGAGATCGCGACTCCCGGGGCCACGACCATCGACTCCGCAGTCGAGATGATCACCCGGGCCGGGCATCCGATGACCTCGGCCGACATGCTCAAGTGCTTCGTGGCCAGGGACGACCAAGGTCGGCTGGCCGTTTTCCTGGTCCCGGGGGATCGCCAGGTGCGCCTGCCCAGGGGATACACCCCTCTCGATGCGGCCGTCTTCGGCGATCATCCGTTTCTCCATCGCGGATACGTCGCTCCCATGGGCATGCAGGCCCGCAATGTGAAAGTCTTCGCGGATCATTCCATCAAGGTGCCCCGCGGGTGGACGACCGGCGCCAACCGTCCCGACACCCACGTGATCGACGCGCTGATCGGGCGGGATTTCGAGGTGGACGAATTCGGGGACCTGGTAGTGGTGGAAGACGGGGATCCCTGCCCGCAGTGCGGAGGTCCGCTCAACTTGGTGCGATCGGTGGAAGCCGGCCACACCTTCCAGCTCGGGCTCACCTATCCGGAGAAGATCCCTTCGGCCAGGTTCTCGGCCGAGGACGGCAGCGAGGCGATGTACTTCATGGGCTGCTACGGAATCGGGGTCTCCCGGCTTCCCGCCGTGGTGGCGGAGGTGACCAGCGACGATCAGGGCCTTTGCTGGCCGATCTCGGTAGCCCCGTACCAGGTCCACCTGGTCGCCATCTCCCATCTGCGCGACCCGGAGGTGGCCAGGGTCGCCGAGGAACTCTACAGCTCGCTGGGCTCAGCGGGGCTCGAGGTCCTTCTCGACGATCGGGATCTGGCTCCCGGGGTGAAACTGAACGACGCGGACCTTATGGGCGTGCCGGTGCAGCTGGTGGTCGGGCCCAAAGGAATCGCCTCGGGCGCCGTGGAGGTCAAGCGCCGCAAGGACGGCAGCCGCCGTGAGGTCGCGGTCTCAGAGGCGGAGTCGGCTGTGATCTCCCTGGTGGCGGAGCTCTTCTCGGAGCTGTGAAGCTGTCCCGGGATCCCCTCACGGGGGTCAGCCCGGTCCGGCTAAGCTGTTGAGGCAAGTGTTTGCAAGCGTGGGCC
>JAJZNF010000316.1 GCA_021847985.1 Actinomycetes bacterium | reverse complement strand
AGCAATCGCGGACCTTGCATAGGCCGCAGACCGCTTTCGCCTTGCGCTCCTCCAGATCGTTTTCCGGATAGAAGAGTCCGGGCCGGACCCCTTTGCACGCAGCTTCCTCACGCCACGCCTGCACCTGCATCGATACCCCCAACCTCCGTTACATGCGGGCTTCCAGGGGCCATAGGCCCACTGGCGCAACGCATCCACGTGAAAAGATTATGTGCCCAATGTCACGGGCTTGTAAAGATCCAAATATCAAAATCCGGCACATCTGCCGTCACGCCGGGTCGGCGAGGCTCCAGGCCCGGCTGCGGCGCGCGAAAGTGCCCCGGGAACATCGCGAGATTTCACCCGGCTGAATCGCAAGGTTTACCATCGGTTCACCGGGTATACACCAGGGATGCCTAGCTTCGCATTCGATGCCCGCGCCGGTTATGGCAATCGGCATGGCATGCGGTGATATCGTTTAGCTGATTTCACGACTCCTACGAACCTGGAGGGAAATTGAAGAACAAGCATGCACTCGGGCTGGGCCTGAGCGCGCTGGGGCTGGTGGCGGCGGCTTGCGGGTCGAGCTCGAGTTCCTCGTCGTCCTCGAGCGGCGGCTCAACCAGCGTCAACTGGTCGACCGTGACCTCCGCCCAGCAGGGTGGCGGCATGAGCGCCCTGGTGGCGGCGGCCAAGAAGGAAGGACACCTCAACGTCATCGCCCTTCCACCCGGCTGGGCCAACTACGGCGAACTTATCTCCACCTTCGAGAAGAAATACGGGATCACGATCAACAGCCAAAACCCCGACGGCTCATCCGCCGAGGAACTGGCCGCGCTGCAGTCCGAGAAGGGCACCTCCAAGGAGCCGGACGTCGTAGACGTCGGCCCCTCCTTTGCGTTGCTCGGGGCTCAGAAGGGCCTCTTCGCTCCGTACAAGGTGCAGGCGTGGAACCAGATCCCTTCCAACGCCAAGGATCCCTCCGGCAAGTGGTTCTTCGACTACGGCGGCTACATCTCCATCGGCTACAACGCCACCGCGTTCGCCTCCAACCCGCCCACCAGCTTCGCCAGCCTCCTCCAGCCCCAGTACAAGGGCGCAGTAGCGCTGAACGGCAACCCGACCAGTGCCGGCGCGGCCTTCGGAGCGGTCTACGCCGCGGCCCTGGCAAACGGCGGAAGCTTCAACAACATCCAGCCGGGCCTCGACTACTTCAAGAAGCTCGCCCAGGCGGGCAACTACGTCCCGGTCCAGAGCTCCCCGGCGGTGATCGAGAGCGGCCAGATCAAGGTCAACATCGACTGGGACTACTTGAACTCGGCCTACGCGGCCGCCGTCAAGGGCAAGGTCAACTGGAAGGTCTTCGTGCCTTCCAACGGGAAGTACGCCTCGTACTACGCCCAGGCCATCTCGGCCAATGCCCCGGACCCGGCAGCGGCCAGGCTCTGGGAGGAGTTCCTCTACTCCGCCGAGGGCCAGAACCTCTGGTTGAAGGGATTCGCGCGGCCGATCCTCCTGCCGGCCATGCAGGCGGCGGGAACGGTGAACTCGGCGTATCTCTCCTTGCTGCCTCCGGTCAGCGGGAACCCGAGCTTCCCCACGACTGCGCAGCTCTCCCAGGCGCAACAGCTGGTCGCCCAGCAGTGGCCCACTATCTCCGGCTAGTGAACGCTCTCACGAACCTGGAGTGATCCTTTGGCTGTAAAAGACGAGATCCGAAGCGGTTCGGAATCGGTGTCCGGCGGGGGTGGCGAAGCCCCCGCCGATGCCGGACGGCCACGGCGCGCACGGCGCAGGGGGCGCTGGCACACCGGCATCGGAGCACTTCCCTTCCTCGTTTACGTATCGCTGTTCCTACTGGTGCCGGCCATCTCCGTGGTGGCAACAGCTTTCAAGAACGGCAACGGCCAATTCACGATGGCCAACTTTGATGAGGCGGTGCACGGCGTATACCTGCAGAGCTTCATCGCCTCGATAAAGCTCTCCTTCGCCTCCGCGCTCATCGCCGCCGTGGTGGGCGTGCTGACCGCGCTGGCCGTCAGCGCCACGGACAACCGGATCGTGCGGGCGCTGGTCACCGCAGGATCGGGGGTTTTCGCCAATACCGGTGGCGTACCCTTGGCCTTCTCCTTCATCGCCACGGTCGGCAACTTCGGTGTGGTCACCAAACTGCTGGCCTCGGCCGGCTTCGATCCCTACGCGCACGGCTTCTCCCTGTACTCAGTGCTCGGGCTGACCATCGTCTACCAGTACTTCCTGATCCCCCTCATGATCCTGATCATGATCCCGCCCATCCAGGCGCTGCGCAAGGAGTGGATAGACGCCTCCGCCTCATTGGGAGCGAGCCGCTTCCAATTCTGGCGCTGGGTGGGAATACCGCTTCTGACCCCGCCGATGCTGGCCGCCTTCATCGTCCTGTTCACGGACGCCTTTGCGGCCTACGCCACCGCCGAGGCCCTGACCTCCGGAACGATCCCGCTGGTGCCCATCCAGCTCGGCTCGCTCATCTCCGGAAATGTGCTGGCCGGCCAGACCAATCTCGGCGACGCGCTAGGCGCGGGAATGATCGTCGTGGTGATGGTGGCCGCGCTTCTTTACGCCTACGTGCAACGAAAGGCATCCAAGTGGCTACGGTAACCCCTGACCTGGGACGCGCGGGCGGTTCCGGCGGTGAGGGCTCGAACGTGCTCCGCCTGGGCAAGCCGTTCCGCTACACGGTACTTATCCTGGTGGGGGCCTTTTTCATCATCCCAATTCTGGCCTCGGCGCGATTTTCCTTCCTGGGCAACAACAACAGCTACACCTTGAGCGCCTACACGCAACTCTTCGGCACGCCCCAGTTCTGGAGCACGCTTTGGCTGTCGGTGAAGGTGGGCGTGGGAACCGTCGCGCTGACTCTGGTGCTTCTGATTCCGACGGTGATCTTCGTTCACGTGCGCCTGCCGCGCCTGCGCCGCCTGTTCGAGTCCGTATCACTACTACCGCTCGTGATCCCCTCGGTGGTGGTGACCTTGGGAGTGATCACCTCTTTCCGTAACCTGCCCAACATCATCTACGGCACGCCGGTGATCCTGGCCCTCGAGTACGTTGTGCTCGCGCTTCCCTACAGCTATCGCACCTTCGACTCCGCCGTGCAGAGCATCGACTTGAAGACCCTGGTGGACGCCGGGCAGTCCCTCGGCGCCGGATGGATCAAGTTGCTTCGCTTCGCAATCCTGCCCAACCTACGCTCGGGCCTGCTGGGCGCCTCGATCCTCACCTTCGCCTTCTGCCTGGGCGAGTTCGCCGTTGCCTCCCTGCTCAGCTTCACGACTTTCCCGGTCTTCCTGGTGCAGGTGGGCAGGCTGGAAGCCAGCCAGGCGGTGGCGCTGTCCCTGATCGCGCTCATCTTCACCTGGATCCCCCTTGCCCTGGTGATGATCGTCTTCTCGCAACGCCGTGGGGCGCGCCGGGTGGCGGGCGTGGAATCAGCGATCGAGGCGGCGGTGGCGGATTGAGCCACGCGGTTTCTCCCAAGATCGGCCCCTGTGCGAAAGCAGAGAAAGAGTCAACCTGACAATGAGTGAAACAACGCAAGCGGCCACCAGCCTGGGACGCGGAGGCGTGGAGGTGGAGGTTCGCGGCCTCTCGCGCTACTTCAAGGACACCGCCGCGCTCAAGTCCCTCAGCATGCGCGCCGAACCGGGCGAGCTCGTGGTGCTGCTCGGCCCGTCCGGATGCGGCAAGACCACCGCTTTGCGGATGCTGGCCGGCCTGGATGCCCCTGACGAAGGCGCCATTCTCATCGGCGGCAAGGACGTCACCTCGCTGCCGGCCGCCAAGCGGAACATCGGCATGGTCTTCCAGAGCTACAGCCTCTTCCCCAACATGACCGCGCGCGAGAACGTCGAGTTCGGGCTGCGCGTGCGCGGCAAGAAATCCACGGAACGATCGGACCGCTCCGCGGAGATGCTCGGCCTGGTGGGCCTCACATCCCTGGCCGACCGTTTCCCACATCAGCTCTCCGGCGGTCAGCAGCAGCGGGTGGCCCTGGCCAGGGCCTTGGCCATCAAGCCGCAGCTCCTCCTGCTGGACGAGCCCCTCTCGGCCCTGGACGCCAAGGTGCGGGCGCAACTGAGGGAGGAGATCCGCAGGATTCAGCTGGAGCTCGGCATCACTACTTTCTTCGTCACCCACGACCAGGAGGAGGCTCTGGCCCTGGCCGATCGCATTGCGGTCATGCACCAAGGGCGCCTCGAACAGCTGGACACGCCGCTGGCGGTCTACTCCAACCCGGCTACCGAGTTCGTCGCCGAATTCGTGGGCACTGTAAACCGCTTGCGCGGGGTGGTGGTGGATGCCGCGACGGTGGACGTCGAGCTGGTGGGCAAAGTCTCCTACGGCAACGGGCAGACGCTGAGCCCCGGCACCCGTGTCCAGGTTCTGATCCGGCCCGAGTCTCTCGGCGTGACTCCGGCCACCGATGACGGTGCCGAGGTGATCTCCCGCAGCTTCCTGGGGGCGTCCACCAAGCTGTCCGTGCGCAACCCGGCCGGCGACCCCATCGTGGTGGAGGTTTCGGTGGCCGAGGCCGCCGGCGTGGCCGACAGCCCCAACGTCAAGCTCTTCGCCCGGGGCGAGGCTCTGCTGGTGCGCCCGGCCCCTTCCTAAGTCTGCAGCACCGAGTCCAGGTAGGTGCCAACCGCTTCGCGGGCGGATTCACCGTCGCGCTCGGCCAGGGCCAGCTCGGCCGCTTTGGCACACTGAGCCGCGCTGTAGAGCGAGAGCTCGGCCCGAACTTCGGCGAGGCTGACGGGGGCCATCGACAAGCTTGTAACCCCCATCCCGGCAAAGACCACCGCCAATTGGGGATCGCTGGCCGCCTCACCACACACTCCTACCGGCTTGCCCGCCCTTTGGCCCGCCTGCGCGGTGATCCTCACCAGCTCCAAGAGGGCCGGCTGCCACGGGTCCAGCAGCTCGGGCAAGGCTCCGGTCTCCCGGTCCATGGCGTAGGTGTACTGAGACAGATCGTTGGTGCCTATGGAAAGGAAGTCGGCGGCGTGCAGGAGGTGATCCGCCCTGAGCGCGGCGGCCGGGATCTCCACCATGGCGCCGGCCAGGGGAAGGCCGAGTTCGTGCGCGCGCCTGGCGAAGTCCGCCGCCTCGGCGGGGGTGGCCACCATGGGCGCCATCACCCACACGTCTGCTCCGCTGCCCATGGCCGCGCGCGAGATGGCCCGCAGCTGGTCGTCGAGCAGGTCCGGGTGGAAGCGCGCGGTCCGGAAGCCCCGTACTCCGAGGGCCGGATTGGGCTCGTCCGCCATGCGCACGAAGGCAAGCGGCTTGTCCGCACCGGCATCGAGTGTGCGGACCACCACTTTGCGCCCGCTGAAACTCTCGAAGAGACGCCGGTAGGTTTCGCGCTGCTCCTCGACGCTGGGAGCGCCGGGGCGGTCCAGGAAGAGGAACTCCGTTCGGAAGAGGCCCACCCCTTCGCAGTCGGCCAGTCCCGCCCGCTCGATGTCGGATGAGGTGCCCACGTTGACCAGGAGCTGGACCCGGGAGCCATCGGACAGGCGACCCGGCCCCGAGTACTCGGTGACCGCAGCGCGACGTTTGGCCAAGCGGCCCACGCGCTCGGCGACCTCCTCCTCGGAAGGCTCGGTCACCACGGCCCCGGTCATTCCGTCCACCAAAATCCTGGTCCCGTCCTGGACCGCGAATGCCCCTTTGCAGGCGACAACGGCCGGAATCCCGAGCGACTTGGCGATTATCGCGGTATGGCTGGTGGGCCCGCCCTGCTCCGTGACGATGGCCAGCACGTTGGCGGCGTCAAGTGTCGCGGTGTCCGCCGGAGCGAGATCCTGGGCCAGCAGGACGAAGGGCTCGTCGCGGATAGGAAGGCCGGGCATGGGTAGCCCCAGCAACACCGAGATCACCCGGTTCCCGATATCCTCCAGGTCCGCGGCCCGCTCCGCCAGGTAGCCCCCGATGGAGAGCAGCTGCTCGCCGAACGCGGCCAAGGCGTCCTTGACCGCCTCGGGAGCGGCCCTGCCATCGCGGATCTTGCCGAAGATGCTGGCCGCCAGGACCGGGTCCGCGGCCATCGCGGCCTGGGCCGACAGCACGTCGACCGCCACCGAGGCGGCGTGCGCACTGCGCTCGCCCAACTCCGCGCGGACCCTGTCCAAGGCCTCGCGGGTCCGCTGTATATCCGCATCCGGGTCCCCACTCGGCACCATGCCGGCAGGAAGCACCGGCGGCGGGGAAAGCTTGGCCACAGGTCCCACCACGACACCCGGGCTGACGCCGATGCCCTTCAGATGTACCGCCACCCCGGCCATGGCGCTACCCCTGCGCCTGATCGTGGTCGGTCTCGAGCACCTGTGCCAGGGACGCGAGCGTCTCCGCGGCGCGCGGCCCTTCGGCGGAGAGGATCAGCTCGTCTCCGAAACGGGCATCGAGCGTGAGCACGGACAGGATGCTTCGGGCATCCACCGGGTCGCCGCCCGGTTTGCAGACCATGACCGGCACCGGCGAGGCCGCGGCAGCGGCGGCGAAGAGGGCGGCGGGCCTGGCGTGAAGCCCGACGGCGGATCCCACCTTGGCGCGAATCTCAGGCATTCGCCACCTCCTGGAAGGAGACCGCGGGCGCCGGTGACGGCACGCTGCGGCGCAGAGACTTGAGTGCGATCACGCACGCCGAGCCGACTACGGTGCCGGCGGCGATGGAGAGGATCCACAGTGGCCAGTGGCCGAGCAGTCCGACCACCCAGATGCCTCCATGCGGAGCCGGAGAGCTTACGGCAAAGGCCATCGAGAGGGCACCGGTGACGGCGCTGCCCACCATGATGGAGGGGATCACGCGCAACGGGTCGGCTGCGGCGAAAGGTATGGCCCCCTCGGTGATGAAGGAGGCGCCCAGCAGCCAAGCCGCCTCGCCCGCCTTGCGCTCGGCATCATTGAAGAGCCCGCGCCGGAGCACGGTGGCCAGTGCCAGGGCCAGCGGTGGGACCATTCCCGCGGCCATTACCGCCGCCATGACCTTCTGGCCGCCGATCCCGCCGGAGGCCAGTCCCGCCACCGCAAAGGTGTAGGCGACCTTGTTGACCGGCCCGCCCATGTCGAATGCCATCATCAGGCCCAGCAAGGCGCCGAGGCCGATGGCGTTCGCCCCCGAGAGGCTGTTCAGCCAATTGGTGATCTCGGTCATGACATAGGAAACCGGATTGCCCACCACCAGCAGCATCAGCACGCCGACCACCGCAGCCGAGATGAGAGGCACCACCACGATCGGCATCATGCCGGAGACGGCGCGTGGCACCGGGACCTTCAGGATGAGGCGCACAGTGGCGCCCGCGAGCAGGCCGGCGATGATGCCGCCCAGGAAGCCGGCGTGGACGTCCACGGCGATCAAGCCGCCGATGATCCCCGGGACCAGCCCCTGGCGGTCGGCCATGCCGTAGGCGATGAAGCCGGCCAGGATGGGCACCAGCATGGAGAAGGCGATCCCGCCGATTTCGAAGAGCACGCCGCCGATTCCGGCGGTGTGGTAGACGGCCGTGATGGAGGTCGCCCCGGCGTAATGCACGCCGTGGAAGACCCCGCCGTTGACCTGCATGGCCACCTGCGGACCTGAGATAATGAAGGATACGGCTATCAGGATTCCACCCGCAGCGACGAAGGGGATCATGTAGCTGACACCCGTCATCAGCCATTGCCGAAGCCTGCTTCCGAATCCGGCGGCGGCGACTGGAGTGACGGGCGGCGTGGCGCTCGTAGGGGCGGGGCCGGAGACGGGCGTGAAGCTCGCCACCTTGGACCTGGCCTCTTCGAGCACCGCCGCAGCCGAGTTGATCGCGGTCGAGACGGCGACCTCGACCGTCGGCTTGCCGCTGAAGCGCTCCCGCTCCCGCACCTCGACGTCCGCGGCGAGTATGACGACGTCCGCGGAAGCTATGGCCTCGGCGGCCAGCTTGTTCATCCCGGCCGCACCCTGCGTCTCGACCTCGATTGTGTCGCCCGTGGCCCGCGCGGCCTCCTCCAGGGCCTCCGCGGCCATGTAGGTGTGCGCGATGCCCGTCGGGCACGATGTGACTGCAACAATTCTCACTGGTTCCCCCTGTTCATTTCCTCTACGATGCTTCCTCTTTGCCTGTTCAAATCAGTTCCGCCCTCTCCCACCTATGCACCCACCTCCCTATTGATGAGCTCCGCCACCTCGGCGGGGCTGGCCGAGGCGCGC
>JAJZNF010000115.1 GCA_021847985.1 Actinomycetes bacterium | reverse complement strand
GAAGTACTCGTCAACGAAGCTCGTCTTCAGGCCGACGGCCTCGAAGACCTGGGCCCCCGTGTAGGAGGCGACGGTGGAGATGCCCATCTTGGACATCACCTTCAGCACCCCCTTGCACGCCGCCTTTACGTAGTTGTGGATTGCCCTCCGCGGCGGGATGTCCTCGAGCACACCCTCGCGGATCATGTCCACTATGGAGTCGAAGACCAGATAGGGGTTGATCGCCGCCGCGCCGTAGCCGATCAGGAGCGCCATGTGGTGCACCTCACGCGCCTCGCCGGTTTCCACCACCAGGGCCACTTGCGTGCGCTTCTTGGTCCGGATCAGGTGGTGGTGAACGGCGGAGGTGAGGAGCAGAGCCGGGATGGGCGCCATCGTGCGGTCCGCCTGGCGGTCCGAGAGAATGATGATGTTCGCTCCCGCGGCGATTCGTTCGCTCACTTGGGCACGGATGTTCTCGAGCGCGGCGGCCATGCCGGCTCCTCCCTGATCGACCGGGTACACCCCGTCGATGACGGCCGCTGAGAAGTCGGGGGTACCTCCCGGCTCGGAGACGTACATGAGCTTGGCCAGCTCGTCGTTGTCGATAACCGGGTACGGCAGCTGGATTTGACGCACCGAGTGGGCATCGGGCGCGAGCAGGTTGCCCTCGGGCCCGATCGTTCCGGCCATCGAGGTGACGAGCTCCTCCCTGATGGCGTCCAACGGCGGGTTGGTGACCTGGGCGAAGAGCTGGGCGAAGTAGTCGTAGAGCATGCGTGAGCGCTCGGAGAGGACCGCCACGGGGGTGTCGGATCCCATCGAGCCAATGGGCTCCTGGCCGGTCTTGGCCATTGGCGCGACAATGATGCGCATTTCCTCGGTGGTGTAGCCGAAGAGGCGCTGCTGCCAAACGATGCTGGAGTGCTGGGGAACCAGCATGTGGCGGGGGGGTAGGTCGTCGAGCGAAAGCAGGTTCTCGTCGATCCACTGCTGGTAGGGGTGTTCGGCGGCGAGCCGGCCCTTGATCTCGTCGTCTCCGACGATGCGGCCCGCCAAGGTGTCGACCAGGAACATCTTGCCCGGCTGAAGCCGGCCACGGGAAACCACCCGCTCGGGCTCGATGTCGAGGACGCCGACCTCCGAAGCCATCACAACCAGTCCGTCGCTCGTGACCCAATAGCGCGAAGGGCGCAGGCCGTTTCGGTCCAGCACCGCCCCGATCTGGGTGCCGTCGGTGAACGCGATGGAGGCGGGGCCGTCCCACGGCTCCATTAGGGAGGCATGGAACTGGTAGAAGGCTCGCTTGTGCGGCTGCATCTGCCGGTGGTTCTCCCATGCCTCCGGGATCATCATCAGCACCGCATGCGGCAACGGCCTTCCGCCGAGATGGAGCAGTTCCAGGACCTCGTCGAAACTGGCAGAATCCGATGCCCCCGGTGTGCAGATCGGGAAGATCCTTTTCAAGTCCCCGCTGAACAGGTGGGAGGCAAGCAGGCTCTCGCGGGCCTGCATCCAGTTGCGGTTGCCCTTGACCGTGTTGATTTCGCCGTTGTGCGCGATCAGGCGGTAGGGGTGGGAAAGCGACCAGGACGGGAAAGTGTTGGTCGAGAAGCGCGAATGCACCAGCGCCAGGGCGGAGACCATCCGCTCGTCGGAGAGGTCGGTGTAGTACTGGCTGACTTGCGGTGTGGTGAGCATGCCCTTGTACACCATGGTGCGGGAGGACAAAGACGGGAAGTAGACCCCGCCCACCTCATGCTCGACCCTCTTGCGAAGCACGTACGCCAGGCGCTCGAGGGGAAGCCCCTCCAGGGTGCGCCCCTTCGAAGCAATGAACAGCTGTTCAATTCGAGGCTCGACGCTCTTTGAACCCGCCCCAAGCGACGAGTTATCGACCGGCACTGCGCGCCAGCCGAGCACCTCCACCGACTCCTGGTCGGCGATGGCACCGATGGCGGCCTTGGTGGCGGCGCGGTCGCCATCTCGGTCGAAGAAGGCCAGCCCGGTGGCGTAGCGGCCCGGGCCGGGGAGCTCCAGGCCCGCCACCGCACGCAGAAAAGCGTCAGGAACCTGGATCAGGATTCCCGCGCCATCGCCGGTGTCTGGATCGGCGCCCGAGGCGCCCCGGTGCTCGAGATTCATGAGCGCCGTGAGGCCCTTTTCCACGATCTCGTGCGACTTGCGGCCCTTGATATCCACCACGAAGGCGACACCGCACGCGTCGTGTTCGAATTCAGGGCGATAAAGAGTGTTGCCAAGGGAGGCGGGTGCGCCGGATGCCAATCGAGTCTCCAATGCCAGACGGGTACCAATGGTTCCGCTGGGACGTCGTTGGCCCAATGGGTTAATAAATATTAGACGCCCACTAAGTCCACAGGCGCCGTCCTACCTGGGGCGTGAGCAAGCCGGAGCGGGGCCCATCGGAGTCATTCGAGAAGAGCGCCTCTTCGTCTTCGGCGGACGGATCGAGGCGTGAGGCCTTACCCCCGCGTGGCCCCGGCGATGTCAACCGGCCAGGAAGACCCCGAGAATCATCGCGGCCGCCGCCGAGGTTCCCGATATCGCGCCCCAGACCGCGTTCTGAGCCGGAGTCTTGGCCTTCGTGTGCAGCCAGGCCGCGAGGCCCGAGAGGGCGACAACCGCCAACTTCACCCCCAGCACGACCTTCCAGGCGGTGCTGGTCTGGCCTGACTGGAAGGTGGCCACGTTCCAGAGGCCGGTGAGCACCAGTACCACGTAGGCGGGCCAGGATATCTTGGCGAAAGCCCTTGCGGCCACATTGGCCACGCCCTCACCCGCTCCGCGCAGCGCAGGGACCAGCCCGGCCAAGGTGAGCTGCCCACCCACCCAGATCGCCGCTGCCAGAACGTGGATGGAAAGCCTGAACCCGTCCAAGGCGGATGCCAGCATGTCGAAACACCCCGTTTCAGTAGACAGGAAGCGCTTGCCCTTGGCTTGTGTGCCCCCGGGTGCGCGGGTATATATCTTAGGCATGCACCCTCCCAGGAGAGCTGATGCGGTCATCGGACCGATACCTTCGTCGCCCCTGCCGTGGGCGGTTTTTTGGCTGCTCGAGCCGGACTCTCCCGCCGACCGGCTCGAGCGCAAAGCGCTCGCAGGCGCGCTGGTGCGCTGGAGGGCCGCCGGCTATTCGGTGGTGGTGATCGTCGAGGCCGCGGCAGCCGCGCATCCGGAGGAGCTCGAGTCGGGCGGCGCCGAGGTGCTCGAGGATGTAGAGGGCTTGATCGCCGCCCGCTACGGGGTGGCGAGGGAGGTCAGGATTCCGTATGGCTCGCGGGCCAGGCGCGCCTTCGTGGCGGTCGGCGCGAATGGCGAGATCCTGAAGCGCGCGTTTCTGTACCAAGTCGAGGATGAGATAGCGGCGTTGACCGAGGAAATGTGCCCGGCACCGGGCCAGGATTCGAGCTGAATGAAGCCGGGTGCGAAGGGGATTGACGGGAGCCAATTTCTTCTCATATTTGCACCTGAAGCTGTCGATATCGTATCTATGCCAGCGCGCCGAGGCGTTTGGGTGCCTTACCTGGCGTTTTCCCGGCGCCCGCGCTGGCCGGTTGGCGGATCATCGGCGCTCTATCGCGCCATGGTTGCCGGAGGGGCTTGCTGATGAAGACCAACATCGACGTGGATACAGGAGTTGGAGCCGAAGAGGCGACGGTGTCGCTGGCGCGTGTGGGAAGGCGCGTCAACGCAATAAGCACCGGGTTTTCCGTACTGCTGGGCTACGGGCCGAACGAGCTCGACAACCTCGATCTTGCCGTGTTGGTGCATCCTGCCGACCTGGATCTTTTCGAGGCCGCTTTGCAAACGTTCTTCGAGGAGAGCGAGGCCACCCAAGTGGAGGTTCGCCTGATGGAGGGCGGAGGCTCCTACATGCGGGTCCGCGCGCTGATCCATTCCACGACTCAGGATCCCGACAGCTTTTTGATCGCTCTGGAGCCCATGGACGACTACGTCAGCTGGGACGGCGAGCCTATCGACGCAAGCGCGGAGGAGGAGCCTTACCAGATCGATCAAGAGGAGTCCTCGCCCCAGGAGTTCGGGATCGACCAGGTCACCATGTTGCGCCAGCGGGACTTCCTGCTTCACGAATACGAGCTTCTTCGCCCGCGCCTGGGCCGCGACGTACCAGGTGCTGCGCTGATAGTCGTGGACGTGGACAGATTCAGCGTGATCGAGAGGGCGATCGGGTCGAGCGGCGCCGGTGCCGTGCTCAAGGTGGTGGGCCACCGCTTGGAGGACGCCTTGGGTACCGATCAGATCCTGGTGCATCTGGAGATAGACCGCTTCGGAATCCTCGCTTCCGACGTTGCCGACCAGGAATCGGCCGAATTGCTTACGCGCGCGCTGAGGGCGGTACTGGACAGCCCCGTCGTCGCTCCCGAGGGCGAAGAAGTTGTAGTCACGGCCAGCATCGGCGTGGCGCTACTCGATGATCCGGGACTCGACGCTCAGGAGGCGATCTCGCATGCCATGGCTGCCAAGGAGCGTGCCAAGGCGCGGGGGCCGGCCAAGGTCGAGTTCTATTCGAGCAAGGAGTCAGCCAACGACGCCCGAGCGCGCAAGAGCTTCGAGAATGACGTTCGGCGCGCGATCGACGCGGAGGACCTTACGGTTCTGTTCCAGCCGATCTACTCCCTAGACAGCGGGCGGATCGGCGGCGTCGAGGCGCTGGTGCGCATGCACCACCCGGAGCGGGGGATGCTGTTCCCCGCGGAGTTCATGCAGGTTGCCAAAGAGATCGGACGTCTTCCCCGAGTCGGGACCTTCGTCATCTCCAGCTCACTGGAGGCGCTTGCAGTCTGGCTGCGCACCTATCCCAACTCGGGCCTCGCGCTCAACATCAACCTCTCGGGAGACGAGCTGGATGAGCCCGAGGTGGCCAACACCCTCATCGATGGGATCCAGGCCCTGGAACTCTTGCAGGGCTCCGTCTTCGTCGAGCTCTCCGATATCCATTCCGACCTCGACTGCACTTGCCACGACTCGGTGGCGCGCCTCGGTGCCGCCGGAATCGCCCTCAGCGTCGACGAGTTCGGCTCCGGCGCCAGCGCGCTGGCCGTCTTTTCCCGCTACGACGTTTCTCAGGTCAAACTGGGCAGGGCGATGGTGCTCGGCCTGGAGGAGAACTCCCGTTCTTGGGGCGTTCTTTCCGGCCTGGTGGAGCTGGCCCATTCCCTCAATGCGGAAGTCGTGGGCATCGGAGTGGAGAAGGCCGGCCAGATCCGGCTCATGCGCAAGCTGGGCATCGACAAAGTGCAGGGATTCCACCTCGGGCAGCCCATGGATCGCGACCAGATCGAGAGCCAACTGGAACTCGTGGCGGAGTGACGCGCCTTAACCAGCATTTCCGTAAGGCGGATGCGCTTCTCCCGTAGAATGAACCACGTGCCGCCCAAGAAAGACTCCCAGCCCAGGGTGCAGGCTTGACTGAACTACACCTCATCGCGGCTGCTGCTGCCATTGCCGGCTTCAACTGGGTCGACCTCCTGATACTCGTCGGGGTTGGCTACGCTGCGGTGCGCGGCGCCCAGCTGGGCGCGGCCGTCCAACTCGGCTCCTACGGAGGCTTCTGGCTCGGCATGTTCCTCGGCGCGCTGATAGCGCCGAAGGTTGCTTCACTGATCCCGGCCACCTCCTTCTGGCGCACCGTGGTGCTACTTTTCGTGGTTTTCGGAGCCGCCTCGCTCATCGGGGGACTGGGCCGGCAGCTCGGCAACCGGCTTGGCGCCAAGCTGACCAGGTATCAACTCGGAGGAGTCGATTCAGGGGTCGGGAGCGTGGTTGCCGTTGTCGCGACCATGCTGGTGATCTGGCTGATCGGCTCCGTGGTTGCTAACCTGCCCCTGGCCGGCTTCTCTTCTCAGGTGGCCAGTTCAAAGATCGTCAAGACCCTCTCAAAGGTGATGCCGCCCACACCGGCGGTCTTCTCCCGGATCGAGAGTTTCATCAGCTCGGAGGGTTTCCCCTCCGTGTTCGCCTCCTTGCCACCCAGCATCTCGGGGCCGGTTGCGCTGCCCTCAGCGGCCCAGGTGGCGGCGGTGGTCTCCAAGGTGGCTGGAAGCGTCGTGAAGATCGAGGGGATCGGGTGCGGCCAGATCCAGGAGGGCTCGGGCTTCGTGGTCGCGCCCGGTGAGGTCGTCACCAACGCCCACGTAGTGGCAGGTACGCATAGCATCTCCATCTTCGACGCCTCTGGTCAGCATCCGGCCACCGTCGTCCTCTTCAACCCCGAACTGGACATCGCCATCCTGAGGGCCGGCGGGATGAGCGAGAAGCCCCTAGTGGTGGACACCACGGTGAAGACCCGAGGCGAGATGGGCGTGGTGCTCGGGTATCCGGGGGGCGGGCCCCTCACTTCCAGCTCGGCCGGGGTTATGGACACCTTCGAGGCCCAAGGGCGCGACATTTACAACCAGGGTGTTACCACCCGCCTGGTGTACGAGATCGCCGCCATCGTCCGGCCGGGCAACTCCGGAGGTCCGCTCGTCGACCTGCAAGGCAACGTGATAGGGGTGGTCTTCTCCCGCTCCACCACCAACCCCGATGTTGGCTTCGCGCTCGCCATGCCGGCCGTGAACCAGGAGATAGTGGCGGCGCAGAACGCTACGGCCCAGGTTTCGACGGGCGCCTGCGCGGCCTGACCAATTCACTGCCGGCCATTGCCGGCAGACCGGCACGCCTTCCCCCTGGCCCGTAGGAATGCTTGATCCTAAGGTCGACGCCGGATCCGGGTTATCGCGGCGGCGGAGTGCGCCGGGCGGCCGCCGATGCCTCCTTTGGCCGGATGCCCTGGGCGGAGATGCGTGAAGGTGCGGAGTTCGAGGTGGTGAGGGCGCGTCCTCCTAGCCCCGATGCCGTTCCGCCGGAATCCATTTGCGGCGGAAGAGCTCATCGTTGCGGGCGAACGAGACGAGGTCCCCGTACCCACCCTTGGTGTGATGGAAAAGCTTGAGTTCCTCCACGAGGACCTTCTTCCCGGCCGCGCGAGCCGAGAAGCACAGGTCCGCGTCGTAACCGTGGAAGCCGGCATAGGTTTCGTCGAAGCGCAGATTCCTCGCCACCCACGGCGACAGGCATAGGAGCGAGCCGTCCACCGTCTCGACCTCCCCCTTTGGGCGATCGCCCTCCACGCGCAGGCGCGATTCGGCCAGGGCGCCGCGGAGGCTCCCCTCCCACCAGGCCAAAGAAGTGACGTTCACCGCCCCCACCGCGCCGAGGACCCCCACCTCGGGGTCCTCGAAGGCGAGTGCCACCTTGTCCCGGAAGCGATCGTCGGCGATCTCGAGATCCTCGTGCAGCAGCACCACTGCCTGCAATCCGCTGAGATCTCGTGCTGCCTCGAGGACCTTGTTGTAGGCGGCATGTATCGAGAACTGGTGACGCAACTCGACCACCAGGTCGCCGGGGAGAACGGTCCTTTCGAGTCCGGGGCGAGCGCATCGCTCGTACTTCGGATCGTTCCCGATGCATACGCCGAATGCAAACATGTGCCGCTCTCCCTCAGGAAGCCTTTTCGCTGCCCGGCTCGGGCGGGCGGCGTGGTGCCGTGTCGTGTCGGGTCGGGTCGATTGGGGGGACCTATCGGCTGCCCAGGGGGTCGGCCAAGCCTTTGTCGGGAAGGATCCCTTCTCCCCACTTCTCGACGAACCGGCTCCGATCGGTCAAGGTTTGCCGGCGTATCCAGGGTTTCAACACCGGGTCCTCGGTTGCCACGGTCGCCGATTCGAGGTGCGAGATCCTGCTGGCAGGCACGTGGTATGGCGTTTCGCCTAGCGCCTTCAGTCGCAGGTAGAGATCGGTGTCTTGATACCAGACCGAGAACGCCGGGTCGAAGAGATCGCCCCCCGGTGCCGAGAGGCCTTCCAGGGTGGAGCGCCGCAGGGCGAAGCACCAGGCGAAGTACGGAGGCCGGCTGTAGCCGATCGTTTCCGGGAAGACCAGGGCGTGGCCGGCGGTCAGGGCCTCTTGCAGCGGTTCCCACCATCGATCATGCACCACGACGTCGTCGTTGATGACGGCGACGTACTCGGTGCGCGCTGCCAGCAAGGCCGTGTTCACCGGCGCGGTGTAGCCCTGGGGAGCATTGCCGTTGTCGATCAGGACCACTTGGTAAGGAACGCCGGTGTGACGCCGTAGCGACGCCAGGAGCCGGCCGCTTCGTGCGGACGCCGCGTCGAGGGTGGGGACGACAACGGACAGTACCGG
>JAJZNF010000268.1 GCA_021847985.1 Actinomycetes bacterium | reverse complement strand
TCACCGGATAGGCGTGCGACTGGAGTATGAAGATGTCCTTGCCTCGGATGGACTCCCCGAAGCGGCAGTAGATCTCTCCGTCGGCGAACTCCCTCAGGTCCACCTTGCCCAGCGGCACATCGAGGTGGAAGGCCACCTCGGCGGCGAGCTCGGGGTGGGACCGCCCGCTGTAGATCTCCAAACGCTTCCTAGGAACCAGTTCCACCGCTACTCCAAAACAACGAACGATCCGGTTACAGTCTCAGGCGGCACCTTGGCGCCCGCCTTCAGCACCGCGTACGGCCCCACCACCGCCTCGCGGCCGACATGGCAGCCTTCGAGCTCGGAGCGGATCACGCGTGCACCGTCGTCGACCACCGAGTCCGAGATCCGCACCTCCGGTCCAATCTCGGCTCCCTTGCCAATCGCCGTCTGGCCGACCAAGAAGGAACCCGGCCAAATTGTAGTGTCCTGGCCGATCTCCACGGTTGAGTCGATGTAAATACTGCTCGGGTCCACCAGGTTCACTCCGCGCATGAGGAACGAGGCGTTGATTCGCTCGCGCATCCATCGCTCAGCCTCGGCGAGCTGGTGCCGATCGTTCACGCCGTGGGCCTCGATCTGGTCCGGCAGCCTGAAGCCGGCCACGCCGTAGCCGGCCCTGGCCAGGATCTCGATAACGTCGGTCAGGTAGTACTCCCCCTGGGCGTTCTTGGGGCTGAGGCGCCTGAGAGCCGGGGCGAGAAAGTCGAGATTCAGCGCATAGAAGCCGGCGTTGATCAGTCGGGACTTGCGTTCCTCGTCGGTGGCGTCCTTGTCCTCGACGATCTTGGCGACCGCGTCCCCCTTGCCGAAGATGACCCGCCCGTACCCCTCCGGATCCTCCACCTCCGAATAGGCGACGGTGACCGCGCTCTTGGTGGCCTCGTGTGTGGCAAGCAGGGTCGCGACGGTCTCGGCGCGCAAAAGGGGCGTGTCCCCCGGGACCACCATCACCACCGGCGGCTCCTCGCCCGCATAGCGCAGCGGATCCGGAAGGGCGGTGAGCGCGGTGGCCAGCGCATCGCCGGTGCCTCGCTGGCGGGTCTGCTCGACGAATGAGATGCGCATTCCGGCGGGCGCGAAGCGGTTGACGGTGTCGCGCACCGAATCGCTCTTGAAGCCGATGACCACCACGGCCTCCTCGAGCCCGGCGGCGGAAAGTACCTCGAGGATGTGGGCGATCATCGGCTTGCCGCACAAGCGAACCAGCGGCTTGGGCCGAGAAGATTTCATGCGCGTGCCCTCGCCTGCAGCGAGTACCACCGCGAAGCGCACCCTGGCCGGCTCTCCCATCGCACTCCACTTCCTCTGGAAAGAATCTATGCCGCCCGTCGCGGGTCGATCAACGTCACGGCAGGAACTAGCCGGAGGTTCTGGCGGGTCCCAACTCGAGAGAGACAACCTCCTGGCCCGCCGTGGGAAAGCTCACCACCCCGCGGCGCGAGACCGCTACGTCACTGACTTTAGCCCAGGAGTAGCGCTGGCTTGTAACCGCGGAGGCCTCCAAGCGAAGCGGCCCCGGATGGCCGGGCAAGCCTATGGCCACCCGCACCGTGGGGGCGTTCGCGGAGCGGTCGTCGATGAGGACCAGCGACCATCGCCCTTGTTTGTAAGTGGCAATGGCCTCCATCCCAGGCGGCAGCCCCGAGACCCGGTGCAGGACCGCACCCGGAGGGATGAAGCGCGAGTAATTGCCCATCACGTAGTAACGCCGCGTTGTGTAAAGCTTGGTGTTGCCGTCCTGTTGGTAGTTGATGTCGTAGTAGAGCAGCCCGTCGTTCCTGCCCAGGATGTTGGGGCGCTGGGCGCAGCCCGCGTCACTGGCCGGCTCGCAACCCAGGTTCGGCGAGAGCGCCGTCCACCACTGGAACGCCGAATCTCCCCCGTAGACGAGGTCGTTGTAAATCGTCTTGGCCAGCCACATCCCCGACACCATGGTCGGGTCGTACTGGTATCCGAACCTGGCCCCGTTGTAACAGCAGATCTCCGTCATCCAGGAGCGCAGACCCAGCCGCTTCAGCAGGCCATGCATCGCGGTGAGCACTCGAGGGCCCGGATAGTCGTAGCCGTGGTGGGCGACGAAGGCGATGTAATGGATCGCCCCGTCCAGGTGCACCCAGCGCGGCAACTCCGGTATGAGCTGGAAGGCGATCACCGAGGACTCGTCCGCGATCACCTTGACCCAGGGAGCCTGAGAAGCCAGGTCGCGGCCCAGGGTGGCGACCACTTCGGCACGCTCGCGGACCGGCACCCGCATCCCTTCCTGGATGCAGGCGCCCATCGCGCCGTCCGGCTCGTTCATGGGTGAGACGTAGTTGAGCGTCACGCCGAAGTGCTGGCGAATGCCCTTCAACACGTTCACCAGGTAGCCGGCATACGCGGCCACGTCGGAACGGATCAGGCCGCCACCGCAGGACTTATGGTTGGTGGTGAAGACGGTGGGTGCGGAATTGACGAAGCCGATGAGGTCACGAACGTGATACGAGGCGGCCATCTTTAGGAAGTAGATGCCGGCCGGGTCGGCGTTGAAGTTGTAGGAGCCCGAAGGGGTGAGAAAGGTTGGCGCCCGCTTCCACGGGGTCGTCACACCCACCCCGCCGCCGCCGATGTTGTAGCGGAACTGGCTGAGCGCCAGGCCACTACCCGAGAAGAGCATCCGGCCCACCTCCTGGCGAGTGGCGAGGGGCATGCCGTACACCGGCTGCGACCACCACGCGCCCGACGCCCCGAAGCCGTCGATCACCTGCTGAGCGGCGGCTTCCACCTGGCCGGTCGCCGCGGGCGGAGGCGGAGCAGTCACCTGGCGCAGGCGTATTCCGGCCACGATGGCAAAGACGAGTGTGGTGGCGGCAAGGATGGCAAGCACCACGCGGTTTACGCGTGGAAGGAACCTGCGCCTCCGGCTATCTTCGTTGGCTTGCTCGTTCATCCGCCGCAGGAATCTAGCGCGGAAGCGTTGAACGGAAGCTGAAACCTGCACATCGAAGTGCAGCCGTCTTTATCCCGGCCCTGGCCCGGAGGGGCCGGACACGGACACCGAGACCGCCCACCTGGAGGGACTCGGCCCAGCTGAGGTTGCATTCCCAAGCCACTCCGGCCCCCGCGGTCGTCAACCTCCGGCCGGGATTGGCCCTCCCTCCCTCAGCCAGGCGGCCAGGTTCAGTACCGCCTGGTCCGGCGGCGGAAGATACAGGCGGGAGAGGAGGTGGACCAAATCCTCGGGGATCTCCTCGACCCCTTCCAGCCCTGCAAGGCGGAGCAACCTCTCCAGATGGACCCGACGCCATTCGGACAGGCGCTTTTGCACGTCGAACATGTCCAGAATCTCGCGCTGAAACGCCTCCGCCTGCTCGCGTTCAGGGGATGCGCACAAATAGATCGAATTGACGAGCGAATGCCTGGCCAGCGGCAGGTGATAGCGGGCGCGGTTCACCTCCCAGCAGCTTCGGCAAACCAGCACGGCCCAGCGGCTGGGTCCGCCCGCCGGGGCCGAGAGGCAGGACGGGCACAGCTGGCGGAGTTCGGAGACGTCCGCCCGCTCCCACTTGGGAGTCCTCGAGCAGCGGCACCCCTGCTCCCCCCACTCGGTCCGGCCCCGCAGCAAACCGCATGCGACATGAGCACTCAAGCCCAAGACAACACCTCCGGTTCGGGAGGCCGGCTCAAACCGGCCCCGTGGCTTTGCCCGCGCCCCTCGCGCGGGCCGGCTCTTCCTCCGGGGGCACCGTTTCCACGGGACGGTTGCCATGCGCCTGGCCGGAGGGCCATGGCGGCGCATTCTTGAGCCGACGATGACCATAGCACGGCCATGCGACACCGCCGTGGGCAGGCTTTCAGGGAGTCGTGTGGGTCGCCACGACACCATCCACGGGGACAAAGGTGGCGATGACGTTGGAGTTCCAGCTTCCGGCTGCGTAGTCGAAGGAGCCGCCACATGTCACGATCACCAGGCGCTCGGGACCCTGCTGAGAGAAGAGGTCTCCCGCCACCGTGGACAGGGCGGTCTTAAGGTAGGTCTGCAGCGAGACCGCAACATAAGTGCGCGCCTCGCCGTTAGGGCCGTATACGGTGGCCAAGGTTCCGGGCTTCACGTACCAGATCTGGTGCGCGGGGCCGTTGCCGTATCCGTACCAGTCGACGTGGCCGTCCATGAGGATCGCGCCCTTCCCGGCCCCCGGCTCCGCACCGCCATACCACCAGCCCCATCCATCCTGGATGGCCGGCACCCCGAGAACACCGCCCGGGTCCCCCTCGGGAGTGACCTTGACCGAGCCAATGCCCACACCCGGGATGGAAACCGACATCGGGATGAAGGGGGTAGGCGTATCCGGCGCATTAGCCAGCTGCTGCTTGGGCGCAGCTGCGAGGGCGGTGGAGGTCTTGACGCTGAATTGCTTGGCGTCAGGGGCTCCTGACGGACTGAACCAGCCGAGCAACCCGGCGACGCCCACGACGATGGAAGAGGCGGCAACGCCAATGCCGGCAAGGCCGACCGCCAAGCGCCGCCTCGAGCGCCTGACCTCTGTCGTCTCCATCTCCCCTCCTTCCTCGCTGTTCAGTCTCGAGCGGCAGGCGGGCTCGCCGCATCGGAGGCCCCGAAAGAGCCGAGCCCGCCTGCTCGTATTCGCTAGGCCGCGCGCTTCTTACGCAGTGTCCTCCGGCTAATCTCCAGCACCGCGACGCCGTTCAGCGCGATCAGGAAGTAGAGCCAACGAGTGCCGAAATGCCCACCGGTGGGAACCGTCGATGGCACCGCCACCGAGGTTGGGGTGGGCGTGCTTGGCGTGCTTGGCGTGCTTGGCGTGCTTGGCGTGCTTGGAGGCTGCGACGGGGCGGCGGGCGGCGTCGATACGGTCACCGTGGCGCTCGATTGCATGGAGCCGGACCCATCGCCCGTATCGGCGATCGTTGCCGTATTGGTAATGACGCCTGCCGGCGTGCTTCCGGAGAAGGCCACTGGCACCGTAACCGTTCCCAGCTTGGGGGAGAAAGCTCCTCCGCTCGGGGGGGTAAAGGTGCATGTCACCGTCTCGGACGCCACCGAGCACCCGAATGTCGAACCCGTTGGCAGCGAGGCACCGGAAAGCACCGGACTGCCGGTCGATGTCATGTACGGCCCAGGCAACGGATCGGAAATGGTCACTGCGTGATAGACCCATCCACTAACCGTCGGCGCCAGCACGAAGCCATCGGTGCCTCCCGGCAGTGCCGCCGGTGAGGATGCCGTCTTGGTGATGCCAAGAACCGGAGGCGGTGGCGTAACCGCAACCGTAACCTGGTTTGAAGGCGTCGGGTTGCCACCGTTGCCCACGATGACATCAGCGGTGTTGTTGAAGGTGCCGGCCGGAGCATTGTTGCCCACCGTGAAATTGATCGTAACCGTGCCGAGCGACGGGTCAAAGACGCCGTTGGCCGGGGTGTAGGAGCACGTCAACTGGTTCAATGTGATTGCACAGTTGCTGAGCGGTGAGCCGCTGCTCACCAACACCCCCGTATAGGTGACGTAGCCACCGTAGGTCGGCAGCGAATCAACCACGGATATTTCTTCTTGTCCGGCCACCCAGCCCGTGATCTTGGGCGTCAAGGTATAGGAATCCGAAGTCGAACCTGCGTCCGTCGAAGGCGCAATCGTCGCCTGCGCAACGGACTTGGTCAGTGTCACCACCGGATTCGCCTGGTCAATCACCACATCCCCGGTGGCCTCGTCCGTCGAGCCGTTGAAGGAGACCATGGCCGTGTTGGAGAGGGTCCCCGGAGCGGTGGAATTGTCGACGGTGAAGTTCACCTGGATGGTCCCCAGGCTCGGGTCGACGACGCCGATGGTCGGGGTGTAAGTACAGGTGACGGTATCACCACTGGCTACGGTTCCGGTGCAGCTCAGCGGCGAGCCGGTACTCGGGGTTACCGAGGTCCAGTTGACGCCGGTGTAGGTGGGCAAGGTGTCGGTAATCGTTATGGCCTTGCCCGCTGGCGCATACCCGGTCACCGAAGGGGTGATGGTGAAGTAGTCACCGGTAGTAGAGCTGGTCCCCGGCAAGGAGACAGTGCCGTTTCCGGGCGTCTTGGAGATGGTCACGCCGGAAGCCTGCTGGTCCACGGTCACGGTCGCCTGAGCGCGCACGGAGGTTCCCGCGTAGGTGATCGTGGCGACGTTGGTGAAGGATCCCGGAGGAGCCGAGCTGTCGACGGTGAAGTTCACCTGCACGCTTCCCAGGCTCGGGCTGTAAACCCCGGTCGACGGAGACGTGTAGGTACAGTTCACCGTTTCGGTGGAACTGTCAAGCGAACAGGCCAGCGCGGTGTTGGTCGAGCTGACCGAACCGTAGGTGACCCCCGCGTAGGGCGGCAGCGGGTCCGAGACGGTTACCGTCTGGTTGGCCGGCACCCAGCCGCCGATGGTCGGGGTGATGGTGAAGTAGTCGTTGACCGCAGTGGTGTTGGTCGAGGAGAACGACACCGTGCCGATGTTGGCGGTCTTGGAGATGCCGGGCGCGGGCGCGGCCTGCGTGATCGTGACCGTGGCTGTATGGTTTGCAGACTGCAGCCCCACCGTCAGATAGGCGGTGTTGGTTAGCGTTGTCGGCGCAGCCGAGTTGTCGACCGTGAAGTCAACCGTGATCTGCCCAAGGCTCGGGCTGTAGACACCGGCGGCAGGGGCGGTGTAGGTACAGGTGACGGTGCCGCCACTGGCTGTCGCGGGGCAGGAGAGGACCGAGCCGGTGTAGTTGACGGCGCCGTAGGTCACACCGCTCCACGCGGGAAGCGGATCCGAGACGGTAATCGCCGTGTTACCTGGCACCCAGCCGGTGACCGTCGGGGTGATGGTGAAGCTGTCGGGCGCGGGCGTCACCGTAGAAGGCAATGCGACCGCGGAACTCCCGGCAGTCTTATTGATAGTCAGCTTCGGCGCGGCTTGGGTGATGTCCACCGTGGCACTGGCGTCGACGGTTGTGCCGCCAACCGCCAGATAAGCGGTGTTGTCGAGGGTGATTGGCGCAGCCGAGTTGTCGACCGTGAAGTTGACCTGGACTGTGCCAAACGAGGGATTGTAGATGCCACCCGAGGGAGCGGTGTAGGTACAGGTGAGTATTCCTCCGGTGAACGGGGAGGTGCATTGCATGACCTGCTCGCCCGTCGAGTACGAGTAGGCGGCACTCGTATAGCTGACACCGCTGTCGGTCGGAACCGCATCGGTCATCGTGACAGTGGCGCCGCCCGGCACCCATCCGGTGACCGTCGGGGTGATGGTGAAGTAATCACTGGTGGGCGAAGTCGCCTGGGGCAAGGAGATGGACGTGGCGTTGGCCACCTTGGATATGCCGGGAGCCGGCGCCGCCTGGGTGATTTCCACGGTGGCACTGGCGTCGACGGTTGTGCCGCCAACCGCCAGATAAGCGGTGTTGTCGAGGGTGGTCGGCGCTGTCGAGTTGTCGACCGTGAAGTCGACCTGGATGGTTCCCAGGCTCGGGTTGTAGACGCCACCGGCAGGGGCGGTGTAGGTACAGGTGACGGTGCCGCCACTGGCTGTCGCGGGGCAGGAGAGGACCGAGCCGGTAGCCGTGACGTTTCCGTAGGTGACGCCGGCCCAGGCGGGAAGCGGATCCGAGACGGTAATCGCAGTGTTACCCGGCACCCATCCGGTGACCGTCGGGGTGATGGTGAAGTAATCACTGGTGGGCGACGTCAACTGGGGCAAGGAGATGGCCGTTGTGTTGGCGACCTTGGATATGCCTAGAACCGGGGGCGCCTGATTTATCTGGACGTCGCCCGTGGCCTGTGCCTGTTGGCCTCCAAAGGACAGCGTCGCGGTATTCGAAAGGATTCCGGCCGCCGCCGCGTTGTCGACCGTGAAGTCGACCTCGATGGTGCCCAGGTTCAGGTTATTGGTACCGGTTGTTACCTGGTAGGTGCAGGTGACGGTGCTTCCACTGGTTACGGTCCCGGTGCACTGCAAGGGGGAGCTGGCACTCGGGGTTACCGAGGTCCAGTTGACGCCGGCGTAGATGGGCAAGGTGTCTACGAGGGTGACGGTTTGGCCAGCGTCCACATGGCCCGTCACGGTCGGGGTGATGGTGAAGTAATCGCTGACGGGCGAGTTTGCGGTCGGCAGGTTGATAGTGCCGACTTTCGGTTGCTTGGTCAGCGAGAGAGTAGACCCCGGCTGCTGGACTGTCACGGTCGCGGAAGCGCTCTGGGAGGCGCCGCCGGTCGAGACCGTGGCC
>JAJZNF010000269.1 GCA_021847985.1 Actinomycetes bacterium | reverse complement strand
TCGACGCTTCGCATCGACCACAAGTCCACAGCCGATCAACTACTACCGGAAATCAATCAACGACGATGGCCATAACGAAGACGCAAGGGCCGACAACGGCTAATCTTGCCCAACGAACCCGAGGCCCTGGCTCACATTAGGACTGGACCGAAAACCACAGGCCCCTCAACAGAGGCCATTCACTTCCCGAACGGCACGTTTGCTTCAAGCCGCCATGTCCAGTTTTCGCTCGGTGTGAGCACGATGTTCTCGGATTGGGAATATAGGAGAATATAGGAAAGGTAGGGCGAAGAAGATCCGTGGTCCTCGCCACTGGTTACTTGAACCTGCAGTTTCTAGGCGAGCGTTTGAGCTGATTTCTCCTCCGCCTCGCTCGACTGCCCGGTGCCGGCCGGCGCCACAAGGTTTGGTGCCGATGGAGACTGGCGGCGGAGGCTCCTTATTCGGAGCGGACCTATGCCCTTGGCCGAGGTGAGGCCCACTGCAGCGATGAGGATCACGCCATCGAATACGTCTGGAGACCAGGAGGGCCCGCCGACGACGAGCAGGCCCACGTTGCCGGTGCCAAGTAGGAGCACCGCCACGATGGTTCCCCAGGCGTTGAACCTGCCGCCCTTGAACTGCGTAGCCCCCAAGAATGCCGCGGCGAATGCAGGCAACAGGAAGCTAGGCCCGGTGGCGGGAGAGCCCGCGCCGATCTGCGCGGTAGCAAGGACGCCCGCGATTCCCGCCAAGGTTGCCGAGGCAAGCAGGCCGGCGGCGCGGATTCCATTGACTCGCACTCCGCTAAGGCGTGCCACCTCGACGTCAAAGCCAATGGCGTAAGTTCGGCGTCCGAATCCGCTCTTTTCCAATCCGATATAGAGCAGTATCGCTGCGACGATGGTTACGAAAACGGGAAGCGTCACACCCAGGATGTTTTTAAGTGCGACATCCTGCTGGAAGGCCCCGTTGACGTTGGTGGCGATGGTGTTGTCCCCGGATACCGCGGTCGCGATCGCGATGAAGATGCTGCCTGTGGCTAGAGTACCTATAAATGAGTCAATGCCCAGCCCCAGCACCACAGCGGAATTGATCAGACCTGCAAGTACGGCCACGACAATGCCGGCTGCTACGCCGGCCAGGGGGTTGGCGCTCACGTTGGCAAGCACCCATGCCGCGGCGATCCCGGATAGGCCTGCCGTGCTGCCAACTGAGAGGTCGTAGATCCCCGAGGACAGCGGTAGTAGCAGTGCAAGTCCGACAAGGCCGGTAACCGCGTACTGGTTGAAGACGAGCTTGGCTGTCCCGTAGTTCGCGAAGTTCGACGGGCTCATGACTGAGAAGACGACGACAAGCGCTATGAGCACGTAGACGGCCCCTATGCTTCGTGGCCCCAGGCGCTTGGTCCAGGATGTCTTTTGGGTTGCGCTCACCTTTTCTCCTTGCTCCCCACGTGGAGTTCCAGAATTCTTGTGCTGTCGTCGGCGGAATCGGGTGCCCTGCTCATTGCGTTTAGGATGCCTGTTTCCGACCACGCCGGGTCGCCGTTGTTGACGATGGAAACCAGAGAGCCTCGGTTGAACACGAGGATACGATCGGCGATGGGGAGGACGTCCGAGAGTTCGGAGGTCGTGATCAGCAATGATCGGCCGTCATCGGCGAGGGAGCGCAGCGTGCCGAGGATGGAGCTGGCGGCTCCAACATCCACTCCTGCGGTGGGCTCGTCGACGAGCATCAAAACCGGGTCGATCGCCAGCCACTTTGCCAGGATGACCTTCTGTTTGTTTCCGCCGCTCAGGTGGACGCACCGATAGTTTGGGTCGGCTGGCAGGATTCCAAAACGCTCGATCCATTTCTCCGTCCTGCGGCGCTCCTCCGAAGCGTTTACGATATCGCCGAAGCCGGTCAATGTGTCGAGCGAACCCAGGGTCAAGTTTTCCATGATGGTGAACTCATTGAGGATACTTCCAGCCAAGCGATTGCCGGGGACCAGGGCGATGCGGTGCTCGAGGCAGGCGCGCGGATCCAGGCCGTGCAGTTCGACGCCGTTGACCCGGATCTCTTCGACGGTGGCCGGAATTGCCCCTGCAAGGGCGTAGACGAGTTGTTCGCGGCCGGAGCCGGACAAACCGACGGCGCCTACGCATTCGCCTTTGGCGATGGAAAAACTGACGTTGCGAATCCGGTGCGCTGCAAGGCCCTTGACCTCCATGGCGGGAGCACTGCCAACAGCAATTATGTGGTTGCCTCTCGGATCGCGGACGGCCGGCCCGGCGAGGACGTGGCCGGCTTCCACACCCAGCATCGCGCTGACCAGCTGCTCATGAGTCGCGCCAGCGCTTTCCAGGGTGCCGGTTATCTTCCCGTCCCGTAGAACGGTGACTACCCGGGTCATGTGCAAGACGTCATCGAGCTGGTGGGAGACGTAAAGGATGCCCACCCCTTGGGAGGCGAGGGTGCGTATAACCTTGAAAAGCTGCGCGGTTTCCGGCCCTTCGAGGGCGGTGGTGGGCTCGTCGAGCATTAGGAACTTCGCGGTGCCTCCGTCGACACCTGGTGCGATCGCGCGAGCGATGGCCAGCAGGGTTCGCTCCACTGCGGTGAATTCCGAGACCGGGCGGTCGAAGGGTAGCTCGGTTTCGAGCATGGCCAAGGCAGAGGCGAGGCGTTTGCGCTGTGCGGGCCAGTTAACGGTTCGTCTCCAAGTCCGGTCGTAGCCGGCGGCTAGCCCGAAGTTCTCCAGTGCGCTGAACTGTCTCACCAGGCCGAGGTCCTGATGGACGAAGCGGAGTCCGTTTTGATAGCAGACGGCCGGTGACCCGAGAGGTACCGAAACGTCATTCAGCATCATCGCTCCGCTATCGGGCACGTAGTACCCCGCGGCAATCTTGATGAGAGTCGACTTGCCGGAACCGTTGTGACCCACCAGGCCGTGCACGGTGCCCTCTTCAAAGCAGATGCTTACATCCTTGAGCACCGGACGGTTGTCGAAGCGCATTCCGATATCGCGGAGTTCGAGTTTCATTGCGCTCTCCAATCGGCCTCCCAATCGGGGAGCCCACCGCAACGCTGTGCTGCTGTGGGCTCCGATTCCATCAAGTCAAGGTCAGGCACGAGGTGTCGAATGTTGCCACATGGTGTGTCACACGCACCTCATTGTCTCAGCCCACGTGCCAAGCGGTCTTGTAGATGCTCTGGAAGTTAGCAACCAATGCCGGGGGCTCACTCCCGGAGCCCTGAAGCACGTTGCTTCCCGTGAAAAGCATGGTCGGGAACGTGACGCTAAGCCCTGGTCCGAGAGGGAGGTTCATGTTGGCGCGCAGCACTACGTTGACAGCGCCCCAAAGCATCTCCGGCCATGGAATTGCGGCCGCCACGCTTTCCTGGCCGGCCTTCAGGTACCCGGTTTCCGTCGAGGTGGTGTCAGTTGTAGCAATCTTGACCTTGCCTGCCAGGCCGGCTGCCTGCAGTGCAGCAGGGACGCCGTCAGCCTCGTTGGAGAAGTCGAAGAACAGGTAATTCACGGATGGATGCGAAGTGAGGTAAGTGACCACGTTGGTGGGCAGTGTCGTACCGATGGCGGTGAATGGAAATGAGTAGGTGCTAACGGAGCAACTAACGCAGGAGGACAACGCTTGCTGGATCGCCTGGTGGGTGGCGGAATAGATGGGTGTTGCCGGGCTGGTCATGATCGCGACATGTGCGTTCTTGCCTTTGGAGTTGGCGAGTATCCAGCTGCCGATCTCCTTGCCGTACTCAGCCTGCGTGGCGGAGGTGAGGATCGCTCCCGCCGCATTGCCAGGAGAGGCTACATCGACGAGCACTACGGGCACATGCTCGGCGGCCAACTGCTGGAGCTGGTTGGACATCAGCGAAGGCGGAAAGCCGCCCGAGCCAATGACGCCCGCCGGATTGTCGCGCACGGCCTGGTCATAGCCTGCGGCCACTGTCTGAGGGGTGCCTCCCAGTTGGACCACCTTTACGCTCCAGCCCACCGCCGCGGCCGCATCCTTCACGACGTTGGCGAAGGACTGGCAGACGGGAACGCCGCACGCCATGAAGTCGATGCTCTTGCCGGTGGGCGGCTTGGACGGTAACGACGGAACTGAGAAAGTGGTCGGGCGCTGTTCGAGCGACTGGACGTAGGAAGCCGCAGCGGCGACCGCCGCCGCGTTCCCGGAGGATGTCGTCGCGGTGGTGCTGGACGTCGAAGATGACGCCGAGCTTCCGCACGCCGCCAAGGTCAGGCCAAGAACCGCGGATGCGACCGCTCCTCGGCTAAGAGCCGAAATATTCACGTGGTTGTCCCCTCTCCAAATAATAAAGGCGCTGCTGCCAGCACATTCTTCGTGGGCAAGCCGCCAACACCGAGTCGCCCGGCATGTGTTTCCCCCGCCGGTCTTCCCGTGTCCAATCAATGTAGGGTAGGTTTCCGATGTCGTCAAGCAAATTTTGGACCAATCTTCGAAAATGCTTGACAGCGGCTGGTCCCGAGGCAAACATTGGCTATCGCGTCCGGTCCTAGGGGGGTGGTGAGGGTTGGCAAAGCGGTCAGTCACGGTTGGATGTGGAGCGGGTTTCGCGGGGGATCGCATGGAGCCTGCCGTGGAGTTGGCTCGCTCCGGCGGCGTGGATTTCGTAGGTTTGGAGTGTCTGGCAGAGCGAACCCTGGTGACCGGCCTCATGGAGCGGGCGGCAAACCCGGCCAGGGGGTATGACCGGAGGTTGGAGAGGCGGCTCGGGCCGCTGGTGCCTGCGGCTATGGCCAACGGGTGCGGGATCGTCAGCAATCTCGGCTCGGCTAACCCGTATGCCGCCGTTGAGCGGATAGTGGCGCTGTGTAGGGCAAACAGTCTTCCAGGAATCACCGTTGCGGCGCTGGTGGGAGATGACCTGAGTGGACATCTGGAGGACGTCGTCTGGGAGGGTGATCCGCTCGAGGAGGGCGGCCAGTGGCTCGGCGCCCACGCCTACCTTGGCGTCGAAGGAATGGCGGAGGCTTTCCGCCAGGGAGCTTCGATCGTTGTGACCGGACGTGTGGCGGATAGCTCGCTTTTCGCGGCGCCGGCAATTGCGGCGCTCGACTTGGGTACGGAGGCGTTGGCAGGAGCGCTGACCGCCGGGCATCTTCTCGAGTGCGGAGGCCAGCTGACGGGAGGAAACCTGGCCGCAACCCAGGGAAGGCAGCTTTGCGCCCGCGAGCTGGCCAACCTTGGCTACCCAACCGCGATGATCGAGCTTGATGGTTCGTTCGTTCTCGGTGTGTTGGATGGCAAGCCGGCCCGGCTTGATGTGGTGGGCACGACTCTCCAGCTCCTGTATGAAGTCCACGACCCGCGGCTGTACCACACTCCCGATCTGACCTTGGACTTCGGTGAGCTGCTCCTAGAAGAGGTGGGGGAGAACCGTGTGCGCGTAACCGGCGCACGCGGAGCCGGTAGGCCGGAGACCCTGAAGGCAATCGGCTTCGTCAAACGGCCCGGCGAGGTGGCGGATGTTGAGATCACCTACGCAGGCGAAGGCGCCGTTGCGCGCGCAATGGTGGCCCGGGATGTCTTGCGCGAGCGGGTCGAGTTGTTGGGGCTGCGTGACTACGCGGTGGATCTGGTAGGGATCGATTCGGTGCTTGGGGCGGTTGCCTGCCTGCCGCCGGGATACGCGCCACCGGAGCTGCGGGTGCATATCTCCGCACGATGCACCGAGGCGGAGGAGGCCCAGGCAGTCGAGGATGAGGTCTACGCCCTTACGCTCTCGGGCCCCGCGGGTGGTGCTTCTCTCCGCTCCGAGAGGCGGCCGCACGTCAGCGTGGTGTCCGGCCGGGTTGCCCGATCTTTGGTGAATGTCTCAGTGGAGTACCAGGTCTCATGAAAATCAGTGATATAGCTGCAGGCCGCGCGGGCGACAAGGGCGACGTCTTGGATCTAACACTCGTGGCATACGACGACGAGGGTTATCGCACGCTGGCACAGAGGGTGCACGCTCGTGATGTCGAGCAATGGCTGGCGCACGTGGCACCCAGCCCGGTGGTCCGCTACGAGCTGGCGAACGTGCGTGCCTTGAAGTTCGTGGCCGGCCAGGCCCTCGCGGGTGGCGTCTATCGCTCTCTTCACGCGGGAATGCACTGGCAAAAAGCCGCTATCTGGCTGTTGCTTGACAAGGAGTTGCCCGATGCGTGAACCCCACCGGCCGCTCGTGTGCGTGCGTCCACCAGGGTGGACGCACGCACAGGCGCAACCGTTCAAGGCCCTGATGACTTGGGTGCAGCGAGCGGAGGTGCTGGGCTTCGACGGGGTCTTCGTCGGCGACCGCCTCCTCTCGGAGGCCTCGCGTGCCGGCGAGGTCGTCTATGGAGCGACGATGCTCGATGCGCTGGTGACCCTTTCGGCGATTGCGGCGAGCACCGAGAAGATCCTCCTTGGGCCACTGGTGCTTGTCTTCCCGTTCCGGCATCCTATACAGCTGGCCAAGTCGGTGGCGTCGCTTGACGTGGTCTCGGGTGGCCGTGTTGTGCTGGGAGCGGGGATCGGTTGGAGCGAGACGGAGTTCAGCGCGCTTGGAGTGCCTCGCCTCGGCCGCGGCGAGATGTTTGAAGAGGAGTTAGCGGTGGTCCGCCGCCTCTGGCAGGGCCGTCCCGTTGATCATCACGGCGAGAATTGGAGTTTCGAGGATGTGATGATCTCCCCATCGCCTGTCCAGCGGGGAGGGCCGCCGGTCTGGCTGGCCTCGTTCTCGCCGGGGCAGGCGCTTGACTGGAGTGGGGGCGGGCTTCCCACTGCGGCCAGCCGGGTCTTGGACCGGGTGGGGCGGCTCGCCGATGGATGGGTCCCGCTCATCTACTCGGCCTCCTCGAAGCGGAGGCTCGATGCAGACACTCTCGCCGAGGCGTGGATGCAGGTGTTGGCGGCGGCGGCGAGATCCGGCCGCACGAGAGAGAACATCGACTTTGTCTTTTCGGACTGGTGCTACGTCCTGGATGGCCATGGTTCCGAAAGGCGCTGCCGCGAGGCCCTCCGGGGTTTCTTCAACGGGACCTGGGAGGAAGCGCTGCGCACCTACACGATCGGCTCACGCTCCGAGGTGCTCGAAAAGACGAAGGCCCACGTGCGCGGCATCGACAGGGTTGATGCATACATCTTTACGCCCCTCGGCGATGAGATTGAACAGCTTGACGAGCTTGCACACGTAGCCTCCGAGCTGCGAGGAAGTCCGGCCGGAGGATGATTTGAGCGGGGCATCTCCATAGCGGCGCTCGGATGGGCACTCCAAGTGGAGCTCCCTGGGCACGGTTCTTGGCTGCTCCTTGGCCAAGACCCTGCCTGGGCAGGGCTTACAGGGCTTACGGAAAGGTGGATGAATCGATGACCACATACGCGGTCAATCCGGAGGCGGTGGGAGTCGTCTCTGGGCCGGTAAGGCGGAGGTGGAACTCGGACGACGCGCTCTTGTATGCGGTCGGGGTGGGGTGTGATCCAGAGAACGGACTGGCCTTTGCGACCGAGAACTGTGCCGGCATCGAGCAGCAGACCCTGCCGACATTCGCGATCGTTCTGTCGTCTCCGCTTCCGATGTTCGATGGTAAGCCAATGCTTCCGCTCTGGGAGTCATTGGGAGAGATCTCGTGGAGGGACGTGGTCCATGGGGAGCAGGAAATTGAGCTATTTTCGCCGCTTCCGGTCGAGGGCGAAGTCGAATCGGTCACCCGCGTGAGCGCCATCTGGGATAAGGGAAGCGGGGCTGTGGTCGAGCTCGAGACCACAAGCGTCGATGTTGCCACCGGCTCCCCCGCCTTTAGAGCCTGCAGCAGTATCTTCGTTCGAGGAGCGGGAGGATGGGGCGGACAACGGGGCCCTCGCGCGGATGCGCCGCTGTGGCCCGACCGCGCCCCGGATCATGTAACGGAGATGCGCACCAGTGAAAACCAGGCACTCATCTACCGGCTGTCGGGGGACCGCAACCCGCTTCACTGCGACCCTGCGTTGGCTCGCGCGGCCGGCTTTCCCCGCCCGATCCTGCATGGGCTTTGCACCTTCGGGTTTACGGCGCGGGCCCTGATTGAAAGGGAGTGCGGCAACGAAAGCTCCCGGTTCTCTCGCATGAGTGGCCGCTTCAGCGCTCCGGTGCTACCTGGTGAGCCCCTGACTGTCCAGATGTGGTCGTCCGGCGACGGAGTCCTGTTTCGAACGCTGCGTGGCGATGGTCAGGTGGCTTTGGATAGGGGAGAGTTCGTCGCCCGCCAATCGCCGAGCCGCTAGGAATTTTGGTCCAATTGTTGGGTTTTCTGTTTTCGACATGTCTAGTATGAGGTGACGATGGACACATCTGAATCGCGCAT
>JAJZNF010000247.1 GCA_021847985.1 Actinomycetes bacterium | reverse complement strand
CCGGAGTAGTGCAGGTGAACCCGGGCGAGGTGGGTTACGCGGCGGGAAAGGCGGCCATGGTGGGCCTGACCAAGGCGGTGGCCCTCGAAAACGCTCGCCACGGCATCACCTGTAATGCCTTGGCGCCGGGCTGGATAGCCAGCCTGGCCCAGACGGAGGAGGAGAGGCGGCACGGCCTCGCCTCGCCGATGGGCCGCTCGGGTACCCCCGAGGAGGTCGCCGCTGCTGCCGTCTTCCTGGCCTCTGAACAGGCGTCTTTCATTACCGGCCACACTCTGGTTGTCGACGGGGGAAACTGCCTGGTGGAGGGGCTGTCGGGCTACGAGCTTTTGGGGGAGGATTGACAATGGAGCCCAGCCCGAGCGGCGACCTCGTCATCGAAAGGGCAACCCCTGCGGACTACGAGGAGATCGCGCGCATCGTCCTTTCCGCTTACCGGGCGACGGTGGGCGACACCCTGGACAGGGGGTATGCCGAATATCTGGCGCGCGTCGAGGAAAGGGCCGAGGCCGCAACGCTTCTGGTGGGTCGTGCCGCCGGAAAGCTGGTCGGCACCGTCACCTATGTTCCGGACTCATCCTCGCCGATGGCCGAGGAGTTGCGGGACGGGGAGGCCGGCATGCGCATACTGGCCGTGGACACCTCGTGCCAGGGGAGAGGTTACGGCAAGGCTTTGACCCTTGCCTGCGTCGACCTGGCGCGCACAGAAGGAAGGAGCGCTCTCTTTCTGCATACGACCGAGATGATGCGCACCGCGCAATCCATGTACGCCTCGCTGGGCTTCCAGCGGGTCCCTGACAGAGATTGGCAAGTCACCCCAGAAATTCTCCTACTCGCATTTCTGATGACGCTCTCATAGCCCAGCTATCGGAACCTTCGTGGATGCACGGGCCAGGCAATGCCCTTCGGCGCCGGAGGCGGCGGGGATAAGATCGCAAACACATTGGTTCTCTCGGCATCCTGCGCGTTCCAGCGCCGGGACCCGGCTCACCGGAGGTGGCATGGCGCAGCTTCCCAAGCTTGAAGAGCGCACCCTTCTGCGCTCGTTCGAGCGGGCGCTCGACTTCGCGCCCGACAAGGTCGCACTGGCGGATCGGGATGCCTCCTCCACCTACGCCCAGGCGTTCCAGCGATCGCTGTCGCTCGCCGGAGCCCTGGCGCGGCTGGGCTGCCGGGAAAACAGCCCGGCGGCGCTGATGCTCGACAACTCCCTCGACTTTGTACATGCCTGGCTGGGAATGGGACTGACGGGCGTGGTGGAAGTGCCGGTAAACACGGCCTACAAGGGTGACTTCCTCGCCCACATTCTGCGCGACTCGGGTGTCGAGACCCTGTTGGCGGAGGCTCACTACCTCGATCGCGTGAAGGCGATCGCCGGCCAGGTGCCGTCCCTGAAGAAGGTCGTGGTACGGGGCTCGCTCGAAGGCGTGAGTGCGGCAGGTCTCCGGCTGCTGCCATGGGCCGAACTCGAAGACTCGGCCCCGGCCACCCCGGCAAGGCGCGAGCCGGGCGACCTCTTTGCCTACATGTACACCTCCGGGACCACCGGACTTTCCAAGGGCGTGCTGATACCCGAAGCCCAGGCCTACACCTACGCCTCCCGCGAGGACCAGGACCTTCCCACCCACGAGGACCGTATCCTGGTCGCCCTGCCCCTCTTCCACCTCGCCGGCCAGTGGTACGGCGTCTACCAATCGATCATCCACCGCGCATCCTGCGTGGTCGAGCCGGGCTTCTCGCCGAGCGCTTACTGGGAGGTGGTGCGCCGTCAGGGCATCACCGTCACGGTGATGCTGGGAGCGATGGCCGAGATGCTCCAACAGCAGCCCGCAAGCCCCGAAGATCGGGACAACCCCTTGCGACTCGCCGTCATGGCCCCCCTGGCAAGCGACTTCGCAACCTTCGAGCGGCGCTTCGGCCTGCGAGTCGCCGCAGTCTACGGAATGAGCGAGATCGGCGCGGTGATGAACGGGCCTCCCGGGACCGTTGTCGGCGGTGAGGCGGGCTTCGCCCGGGACGGGTACGAGCTGCGCCTGGTAGGTCCGGACGGCACCGACGTGGGGGAAGGCGAAGTGGGCGAGCTGTGGGTGCGCCCATTGGTGCCGCACACGGTAATGGCGGGATACCACAACCTACCGGAGGCGACCGCCGCCGCCACGCAAGGGGGGTGGATCCACACGGGCGACGCCTTCCGGCGCGACGCCGAAGGACGATACTTCTTCACCGACCGCATGAAGGACGCCCTTCGCAGGAGGGGGGAGAACATCTCGAGCTTCGAGGTGGAAAAGGTGGTCAACTCACACCCCTCGGTTCTGGAGAGCGCGGTGGTGGGAGTGCCGTCGGCGCTGGGAGAGGACGAGATCAAGGCGGTGATCGTGCTGAGGGCCGGGTTCGGGGCCGATCCCGTCGGGATCACCGAGCACCTGATCGAGCGCCTCCCGTACTTCATGGTCCCGCGATACATCGCCTTCGTGCCGGCGTTGCCCAAGACGCCGACCCAGAAGGTCCAGAAGAACCTATTGCGCAGCCAAGACACTGCCGATGAGATATGGGACCGGGAAGCTGCCGGCATCATCCTCAAGCGAAGCGGGCGAGCGGAAAGGCGAGAAGAGGCGAAGTGACGATTCCCATCGGCAAGCTGATGATCGCGAACCGCGGTGAGATCGCGATCCGCATAGCCGCGACCGCCGCGGCCAACAGCGTTCCGACCGCGACCGTCTTCGCCGCCGACGAGCTCGATGCCCCCCACGCCAGGGTGGCCGACGAATCCTTCGCGCTCCCCGGCCAGGGGCCGGCGGCCTATCTCGACGTCGAAGCCCTGTTGGCAACCACGGTCAAGGCGGGCTGCGACGCACTCCACCCCGGTTACGGCTTCCTGAGCGAGAGCGCCGCCCTGGCGCGCGCCTGCGCCGAGGCGGGTATCGCATTCATCGGACCCTCTCCGGAGACCCTCGAGCTCTTCGGAGACAAAGCCCGTGCCAGACGCCTGGCCCGCCAGCTCGGCGTGCCGACCATCCCGGGCACCTTCGAAGCTTCCAGCGTCGCCCAGGCCGAAGCCTTTTTCGACTCCCTCGAGGGAGCCCCGATGGCCATCAAGGCGATTGCCGGCGGAGGGGGACGAGGCATGCGCCTGGTCCGGGACCGCTCCGCCGTGGCCGAGGCTTTCGAGCGCTGCCGTTCGGAGGCCGCCGCGGCCTTCGGAAATGGAAGTCTCTATGTCGAGGCGGCCATCGAGGGTGCCCGCCACATCGAGGTGCAGGTCGCCGGCGAGGGAACCGGGAGGATCGCCCACATCTGGGAGCGTGACTGCTCCATCCAGCGTCAAAGACAGAAGATCATCGAGATATCGCCTGCGCTCGGCATCTCCAACGAGACCCGCCGCGAACTCTTCGAGAGCTCGGTGCGCATGGCGCGGGCGGCCAGCCTGAGCGGACTGGCAACGGTGGAGTTCCTTGTCAGGGGAGATGAAATCCACTTCCTCGAGGTGAATCCGCGCCTGCAGGTGGAGCACACCGTCACCGAGGAGATCACCGGTTTGGACCTGGTCGAGATTCAGCTGCGTCTTGCGACCGGATCCACACTTGCCGAGCTCGGGCTCCGCGCCAACCAGATGCCCACTCCCCGCGGCGTCGCCATCGAGGCACGCGTCAATGCCGAAGTGATGCTCGATGACGGAACCGTGGTGCCGTCCTCCGGGACCATCGCCAGGTTCGAGCCCCCCACCGGGCGCGGCATCCGTGTGGACACCTACGCCCACGCCGGCGTCAGCCCCTCGCCGTCCTTCGACTCGCTGCTCGCCAAAGTGATCGTCTTCGACTCCTCCGGTCAGGTCGACCGCGCCGCCTCACGGCTCTCCCGCGCGCTCGAGGCATTCGAGATAGAGGGCCTACAGACCAACCTCGGGCTGCTGCGGGCGATCCTCGCCGAAGACGTCCTCGGCCGGGCTTCGACGGGCTTCGTCGACGAACGCGCTCCCATTCTCGCCGCCACCGCCCGCGCACTGCAGCCGGCGGCCTCGCCGGCCGCCTTCTTGGCCACGGGCACCGACGAGCGGCCGGCCACGGCCACAGAGCATCATCCGGCTGCCCGCTCCGAAAATCCCCTTATCGAGCTTCCGGTCGACCTGCCCCCCGGTGCGGTTCCCGTGCTCTCCGCGATGCGCGGCGTGGTGGTCGAGTTGTCCACCGCGGAGGGAGACGTGCTGTCTGCGGGAGAGGCCGTCGTCGTGATCGAGGCGATGAAGATGCAGCACCCCATAGGCTCGCCGGTTGGCGGCGCCGTGCACCGGATGGTTGCCGAGATCGGCACGCAGGTTGTCGAGGGTTCGGTGCTGGCCTATGTCATCGAAGACGCCCAAGCGGGCCTCGAAGAATCCCAAACCGCTGCCGTGGACCTTGACCACATCCGACCCGACCTGGCCGAAGTCGTCTCCCGCCACCAGGCGACCCTGGATGCGGGACGGCACGAC
Source organism: Actinomycetes bacterium (assembly GCA_021847985.1). Taxonomy (GTDB): domain Bacteria; phylum Actinomycetota; class Acidimicrobiia; order Acidimicrobiales; family Acidimicrobiaceae; genus Acidithrix. The sequence continues at coordinate 3,891 of JAJZNF010000247.1, read as the reverse complement.
GCCATCGAGCGCCGCCATCGCACCGGCCGGCGAAGCGCTCGGGAGAACATAGAGGATCTCGTGGATCCCGGCAGCTTCGTCGAATACGGCGGGCTGGCGGTCGCCGCGCAACGGCGGAGGCGATCCGTGGAGGACCTGATCGCCAACACGCCTGCCGACGGCCTGGTCGCCGGGACCGCCACAGTTGAGGGCATGCCCTGCGTGGTCATGAGCTACGACTACACCGTGCTGGCGGGAACCCAGGGCATGCAGAATCACCGCAAGAAGGACCGCATGTTCGAGCTCGCTCTCAAGCGGCGCCTTCCGGTGGTCATCTTCGCCGAAGGCGGTGGAGGCAGGCCGGGCGACACCGACACCTCGTCCATCGCCGCCCTCGACGTCTCGTCCTTCAGGCTTCTGGCCGAGCTTTCCGGCAAGGTGCCCACCGTCGCGGTGGTCTCCGGATACTGCTTCGCCGGGAACGCCGCGCTGGCCGGAACCTGCGACCTGATAATCGCCACCAAGGAGGCCAGCCTCGGCATGGGGGGCCCGGCCATGATCGAGGGGGGCGGCCTGGGAAACGTGGCGCCGGGAGACGTTGGGCCGATGTCGGTGCAGGCCGCGAACGGTGTGGTGGACGTGTTGGTGGAGGATGACGCCGCGGCGGTCGATGCGGTGCGCCGCTACCTCGCCTTCTTCTCCTCCGGATCGGATGCGACAGCCGCCGACCAGCGAGCGCTGCGTGCGATGGTCCCGGAGAACCGAATGCGGGCGTACGACGTCAGGCCAATCGTCGAAACGCTTTGTGACCAGGGGAGCATCCTGGAACTCCGGCCCGGCTTCGGCGTCGGCATCATCACAGCCCTGGCCCGGGTCGGCGGGCGGGCGGTCGGGGTGATGGCCAACAACCCGCTGCACCTCGGTGGCGCGATCGATGCCCCAGCCGCCGACAAGGCGGCCCGGTTCGTCCAGCTCTGCAACGTGCACGGATTGCCGCTGGTCTCCCTGGTCGACACGCCCGGGTTCATGGTGGGGCCGGAGTCGGAGAAGACCGCCACCGTCAGGCACTTTTCCCGCATGTTCCTGGCGGGTGCGCACGCCCGGGTGCCCATGATCGCAGTGGTCCTGCGCAAGGCGTACGGGCTCGGTGCAATGGCCATGACCGGGGGCAGCACCAAGGCGCCGGTCGTTGCGGTCTCATGGCCGACCGGCGAGTTCGGGGGCATGGGCCTCGAGGGCGCGGTCCGCCTCGGCTATCGCCGCGAGCTGGATCGAATCGCCGACCCGGCCGAGCGTGAATCGCGCTACCTGGAGCTCGTGGCCCAGATGTACGAGCGCGGCAAGGCGCTCTCAATCGCCTCCGTCTTCGAGATCGACGACGTCATCGATCCGGCCGAGACGCGCCGGATCATCACCCTTTCCTTGGATGCAGCCCAAGGCGTGCGGCCCGGCCCCGACGAGGGGTACCTGGACGCCTGGTAGCGGTCCGGCCTCTAGGCCGGGTCCTGGTATCGCGCCACCGAGAATGCGATCAGGAGCGCGATGTCCAGGCAGAACACCGCCACCAACGTCGTGAAGATGGCCAGCGCCTTGCCGGGCGTGTGGTCGTAGATGAAGACGAACTCCAGCATTCCCGCGATCACCAGCTCCACCAGCAGCTGGCGGACCGCCACCATGCGGAAGACGCCCCACGCAAAGGGACCGACTCGGGAAAGCATCGAGGCGGCGCCCAGAAAGAGCACCCAGGCCAGGGCGGCAAAGACAATCGGCACCGCCGTGTCGCTCATCTTGGGTATCTGAGCGGCCAGCACCACGGCCGAGAGCACGATCGACGCAAGTGCGACCTGGCAGACGACGCCTATCGGCGGCCGCTTGGCGCTGTAAGGCGAGAAGGCCTCCGTCGGAACGGCCGCTCTCATGCCGACGCCAGCTTTGTCATGATTACCAGGGTCGCCACCTGCATGGCGCCGGTGATTCCCGCCGTGTAGATGAAGCGCTTCATCAGCCGGCCGACAAGCTCTCCGTTGGGCTGCGGCTTGCGCAACTCGAACAATACCGCCAAGTTTGCCGGCTCCAGCACGCCGATGGCGACCACCGCCAGCACCCCCACCACGACGAAGGAGGCAACCACCCAGCCATGTTCCGGCCACGAGGAGAGGATGAATCCTTGCTGCCTGGCGAGCTGGAAGCCGGCCGCGAGAGTGGCGACCACCAGCGCGGGCATTATGACCACCATCTTCGGCATGAACCGGGTCGTGAACTCCATTCTGGCCGGGATGGACATCTTGCCGATGATCGGCCCAACCACGAAGCCGACGAAGAGGTCGATTCCGGTCCAGAGGCCGCCGGACACGACGTGGAAGAAGTCCACGGCCCAATGCGTGTTACTTATCAAGGCCACCACCAGCGCCACCACGTAGGCCCCGGCGACCACGAGGCCGGGAATGGGCACGATGGCGAAGCTGTGCGGTTGGGGTGTGGCCGCGGACCTGTCTTCCGCAAGCACTTCACTCGACATTTTCCTGGAACCTCCTGGCGACGGGGCTCGCAAGCCCAGGACGATCCTTTGCACCCAAGCCGAGCCTACTAAGACCTAAATCGCCACCCTTGAAAAGCGCCGCCCAATTCGCTGGATAGGGAGCCAAATCTGCACCACCTGCGGACACGGGGCTAAGGTTGGCCAAGTAGGGCGCCTCCGCCCGCGCCGCAACGGGCGGAAGAAGGAGGCAGCTATGGCCAGGGACCTTTCCAGGCCGGGACAGGCCGAGGTCAAGCAAGTTGCAAAATCAATCCTGGATACCGGGATCGAGCGCGTCTCGCTCGCCCAGCTTCCGGCCTTCCAGAGGCTGGTTATGCGCCGCGCCATGCACGACGCCGACTTTCGCACCCGGCTTTTCCGTCTGGTGGACGTCTTCCCCCGCCTGCACGGCGCGCGCGACATCTACAACCATGCCCGCCAGTACCTCGCCGACGGCGAGAGCGGCCTGGTGGCACGGGGCCTGCGCATGGCGGGCGAGGCCCCCATGGGAGAAGCGGCGGCGGTGTCGGCGATCCGCTCCGGCATCGAGGGCGTGGCTCGCCTCTTCATAGCGGGCTCCAGCACAGGCGAGATCGCGACACGGGCGGAGGCGTATGCCAAGCAGGGCATCTCCACCACGGTCGATCTGCTTGGCGAGAAGACACTGAGCCAGGCGGAGGCGGAGCGCTATCAAGAGCGTCTGGCCGAGATGGCCAGGGCGCTCTCCCGAGCCAGTGGCCGCCTCACGGGTCTGCCGAGTCATGACCATCTCGGGCCGATCCCCGCCGCCTCCATCTCGATCAAGCCGACCGCGCTGAGCCCGCACTTCGGAGCGCTCAGCCAGGAAATCGGTGTCTCCGAGGTTCAGGAGCGCCTGCGCCCCGTTCTTGGCGAGGCGCTGGAGCCCGGCCTGCTCTGCTTCCTCGACATGGAGGATCATGAAGCCAGGGAGCCGACCCTGGAACTGCTCGAGCGCTTGGCCATGGACCCCGCCTACGCGCGGCTGCATCTCGGAGCCGTGATCCAGGCCTATCTAACCACCGCCGAGGCCGACCTCGGCAAAGTGATCGCCCTGTCGACGGCAAGGGTGGAGCGTGGCTGGACCCCTCTCTGGGTGCGGCTGGTGAAAGGCGCCTATTTCGACGCCGAGATGGTGCGTGCCGCGATCGAGGGTTGGCACGCGCCCGTTTGGCAGGCCAAGGAGGAGACGGATTACTCCTACGAACGCTGCATCGATGCGGCCCTCGCCGCCTGCGACCGGATCAGGCCGGCCTTCGGAACCCACAACCTGCGCTCGATCTCCTATGCGGTGGCAACCGCGCGAGCCAGCGGCATCCCCCCTGAGGCCTACGAGGTCGAGATGCTCTTCGGCATGGCCGACTCCCTAGCCCGCG
>JAJZNF010000278.1 GCA_021847985.1 Actinomycetes bacterium | reverse complement strand
TCGACCCCCGCGTCCAGGCCAAGAACCCGGTCATGTTCGTCGTGCTGATGGGAACGGTCGTCACCGCCATCGACACCGTCGCCAACCGCAGCGGGTTCGGCCTGGCCATCACCATCTGGCTGCTGCTGACGGTCCTGTTCGCCAACTTCGCCGAAGCGATGGCCGAGGGGCGCGGCAAGGCGCAGGCGGACACGTTGCGCCAAATGCGCACCGAGACCGGGGCCCGGCGGCTGCGGGCCGACGGAAGCGAAGAGCTGGTGCCCGCCGCATCCCTGCAGGTGGGCGACGTCGTGGTCTGCGAGGCCGGGGACGCCATCCCTTCGGACGGCGAGATCGTCGAAGGCGTGGCCTCGATTGACGAGTCGGCGATCACCGGCGAGTCGGCCCCGGTCATCCGCGAATCCGGCGGTGACCGCTCGGCGGTCACCGGAGGCACCATGGTGCTTTCGGACCGCGTCGTGGTCCGCATCACCGCCGAACCGGGAAAGACCTTCCTGGACCGGATGATAAAGCTGGTGGAGGGGACCAACCGCCAGAAGACGCCAAACGAGATAGCGCTGGCGATCCTGCTGGCTGCGCTCACCATCGTCTTCATCCCGGTGGTGGTCTCCCTGGAACCGTTCGGCTCCTACCTCGGCGCGAAGGTGCCGATCGTGGTGGCGGTGGCGCTGCTGGTCTGCCTTATACCGACCACCATCGGGGCCCTGCTCTCGGCCATCGGCATCGCCGGCATGGACAGGCTGGTCCAGCGCAACGTGCTGGCCATGAGCGGACGCGCCGTGGAGGCCGCCGGGGACGTGCAGACGCTTCTCATCGACAAGACCGGCACCATCACCCTGGGCGACCGCATGGCCTCGGCCTTCTACCCCGCCACCGGCGTGGCCGAGAGCGAGCTGGCCGACGCGGCACAGCTCGCGTCGCTCGCGGACGAGACGCCCGAAGGCCGATCCATAGTGGTGCTGGCCAAGAAGCGCTTCAACCTGCGCGAGCGCACCATGGGGCCCGACTACCAGTTCGTCCCCTTCTCCGCCGCCACCCGCATGTCCGGTGTCGACTTCGGCGGGAGGGTGGTGCGCAAGGGGGCCTCGGCGGCGGTGAAGGCCTGGGTGGAGAGCCAGGGCGGCAGCTTCCCCGCCGAGTTGCAGGATCGCGTGGACGCGGTGTCCCGGGCCGGCTCCACACCGCTGGCGGTCTCGGAGGGCTCCCGCGTGCTCGGAGTGATAGAGCTGCGCGACGTGGTGAAGGACGGCATCGCCGAGCGTTTCGCGACACTTCGCCGGATGGGCATCCGCACCGTGATGATCACCGGGGACAACCCCCTCACCGCCGCCGCCATCGCCGCCGATGCCGGAGTGGACGACTTCCTGGCCGAAGCCACACCCGAGACCAAGATGGAGCTGATCCGCGCCGAGCAGGCCAAGGGGAAGCTGGTCGCCATGACCGGTGACGGGACCAACGACGCCCCGGCGCTCGCCCAGGCGGACGTGGGCGTGGCCATGAACACCGGGACCAATGCCGCCAAAGAGGCCGGCAACATGGTCGATCTCGACTCGAACCCGGCCAAGCTCATCGACATCGTGGAGATCGGCAAGCAGCTGCTCATAACCCGCGGCGCGCTCACCACCTTCTCCATAGCCAACGACGTGGCGAAGTACTTCGCAATCATCCCCGCCATCTTCCAGTCCGCGTTCCCGGGTCTGGCGGTCCTCAACGTCATGGGCCTGTCCAATCCGAGCACCGCCATCCTCTCGGCGGTGATATTCAACGCCCTGATCATCATCGCCCTGGTTCCCCTGGCGCTTCGAGGCGTGAAGTTCCGTGCCGCCGGGGCCACCGCCGTGCTGAGGCGCAACGTGCTCGTCTACGGCCTGGGCGGGCTGGCGCTTCCTTTTGTGGGGATAAAGGCGATCGATCTGCTACTGACGCTCATGGGGGTGCACTGATGGTGCTCAGGCAGCTGCGCCGGGCCGTGATTCTCGCGGTTCTTTTCCTGGTGGTCTGCGGCCTTGCCTACCCGCTGGCCGAGACTGCGGCCGCCCAGGGGTTCTTCGGCTATCAGGCCAACGGCTCCCTCGGTGCCAACGGCTCGGTCCTGATCGGCCAGACCTTCACCGGCCCGTCCTTCTTCCACACCCGGCCCGACCCCAACAACCCGATGGCCTCCGGCGGCTCGAACCTCGGACCGCGATCGGCGAAACTGGTGGCCCAGGTGAAGTCTCAGATCGCCTACTGGCATAGCCTCGGCGTATCCCCCACCAACGATCTGGTGACGACCTCGGGTTCCGGATTGGACCCGGACATCTCGCCCGCCGCCGCCTACGCCCAGGTGCCCATGGTGGCCAAGGCGCGGGGCCTCTCGGCCGGCAGCCTCGACAAGCTGGTCGCCTCCCAGATACACGGTCGGCAGCTGGGCTTCCTCGGCTCGCCGTACGTGAACGTACTCGAGCTGAACCAGGCGTTGGGCCACCTGGCCGGCGGGTCCTAAGAGGAGGTGCCGGCGGCCGCCAGGCTCTCGGCGACGGCGGCGCGATACTTCAGGTGGCTCTGGACGAATCCCACCAGGACCACGCCGACCAGGGTGTCCTCACGGTAATAGCCCACCACGACCTCGCCATCGAGATCGCCCTCCAGCACCCTGATGGCCGCGGGGTCGGTGACGAGTCCGGGCATTCCGAAGGACTGGATGCGCAGCTCGAACTGGTCCGACCAGAAGGCCGGCATGGGCTTGAAGGCGGGTTCGGCCTCTCCGGATGTCAAGAGCCGGCCCAGAGCCTTTCCGGCATAGCGTCCGGTGTCGACGGCTATCCCCCAGTGCTCGACGCGGCGCGGAACCGCGTCAAAGGCCAGGTTGGGGAAGCGCGCCACGTCTCCCACGGCCAAAAAGCGGCCTTGGCCCCCGAAGGAAAGCCTCTCGTCGCAAAGGATGCCGTCCGAGAGCTCCAGCCCGTTGCCCTCCAGCCACTCGGTGTTGGTGGCCGATCCCACCGCCTCGATAACGAGCTGTGCGTCGAAACTGCTACCGTCGTTGCAGACCACCCTCTCCGGGCGCGCGTCCCCCTCGATGGTGACCGGAAGGCGTGACAGCCCGAACTTGATCCCCTGGGCCGAGTGGTGGCGCAAGAGCGCCCCACCGAGCTCCTCGCCCAGCGGACGCAGCATGGGAACGTCCTCCGGGGCTATGACCGAGACGCTGTAGCCGAGCTGGGTCAGGCTGGCGGCCAGCGCGCAGCCGATGAAGCCCGCCCCGATGATGGCCACGTCCCGCACCCCGGCCAGCTCGCCACGAAGTCGCAGCAGGTCCGCGTAGGTGCGAAGGACCAGGACGCCCGCCCCGGGCTTGGGGATGGGCAACGCCCGCGGGCGTAAGCCCGTCGCCGCCACCAGGCCCTCAAAGGCCATCTCACTCCCGTTCGAGAAGAAGACCAGGCCGCGGGAGAGGTCGGCCGAGACCGCGTGCAGGCCGGTCACCAGGTTCACCGCTCCTCCCTTGGAGGAGGAGCGCAGGCGTATCGCCTCGAATTCCTGCTCATCCACCAGGGCCTCCTTGGAGAGAGGAGGACGGTTGTAGGGCGGGTGAGGCTCATCACCGACCAGAGTTATCCCGCCCCCGTAGCCGGAGCGCGCAAGGGCATCCGCCGCCCGAAGCCCCCCGAGCGAAGCGCCCACCACCACAACGCCGGCCAATGCCCTAGCCTTCGATCTCTATGGCCTGCATGGGGCAGATGTCGGCCGCCTCCTCGAGCACGTCCCTGAGCGACTCGTCCAGTTCGCCCGAGACGTAGAGATCCCTGGCTTCATCGCGGAAGCTCAGCTCGCCACGGTCGTTCAGCGCGAACACGTCCGGCGCGGAGTAGACGCACTGGCCGTGGTCGTTGCACTTGTTGAGATCGACGATTACCTTCAACTGGAACCTTTCCTGTTCTTTCCCAAGTCCCCTCAAGCCCGCTTGGGCGGACGGATTCCCCGGAGCTCCCAATCCCCGCCGAGAGCGGTGGAGACGACCTCCTCCGACTCGGTGGGCTGGGCCCCGAAGTCAGGGTTGATAGGCACCGGGCCTTCAACGATATGGTTGCGGAGGCACCCCAGCCCCTCCACTTCGACCTCCACAACGTCCCCCGGCTCGACAGGCCGGGAATTGGCGGGGGTGCCGGAGAGTATGACATCTCCCGGCTCGAGGGTGATGTTGCGGGCGAGGTCGGCCACCAGGTAATGCATGTCCCACATCATCTCCTTGGTGTTGCCGGACTGCACCACCCGCCCGTTGACCCTGGTCTCGATGGCCTTCTCGCGGAAGTCCCAGCCCGAGACCAGCCCGGGACCGAGCGGGCACAGAGTGTCCGAGCCCTTCACCCGGAGCATGGATCCCGCGTCCGTGTCACGGAAGTCGTGCAGGCCGAAGTCGTTGGCGACCGTATAGCCCATTATGTACTCCGCCGCCTCGTCGGGCTCCACGTTGCGGCAGCTGCGGCCGATGACGATGGCGATCTCGCCCTCGTAGTTGAGCCACTTGCACCCCTGCGGGCGCACCACCGCGCCACCGTGGGAGTTGAGCGACGAGAGCGGCTTCTGAAAGTAGGTCGGCGCCGCGGGCAGCCTGGCCTGGAACTCGCTGACCCGGCTCTGATAGTTCAGGTGCACGGCGATGATCTTGGTGGGGTTCACCGGAGGAAGATGCTGCGCGGCATCCGCCCGCACGCGCCGACCGTCCCGGGCCACCAGCTCCTCGCCGGCACGCAGCACGGTCACCACCGAGCCGTCGAGAAGGATCCTGCGCGCCTCCGTCATGAGCGCCCCTCCCCTCTCCAGCCGCCCTCGGGGCGTGGGAACCAGATGTGCACCTGCCCGGTCCCCACGCTGTTCTCGTACTGGCCATAGAGACGGCCGGGCGCGACCACGGCGCTCTCCCCGAGCGCTCCGATCATCATCAGGTAATGGCCGAATCGCGCCTCCGGCTTGAAGCGGAGGAAATCCTGCATGCCGGCCAGCACCTTGGCGTGGTCTCCGGCTTTGAACCACTCGATCCGCTCCAGATCGGCCGCCAGAGCCTCGGGGGTGAAGATGTGCTCGGTGCCGGCGGCCTCGTGCTTGCGCAGCTCCTGGAGCGGCCAGAAGGTGTGGGAGAGGGCGCCCGAGGCGATGATGACCACCTTGCGATCCACGTCGGCGATCCCCCGTGCCACCGCACGTCCCATGCGCAGGAAGTCCTCGGTGGTCGCGGTCTGGCATACCCCCACCGAGATCCAGCGCTTGCCGCCCAGCCCCTCGCCCAGGTACTCCCAGAGGTTGGTGGTGGCGTAGTGTATGGGCAGGTAGGGATCGTCGATGGGCGTGATCCAGGTGCCCACCTCCTCGGCGTGGGAGGCGATGGCCCGCGCCAGCTCGGGGTCACCCTCAAAGTCATAGGGGCGGGCACTCATGCCACGCGGCAGCTCCTCGGAGGTGTAGCGCCCACTGCGCCTCGCATGGGCCGTGAGCACGAACTCGACGGTGGTGGCCCAATGGGAGTCGAAGACGACGACCGTATCGTAGTCGAGGCTTTCGAAGACCTCGCGGCGCAGGCGCCGGAGCCCCTCCACCAGGCTGAAGTCCTCCCCGTTGTTCAGAGCGCGGCGGAGTTCCTCCGGGAGCACGATTGTCGGCACATGCGCAAGCAGGCCCGCGCCCACGATCTCACCCATCTAGCCCCTCCATCCCTGAGGGGAAAAGACCGAGTTCTTCAGGTCGCAGAAGAAGTCGAACGACCACGCTCCCCCTTCGCGCCCTATCCCGCTCTGCTTGGAGCCGCCGAAAGGAGCGCGCAGGTCGCGGACGTAGAAGCAGTTGTTCCACACCGTGCCCGCGACCACTTGCGCGCTGACACGCTCGGCACGCTCGGGGTCGGAGGTGAAGACCATGGCGGCCAGGCCGAAGTCGGTGTCATTGGCCATGGAGACAGCCTCCTCCTCGCCATCGAACTTGAAGGCCACCAGCACCGGGCCGAAGACCTCCTCCTGGGCGATCTCCGAATGCGGGTCGGCCCCCACGATGAGAGTGGGACGGTAGTACAGGCCCCCAAGCTCACGGTTGGGCTCGCCACCGAACACCACATGCGCGCCCGCCTGCTTGGCACGGGTGACGAAGCCCTCGATGCGCTCGAGGTGCTCGGGGTGGATCTGGGGGCCGATCCGGGTCTCGTCGTCTCTCGGGTCACCTTGGCGCAGGGCCTCGGCGGCTTCGGCAAAGCGCTCCATGAACGCCTCCCAGATGCCGGACTGGACCAGCAGGCGGGTGCCGGAGAGGCAGACCTGGCCGGCGTTGTCATACTGCTCGACCGCCATGCTCAGGGCCAATTCCAGATCCGCGTCATCGAAGACAATGAAAGGCGACTTCCCACCCAGTTCAAATGAGACGGGTGTGAGATTTTTCGCACAAGCCGCGGCGATCGACTTGGCGGTGGGAACCGAGCCGGTGAAGGAGATGCGCCTGACCCGCGCATCCGCCACCAGCGCCGCGCCGGCCTCCTCCCCGTATCCCTGCACGACGTTGAAGACGCCGGGGGGCAGCCCCGCCTCAGCGGCTATGTCGGCCAGCAGCGAAGCCGTGAGGGGTGACCACTCCGACGGCTTTAGGACGACCGTGTTGCCGGCCGCAAGGGCGGGGGCTACCTTCCAGGTGGCGAGCATCAGGGGCGCGTTCCAGGGCGAGATGAGGACCGCCACCCCGGCGGGATCGTAGCTGACGTGGTTGCGATGCCCACGTGTCTGGAAGTCGTCCACCACGAGGGAGTCCGTCAGATAGTCGGCGAAGAAGCGGAAGTTGTGGGCGACCCTGGGCATCACGCTGCGGCGGTGGGAGCGGAGCAGCGCGCCGTTGTCGGCCGTCTCCACCGCCGCCAGAACCTCCACGCGCTCCTCCACCAGTTCGGCGATGCGATGCAGGTGGGCCGCCCGCTCCTTGGGGCTCACCTTGCGCCAGCTCTCGAAGGCGGCCTTGGCCGCGGTGACCGCGAGATAGGCCTCGTGCCGGCCGCCTCGGGCTACCTCGGCTATCACCGAGCCGTCGATCGGCGAGATGTCCTGGAAGGTGGAATCAGAAGGAATCCGCATGCCGTCGATGAAGTGATTCGTGTCAACTTGGGCGCCCGCCACTAGGGCCATGGTTTTCACCGGAACCTCTCGCTAGAACTGCATTTACCGCCCGCCTGCCTGCACCAAACCCGGGGCGAAGATCGTTTCTATCCGAATGTTATCATGCACGCCCTGCTGCGGACCTGAACCGGGTCCGCTATTGATCCGCGCACGAGCGGCAAAGTGCCGGCTCAGATCACCGCCGTGGCCGGAACGAAGATCGAAATCCACAGGTTCAAAATCGGGCTGATAACCGCGCTCAGGACCCCGGGAAAGAAGAAGACCACGAAGAGCAGCAGCGGGATCACGATCCGCATGCTGCGCTCGATGGCGAACCAGCGCTGGTCGCCCACCAGCCTGCGCAGCCAGGCCGAGCCGTCCAGCGGCGGAACGGGAAGCATGTTGAAGACGAACAGCATCACGTTCACCAGGCCGAAGTAGACCAAAAAGAGCCCGACCAGCGAGGCGAAGCTGGTGCCCCCCGTCAATAGTGGCCCGCTGCCTGCGTAGGAGTTGGAGAAGAGGAAGACCCGAAAGACGACCCCCGCCAGGATCGACAGCACCAGATTGGTGAAGGGGCCCGCCATCGAGACCACCAGCTCGGCACGCCGGCGATCCCGCATCCTGGCGGGATTGACCGGCACCGGCTTGGCATAGCCGATCGGCGTCAGGTGCAGAAGAAGCAGCAGCGCGGGCAGGATGAGGGTCCCGAAAGGGTCGATGTGCTTGATCGGGTTGAGCGAGAGCCGTCCGTTCTCGGCCGCGGTGCGGTCCCCGTAGTAAAGCGCGGCCCAGCCGTGGCTTACCTCGTGCAGCACGATGGCGAGCACCGCCGCCACCACGTCCACGAAGGTGTACACGGTGAACACGTGCTTGGTTACAGCCAAGACGATCACGACCGCCAGCCCGATGATCCAGAGCGCCTTGGTTCTCAATATCTCTCCAGCTGCGCGTTCGCCTGCCTCCCAATTTAGGGCCTGGTGCGCCAAAGCCTCCCTGGGCTGGTCGGAGGCCTGCGTGGCGCGCCCGGCGCGGGCTTGGGGCGCGCGAAGCGCTCGCACCGCCCCAGGGGAGCCACGCTACAAATTGCCCGGCGGCCGGGTAAGGGCGCGGCTCAGCGCCGGCGCTGCACCGCGCAGCTCATGCAGAGCCGCGCGGTGGGGATGGCCTCGAGGCGGGCCGGCTCGATAGGGCCGCCGCAGGACTCGCAAACCCCGTAGGTTCCGTCCTCGATCTTGGCCAGAGCCGCGTCGACGTCCTCGAGCAGCTGGGAGAGATTCGCGTACTGTGTCTCGGCCTCGCCCCGCTCGGCGATGACCGCGGAGGAGTCGGCGAAGTTCGGGTCGTACCCCCCGTGCGTTGTGGCTCCGGTGGACAACTCGGCCAGCTTTGCGACG
>JAJZNF010000145.1 GCA_021847985.1 Actinomycetes bacterium | reverse complement strand
CACGGTCGAGGCAGCACTTAGCATCTCCGGACTCGGGGCGGATGCCGTTCGCCTCTTCCTCGACGACCTCGCGCGCCACCCGCTTCCCTCCCCCGCGGAGCAGGTTGAGCTGGCCAAGCGCGTGCGCGCCGGTGACGAGGCCGCCAAGTCCGAGATGGTTGCCGCCAACCTTCGACTCGTCGTGCACTGGGCCCGCCGATATCAGGACCGTGGGGTTGAACTCTCGGACCTATCTCAGGAGGGCACTTTCGGCCTGATCCGCGCGGTCGAGAAGTTCGACTGGCGCCGAGGCTTCAAGTTCTCGACTTATGCAACCTGGTGGGTGCGTCAGTCGCTGCAGCGCGCCGTGCACAACCATGGCCAGGCGATCCGCCTTCCCATGGAGGCCGCGGAGCGTTCGCGCAGGGTCGACAACGTCACGCGTGAGCTGCAGAACGAGAACCAGCGAAACCCGACGGAGGAGGAGATCGCGCGCAGCGCCAACCTCTCCCCGGCCCAGCTTGCCGACGTTCGTCACGCAGCCCGCGTGGTCGCCAGCCTCGACCAGTCGGTGGGCCCGGAGGGTGAGACCAGCCTGGGAGACCTGGTGATCGGCAGCGAGAACACCTTTGAGGACGAGGTGGACGAGGCTCTCACCCGTGACCAGCTGCGCAAGGCGCTCGAAGAGCTCGATCCGCTGGAGCGCGCGGTGGTCATCCTCCGCTTCGGGCTGGACGGCAACCGGCCTGCCTCGCTGGAGGCCACCGCCAAGCACCTCGGCATCGGCCCGCGCCGCGCGCGCCGCCTCGAGGCCGCAGCCCTGGATCGCCTTGCCGAGCACCCAGGCCTAAAGGCTCCGGCCGCCTGATCCATACCGGCGACGCTTCTCCGGCGGCCGGTCCAGACCCAGCATCGCAGCCACCTCCGCGACAATGTGGAGGTGGCTGCTTCCATTTCCGGGGCGGCAAAGACAGCCGGCCGCAAGATGCGTCGGACGCGCCCAGCACCTGGCAAGACCTGCGGATGGCGCCGGTGCGGTGCGCAGAGCCGCCCCACACTGCGGCGAGCGCGGAGCAAGGAGGAGCATTCGAGTGGGCTAAGTTTGTGCATGGTGCGTCTACCCCGACTCTTCATGCTGCTCATCGATCCCGCCGGCGCCTACTTCGCCCAACACTCCCCGGCCAGGCGAGGGCCCGTATTCAGCGAGGCCGCCGTCTTCGGTCCCGGGGTGCAGGGTGGGAGCCGTCAGGCGACCGAGCAGGAGATCCGGGAGCGAAGCACGCCAACCGGCCAAAGGCCCTTCGACGAGGTCGACTTGCGGTCGCTGCTGGCGAGCGATGCCGTGGCTCAAGCAGTCGCTGACCTCTTTTCGTCGGGATCGACCGTGCTGGAGAGCGCCACATTTCAAGTGCGGGCCCGGGTTGTCCGGTTCTGGCGGGGGGATTCGATCCTGGAGCTCGGAGGGGGCAACCGGCGGTCCCGGGTGCGAATCCCGAGGGATATCGGCCCTGACAGCGGGGATCTGCTCGCCTTCCATCTGAGCGCGTTCCTGGCCGGCCGATAGGCGGCCCCACAGGCGACTACGAGCCCGCCCGGAGGAATGCTCGACGAGGGCCGGAAAGCCTTCAGCCGCCGAGAGCCTCCATGGAACCCTCGACGAGCTCGGCCTGCCTGAGGCGCTCATCCAGGTCGGCAGGGACCGCAGCGGTGAACGCAGCCTCCATGCCGCTCACAGGGTGCACAAAGGCAAGCCGCCAGGCGTGGAGAAAGATCCGGTCCCCGAAGTCCGAAGTCGCGCCGTAGAGGCGATCGCCGTACACCGGAAATCCGTGTGCACCCAGGTGGACACGGATCTGGTGCGTCCGGCCCGTCTCGAGCTGCACCTGCAAGAGGCTCACCTCCTGGCCATCGAGCCTCAGGACTGCCAAGCGGCGGTAGCTGGTGCGGGCGTAACGCCCCTGAGCCGATAGCTCCATCGCGCCGAAACCCCTCGAGGACTTGGCGATGGAACCTTCCAGCTCGGCACGGACCGGCTCGATCCTGCCCTCCACCAAGGCCAGATAGGTCCGGCGCGCCGTATGCTCGCGCATCTGCAGGGACAGCGCCTCATAAGCCCGCTCGGTTCGGGCGACGACGAGCAGCCCGGAAGTGGGCCTGTCAAGCCGGTGGACGATACCGGGGCGATACCGGTTGCCGACATCGGCAACTTCGGGAAAGCGCGCGATGATGCCGGAGACCAAGGTGCCTGTGGCGTTGCCAACTCCCGGATGAACGACTTGTCCCGCGGCCTTGTCGACCACGATCACGGATTCGTCGGCGTGCACGACGCGCACGTCCACCCCGGGATCCGCCTCCGGAGTCTCCGGAGCGGACTCCTCCAAAAGACTCTCGGGCAGCTCCAGCACCTCTCCACCTCGCAGCACCAGGGACTTTGAGGTCAGGGAGCGCTCGCCCGTGCGCACCGTTCCCGCAGCGATCTCGGCCGCCGCGCGGGCGCGCGAACAGCCGGTCAGCATTGAGACGGCCCGATCCAGGCGCGTGCCCGACAAGGAGGCGGGTATCTCCACCGAGAGGTATTCGACCTCCTGCTCGGAGGATTCGCTTCCAGTCATCGCAACGAGCCTAAGGCGCGCTATCCGGCGCCGGGCTCAGCGCGCCGACTCGGACTTGGGAGTGGCGACGATCGCCAGCACCAGACCGATCACCACACCCGCGTCGGCCAGGTTGAAGGTGGGCCAGAAACCGGAGTGCAGGAAGTCGATCACCGCCCCGCCGTTGTGCCTGAAGATCCGATCGACGACGTTGCCGAGCGCACCACCCAGGACCAGCGCGGCGGCGATGGTGGTAATAGGACGGCGGGTCCTGAAGAGTATGACCGCCAGCACGGCCGAGATCACCAGGCCGAAGACGGTGATGATGCCGGGAGCTCCCGAGGCGATGCCAAAGGCAATGCCTGAGTTGCGGATCAGCTCAAAGCCGAAGTGCCCGAAGAGGAAGCGCGGATGCCCGGCCAGGGCGTTTTCCGCCCAGGTCTTGGTGGCCTGGTCGGCTGCCACCCAGAGGGCGGCGAGAACCAGTCCGGCCAGGTGCCGCACCCACGGCTTGCGCGCCGAGACGCCGGAACCCTCGCTTAGAGCCAACTTGCCCACCAGGCGCCCTCGCGCGCCTAGCGGCGCGTAAGGCCTCCGCTCTTGCACTTCACGCAGAGGCGGGCATAGGGCAGCGCCCTCAGGCGAACCCGGGGTATCTCGCCCTTGCAGTTCTCGCAAATGCCATAGGTACCCGAGGCGATCTTCTCCAGGGCGGAGTCGATCTCGGCAACCGTGGCCAGGTGCCCGGCCAGCAGAGCCAGGTCGCGCTCCCGCTCGATCGTTGAGTTGCCGCCTTCGCCCGACTCCTCGTCGAACTGGACGTCGCCGGGCTCGGACTCGCGAGCGAGGGTGGCCGCCTCCTCTTTGAACATTTCGGCTTGCGAGGTGTATACCTGGCGCTCGGCCTCGAGCAGCACCCGCTGCGCCGCCAGGAACTCCTCCTCGGAAAGCGCCTCGTACTCGTCGTCGCTGAGGGACTCGATATCCTCTTTGGTACGCACACCGTTGGAGCCCGCGCCGGCAGCCGCTGCCCGGGAGCCCGCGCTGTTCCTGCTCCGCTTGGTCGACGTCTTTGCCAGCTCTTCCATATCCATCACCCCCTGTGGAGCCTCCTCCACACGGTCCTCATTCGACTTCCTCGAGCCAGGCACTCGGGGTTTCCCCCTTTGCGCCGGCCTATCTGGAACAATCCCGGCGCAAAAGAATTCCCGCATTCTAATTACGCGCGCGGGATTTCGTGAGGCCCGGGCACCCTAGCGGCTCTTTGTTGCCGCTATACACTAAACGCGCATGCGGGCGGCCCTGTCACCAGAGGGATTTCCCGTGGCCACTGCGCGCCTATTTTGGATGCATGGAATCAAGTTCAGCGGCAACCAGCAAGAACGCCACGCCCTATCCCCCGGCCGGCCCCGGACTCAACCTGCCCCGGCTCGAGGAGTCGATTCTGGCCTTCTGGGAGAAGGACGGAACCTTTGCCGCATCCATCGAGAACCGCGCCGGCGGAGAAAACGAATACGTCTTCTACGACGGACCTCCCTTCGCCAACGGGCTGCCCCACTACGGACATCTTCTGACCGGCTTCGTAAAGGACGCCGTCCCCCGTTATCAGACGATGCGCGGCCGGAAGGTGCAGCGGCGCTTCGGCTGGGACTGCCACGGCCTGCCCGCGGAGATGGCGGCCGAGAAGGAGCTGGAGCTCACCGGGCGGGTGGACGTGATCGGCTTCGGTATCGACAAGTTCAACGACTACTGCCGCGGCCTGGTGCAGCGCACCACCCACGAATGGCACCGTTATGTGACCCGCCAGGCGCGCTGGGTGGACTTCACCAACGACTACAAGACCATGGACGCCGACTTCATGGAATCGGTGATGTGGGCCTTTGCCGAGCTGTACCGCAAGGGGCTCATCTACGAGGGCGAGCGGGTGCTCCCCTACTGCTGGGAGTGCGAGACCCCGCTGTCGAACTTCGAGACCCGCCAGGACGACAGCTACCGCATGCGCGTCGACCCGGCGGTCACCGTGGCCTTCCCGCTTGTGGAAGAGGGCGGGGACGGGCTGCTGGACGGAGCTGTGGAGATCTGGGCCTGGACCACGACCCCATGGACACTTCCCTCTAACCTGGCGCTCGCGCTGGGGCCCGAGATCGAATACGCGGTGCTGAGGGTGCCTGGACGCGAGGCCAAGGTGGTCATCGCCGAGGCCGCCCGCGAGCGCTACGCGCATCGCCTCGAGGGAGCGGAACTGCTCGGCACGGTGCCGGGAACGGCCCTGACCAATCGGCGCTACCGCCCGCTGTTCTCGTACTTCGCCGAGGTGCCCAACGCCTTCAGGGTGCTGATGGGCGACTTCGTCAGCACCGAGGACGGCACCGGGGCCGTGCAGATGGCGCCGGGCTTCGGCGAGGACGACCAGAAGCTCTGCGAATCCGAGGGGATCGCCGTGGTCTGCCCGGTCGACAGCCGCGCCCGCTTCCTCGAGCCGGTCGTCGACTACCTGGGGCTGCAGGTCTTCGAGGCCAATCCGGCCATCATCGACGCACTGCGGGCCATGGGCGCACTCATCGAGCACGCCGACTACGAGCACTCCTACCCGCACTGCTGGCGCACTGACACCGCCCTCATCTACAAGGCGGAAAGCTCCTGGTTCGTCTCCGTCACCGCGGTGAAAGAGCAGCTGCTCAAGCGCAATCAGGAGATCAACTGGATTCCGGGCCACGTGAAGGACGGCTCCTTCGGCAAGTGGCTCGAGGGCGCGCGTGACTGGTCTCTGACCCGCAACCGCTTCTGGGGATCGCCCATCCCGGTCTGGAAGAGCGACAACCCCGACTATCCGCGTATCGACGTCTACGGCTCCTTCGACGAGATCGAGGCCGACTTCGGGCGCAGGCCCGTAGACCTGCACCGTCCCGAGATAGACGAGTTCGTCCGCCCCAACCCCGACGACCCCACCGGGCATTCGATGATGCGCCGTGTCCCCGACGTGCTCGACTGCTGGTTCGAGTCCGGCTCCATGCCCTACGCCCAGCTTCACTACCCCTTCGAGAACCGCGAGAACTTCGAGTCCCACTTCCCGGCGGACTTCATCGTGGAATACATCGGCCAGACACGCGGCTGGTTCTACACCCTGCACGTCCTGGCCGTGGCGCTCTTCGACCGGCCTCCCTTCAAGAACTGCATCGCCCACGGAATCCTGCTGGGCAACGACGGCCGCAAGCTTTCCAAGCGCCTTCGAAACTACCCGGACCCTTGGGAGGTCTTCCAGGAGATCGGCGCGGACGCCATGCGCTGGTTCCTTCTCTCCTCGGCCGTCCTGCGCGGTCAGGACGCCATGGTCGACCGGGCCGGGATCGTGGACTCCCACAAGCGGGTCATCAATCCCATCTGGAACGCCTACTACTTCCTCTCCCTTTACGGGAACGCTGACGGTATCAAGGGCGCGGTGGACTCCACCTCCACCAACCTGCTGGACCGCTATATCCTGGCCAAGACCCATGAGATGGTTGTACGCGCCACGGAGTCGATGGACGCCTACGACCTCTCCGGCGCCACCGGAGCCGTGGAGGAGTACCTGGAGGCGTTGACCAACTGGTACATCCGCCGCTCGCGGGACCGGTTCTGGCGCGAGACCCCCAAGAGCACCGGCGACGACCAGGACAAGGTGGGCGCATACAACACGCTGCACACGGCTCTTCACTACCTGACCAAGGTGGTGGCTCCCCTGCTGCCGATGGTCGCCGAGCACGTCTACCAGTCGATGACCGGGGAGCGCAGCGTGCATCTCACCGATTGGCCCGACCCGGACGGGCTTCCCGCCGACTCGGCCCTGGTCGAGGAGATGGACCTGGTGCGCGAGGCCTGCTCGCAGGCGCACTCGATCCGCAAGGCGCAGGGGCTGAGGGCGCGATTGCCCTTGGCGTCCTTGACCATCGCAACCCCGGGTGCGGGACGACTTGCCCCCTACGTGGAGCTGATCGCCTCGGAGACCAACGTGAAGAAGGTGGTTCTGCTGGAGGAGACCGCCAGCCTGGCGGCGGAGACCCTGGCCCTGGTGCCACGAGCCCTGGGTCCACGGCTGGGGGGCGACACCCAGCGCGTGATCCAGGCCGCCAAAGCAGGCCGCTGGGAGCGCGACGCCCAGGGCAGGATCGTCGTGGACGGCACGCCGCTCGAGGAGGGCGAGTACAAGGTGACCGTGGGAGTGGTGGCGCCCGAGTCCTCCCGTCCTCTCTTCGGCCGGACCGGCGTCGTGGTGCTGGACATAGCCCCCACCCCCGAACTCGAGGCCGAAGGCATGGCGCGCGATTTCGTGCGCATGGTGCAGACCGAGCGCAAGGCGATGGACCTCGTCATCACCGAGCGCATCGTGCTCCGCGCGGAGGTGGCCAAGGGAGACGCCGCGGCGGCGACCCTCGCGAACTGGGCGGGATACATCAAGACCCAGACGCTGGCCGACAGCCTGGAGATCGTGGAAAGCGAGGCGGTGTCACCCGCCGAGCGATGGAAGGTGGAGGTGGGCCGAAGCGCGTAGGCTCGCGGCGTCACTACTCCTCGCTGAACTCCTCGAAGAGGTCGTCGCCGGAAAAGCCGGCCGCGGCCTCCTCGGGTTCGTCACCACTCTCCGCGCCGGACTCCTCCTGGTAAAGCCCGCTGAAGGAAGCCTCCATAGAGGCCATGGCCTCGCTAAGGGCACTGCGCACCTTGGCACGCGCCCCCGAGGCGAGGTCGGCCAGGCGGTGCAGCTCGTCCAGTAGCGCATCCCGCTTGGCCTCGAATTCGCGCACCTCTCCGGCAAGGCGCTCGGTCTCCGCCTCGCGCATCGCGGACACCTCGGCACGTGCCGTGCGCTCCAGGTCGGCGGCGTTACGCTTGGCATCCGCAAGTACGCCGTCCGCCTCGGACTTGGCCTTGGCGACCACCTCGTCGGCGGTGCGTTTGGCCATCATGAAGATCTCCAGCAGCTCCTGGTTGGCCTCAGCCGGAGCGGCCGCGGGAGCAGGGGCGGCCACGGGTTCCGCCTCCCGGCGGGACTCCATGGCTTCGGCAAGATCGTGCTCCAGCTTGGTGACCCGGTCACCCATCTTGCGATTGCGTTCCTCGAGGACTTCCACCCCTCTTGCCACCTGCTCCAAGAAGGTGTCCACGTCCTCCGGGTTGTAGCCGCGCATCTTCTCGCGGAATTGTGCTTCTCGTATTGCCTTGGCGCCGAAATCCATGCCTTAGATGGTAGCAACGAAGGCGGGCGTGGCAGGGGCCTTTGCCTGCTATTGACCGGTAGGTGCCACGCATGTGGCGAGACGCGCCGAAGCCCGGGGCGCATCGTGGCATCCCCGGGGCGCGCACCCGGGCCGGCCATGGACCGCCTCGAGCGCACCCGGCCCGCGGCCTACGTCGGGTCGTGGCGCCATCCGCCGGGCGGGACACATTGGCCCGCTTGACCCGCGACTAGCGGCCGAGGACGCATAGCTTTGAAGAAGGCTTTCAGGGAGGCGCAGTGGCAGTCGCAATTCGAGCCGAGAACCTGGTGAAGGATTACAAGGGCGGAGTCCGCGCCTTGGACGGGCTGAGCCTCGAGGTGGAGGCGGGAACGGTATTCGGGCTGCTCGGACCCAACGGATCCGGTAAGACCACCACCGTGCGCATCCTCACCACGGTGGCCTCCCCCGACGCCGGCTCCGCCTCGGTGCTCGGCTTCGACGTTGTGCGCGAGTCCGAGGAGGTCAGAACGAGGATCGGACTTGCCGGCCAGTTCGCCGCCGTCGACGAGAACCTCTCGGGCCTGGAAAACCTGAGGATGATCGGCCAGCTGAACCAGCTGACCCGCGCCTCGGCGAAGCTGCGCGCCAACGAGCTGCTCGAGGTGTTCGAGCTGACCGGAGCGGCCAAGAGATCGGTCAAGACCTACTCGGGAGGCATGCGGCGCCGCCTCGACCTTGCCGCCGCACTGGTCAACAGTCCTCCGGTTCTCTTTCTCGACGAACCGACCACCGGCCTGG
>JAJZNF010000318.1 GCA_021847985.1 Actinomycetes bacterium | reverse complement strand
AGCGCTCGTTGACGTATGGCATGCCACATAGCTCGGCATAGCGGGCAATGGCATCCTTGGTCTGCTTCTTGGTTCCAACGAACAGGACGTTGCCGCCGCGCGATGCGAGGTCACGGGTGAAGAGGTAGGCGGTCTCGACTCTGCGCAGTGTCTGGTGCAGGTCGATGACGTAGATGCCGTTCTGCTCGCCGTAGATGAAACGCTTCATCTTCGGGTTCCAGCGGCGCGTCTGATGGCCGAAATGCACGCCCGCCTCGAGCAGCTGGCGCATGGTGACTACAGGGCCCTGACTCATTTTTCCTCCCACGGTTAGTCTGTCCCGAAGCTCGCGCACGAAAGTGCGACCGTTGGGGCGCCTCAGGACGTGAAATGGTCGGAGACAAGCTTACCGACGCGGTACCTCCGCGGCGGCCGAGGACGGGGTGGCCAGGCTCAGGCCTGGTCGAGATCCTTGAGGCGCAGGCGCAGCTGCATGACCGCCTTGGTGTGGATCTGGCAGACGCGGGATTCGGTAACGCCCAGAACCTGCCCGATCTCGGCGAGCGTAAAGCCCTCGTAGTAGTAGAGGGCCAGCACCATCTTTTCCCGGTCCGCAAGACGATTCATGGCCAGGGCCAGCAGCTGCTTGGTTTCCTCGTTCTCGAAGGTCATCACCGGGCCGGTTCCCTTGTCCGCGATGGTGTCGCCCAGTGTGGGCGCCTCCGATCGATCCGCACCCGACATGATCTCGTCCAGGGCCGCGACACCGAGGCGCCGGGTCTCGGTGAGGATGGTGCCCAGGTCCTTGGACGAGAGGTTGAGCTCTGCGGCGATCTCCTCGTCGGTCGGGCTGCGCAGTAGCTTCGCCTCGAGCTTGACGATGGCCTTCTCGACCATGCGCGCCTTGGCGCGGACCGAGCGCGGTACCCAGTCGATCGCCCTCAGCTCGTCGATTATGGCGCCCCTGATGCGCGCTATGGCGTAGGTCTCGAACTTGTTCGCCCTGGAGGGCTCGTACTTCTCGATGGCGTCGATGAGGCCGAAAATGCCGTAGGAGGCGAGGTCGCGGGAGTCCACGTTGCCGGGCAGACCACTGGCCACGCGGCTGGCCACGTACTTCACCAGAGGCGAATAGTGCACGATCAGCTGGTCGCGCAGCTGAGGATCGTGGCTCTTCTTATAAGCGTCCCACCAAAGAGAGACCTGGTCGACAGCCTCAGGATCCACAGTCAAGCATCCTAACCCTCGGTCCCGTGAGGATGAGTCTGCTTGTGAACGTCTTTCAGCAACTCAAGGGACACTTTTGTATAGATTTGCGTGGTCGCGACGCTGGAATGCCCGAGAAGCTCCTGCACGGAACGCAGGTCTGCGCCGTGTGTCAGCAGGTCCGTGGCGAAGGAGTGGCGAAGCTGGTGCGGCGAGATTGCAAACGGAGCGCGACGCTGCAGGGCCCGGCGGACGTCCCTGGGTGTCATGGGCTTCGCCCGGCGGTTCAAGAAGAGCCTGCCCGTCCCCCCCAGTCCCCGGGCCAGGTAGCTCTGAAGCGCGTGTGCCGCCGGTCCCGAAATGGGTACGAAGCGCTCCTTTGCCCCCTTGCCGAGCACCCGGACGAAGCCCCTCTTCAGATCGACGTCGGCCCGAGCCAGGCCGCAGAGCTCGGAAACGCGCAACCCGGAGCCGTAGAGGAGTTCGAGCATGGCCAGGTCCCGCAGGACATAGGGATCCGGCGACGCCTCAGCCTGATCGCCGAGCCCGTCGAGCAGGCGTGAAACCACACGCTCCGGCACGGGCTTGGGAAGCCCGCTTGGGGCCTTCCCCACCTTGATACGAGGTGCCGCCGGCGCTCCTTGGGAACGCGAGACGTGCGACACGAATCCCCGCACCACGCTCGCCTTGCGCAGCAGGGTGCGCTGCGAAAGCCCGTCGCGTCGCAGCGTGGCGAAGTAGCGCTTCAACGAAGCGGCATCTAGGGCGTCCAGATCCGCGGATCGGAGGAACTCGACGAAAGCGACGAGATCGGAGCGATAGGTGGCAAGCGTCGAAGGCGCCAAGCGTGCGCGCGCACGCAGGTACTCATCGACGTCGCCGAGATCCAGCGCCAATGCCGGGCCCCCTCCCCAAAGCTGCTCCCTACCATCCAAATTACACGCCTCGAATTCGTCGGCGTCACCAGGCGATACCCGCAATGACACTTGGCCTGGGCGGCTCACGGCCGATCGACTAACCTTCAACTTGCCCTTGGCCCTTTACCCCTGCGGCCACGGCTCAAACGAAAACCCGGGGAAAGGTGGCTTGATGTCGGGCAGTCCAGCTGGTGGGAGCGGTCCTTTGGACGGAATCCTGGTAGCCGACTTCAGCAGGGTGCTGGCCGGCCCCTACTGCACGATGCTCCTCGGGGACCTCGGTGCTGACGTCATCAAGGTCGAGAGCCCTGGAGGCGACGACACGCGTGGCTGGAAGCCGCCGGTTCGGGATGGCGTATCCACTTACTACCTGGGCGTGAATCGCAACAAGCGATCAGTGGTGCTCGACTTCGGCTCGCCCGAGGACCGGGTGCTCGCACACGAGCTGGTACGCCGTGCCGATGTCGTGGTCGAGAACTTCAAGCCCGGCTCCCTGGCCAAGTTCGGCCTCGATTACGAATCGGCTATCGCCCTCAATCCATCCCTGGTATACGCCTCAATAACCGGCTTCGGCACCGGCAAGGGCGCCACCATCCCCGGATACGACCTGATGGCCGAAGCCATCAGCGGCTTCATGAGCCTCACCGGTGATCCGGATGGCGAACCCTACAAGGGCGGCGTAGCCGTGTTCGACGTCATCGCCGGGCTGAACACCGCCATCGGAGTCGCGGCGGCGCTCTTCGCTCGCGCCCAGGGTGCGCCGGGGCAGCACATCGAGGTGAACCTGCTCTCCACTGCGCTTTCGGGCATGGTCAATCACACCAGCGCCTACCTGGCCGGCGGCGTGGTTCCCTTCCGCTCCGGCAACGCCCACCCCAGCATCTATCCGTACGAACCTCTGGCCACCTCGGATGGCGAGATAGTCGTGGCGGTGGGGAACGACGGGCAGTTCAAGCGCTTCTGCGAAATCCTCGGCGCCCCGGAACTCGCCGCGGACCCGCGCTTCGCGCGCAACCAGGACCGCACCCGCCACCGTGATGTGCTGGGCCCACTGCTGGTGGAGAGGCTCAAGCTTCGCACCAAGGAGGAGTGGTTCAAGGAGCTTCTGGCCGCGGGCGTCCCGTGCGGACCCATCAACACCATCGACCGGGGCGTCGCCTTCGCCGAGGAGCTGGGCCTCGATCCGGTCGTCAAGGTCCCCTTCGACGGGGGCGAGCTCGGCACGATGCGCAACCCCATCGCGCTCAGCGTCACCGCCCCCACCTATCGCCTCTCGCCTCCGGCCCTGGGCGAGCACTCCGCAGAGATCCGGGAGTGGTTGCGCAATCGCCCGGCCTGAGCCAGGTTTCACACGACAACTCCGGGCTGACGAGGACCGCGGACATGGCGCCCCGGTGACCCCGGTGCTACGATCACGGCAAGAAGGCCCCGGGAGCCCCGCAAGGCTTTGCCCTGGAGGTGAGATGATCGAACAGGCACGTAATCCACTGGCGCCGTATGCTCACGAAGGCGCGCACGCCATAGAGGTGGAGAACCTCGCGAAGCGCTACGGCGAGGTGGAAGCGGTGAAGGGCGTCTCCTTCACCGTCGAACACGGCGAGGTCTTCGCCTTCGTCGGTCCCAACGGCGCCGGCAAGACCACCACGATACGCATGTTGTGCACGCTGACCGAGCCCACGGGCGGCCGCGCACTGATCGACGGCTACGACGTGTCCAAGCACCCGCGCGACGTGCGCCAACGGATCGGGCTGGTCTTCCAGGAGCAGACACTCGACCAGCAGCTGACCGCGGAGGAGAACCTCCGCTTCCACGCCGTCCTCTACGGCGTGCCCAAGGCCGAAGTCGAGGCGCGCATCGACCGCGCGCTGCGAATGGTCCAGCTGAGTGAACGCCGCAGCGATCTGGTCTCCACCTTTTCCGGAGGCATGGCACGCCGTCTGGAGATCGCACGCGGAATGCTGCACACCCCGGCGGTTCTCTTCCTCGACGAGCCGACCATCGGCCTTGACCCCCAGACGCGCGCCCTGATGTGGGAGGACGTGATGCGCCTTCGCAAGGAGGAGGGCGTGACCATCTTCCTCACCACCCATTACATGGAAGAGGCCGAATACGCCGACAGAATCGCCATCATCGACCAGGGCAGGATCGTCGCGGCGGACACTTCCGAGGCACTGAAGCGCACCATCGGGGCTGACACTGTGGAGTTGTCCACCGGGGATGACGACCTGGCGGCCAAGAACCTCGAGGCCGCCGGCTTCACCATCAAGCGGGGGGAAGACGAAGTGGTGGCGTTCGTCGAGAACGGCGAGGCCCAGGTGGCTTCGATTATCGCCGCCACAGGCACCCCAATCCGCACCGTCAAGGTGCACCGGCCCACACTGGAGGACGTCTTCCTCCACTACACCGGCCGCCAGATCCGCGAAGGCCAGGGAGGCGCGTCGATGCCGCCCCACTTCATGCATTTCGCCAGGCGGCGTTAGGAGTTTCTATGAGCGTCACGCAGGCCCCCGTCACCTCGGCCCACCACCACCATCTCGCCGCCACCAGCGACCTGCGCACGATCCGAATGGTATGGCGCCGGGAGCTGATCCGCTTCGTGAGAACCCGCACACGCATACTCACCAGCTTCGTGCAGCCGATCCTGTTCCTATTCGTGCTGGGCTATGGCATGACGACATTGGTTGGCACCACCGGCGGCTTCGACTTCAAGAAGTTCGTCTTCCCCGGCATCGTCGCCATGACCGTCGTGTCCACCGCGATCTTCTCCGCCATCTCCATCGTGTGGGACCGTGAATTCGGGTTCCTGCGCGAAATGTTGGTGGCCCCGGTCAGCAGGGGCGCGCTGGTTATCGGAAAGACGCTCGGCGGGGCGTCGGTGGCCACGGTGCAAGGCACGATCATGCTGGCGCTGGCACCCCTTATCGGTGTGCACCTGACGCCGCTGCTGGTGATCGAGGTGATCGGCCTCGAGATGCTGATGTCCTCCGCCTTGACCGCCTTCGGGGTGTTCGTCGCCAGCCGCATTCAGCGCATGGAGGGATTCCAGGTGGTGATGCAGCTGGTGCTCTTCCCGATGATCTTCCTCTCCGGCGCGCTCTTCCCCTTGAACGGGATTCCCGGCTGGCTGGCGGTGATAACGCGCATCAACCCGCTCACCTACGCGGTCGACCCACTCCGCCACGTCGTCTTCGCCGCGCAGGACATGCCGGCCGCGGCGGCGGCACGCTTCGCAACCGGAGTGACCATCTTCAACTACACCATGCCCATCAGCCTCGAGATCCTCATCGTCCTGGCCTTCCTGGTGGTATTCCTGACGCTTGCCATCGCCGGGTTCTCCAAGACCGACTAGCCCTCGGCGCTCACTCGCGACCTGTTCATCGAGACGGCTGATATCGCCCCGAGGACCAGCAGCACGCCGACGCCGAGAGCCCAGGTGATGCGCGTCCCCAGCAGGGCGACCGAGCCGATTGCCGCAGCCAGAGGCTCGAGCGTTCCCACCACGTTGGCCGAGAGCGCGTCCACCTTGGAGAGTGCGGACAGATAGAGCAGGAACGGAACCGCAGTGCCTCCCACCACCACGAAGGCAACCAGCGCCAGCCCGCTCGGGTCCAGGTGTGCCGGGGCGGCGGAAAAGAGGGAGGGTAGCAGCACGACCCCACCCGCGAGGAAGGCCCCCGCCACGACCATGTTGGGATCGTGGCGGGAGAGCATCGGCCCGGGAGCGAGGTTGTAGGCGGCGGTGAAGAGCGCGCAAACCACTCCCCAGGTCAGGCCGGCGACGGGGATGTGAAGCTGCGTGAAGGTTCCTCCGGTCACCACCAGAACCACCCCGGCCACCGCGGCTATCACAGTCACCACGAGCGCCGCGGCCGGCGCCTGGCGGATGCGCAGCGACACCAGCGCCAGGATGAAAAGGGGGCTGGTGAACTGCAGCAACGTGGCGGTGATGGCGTTTCCGTGCTGGACGGCGAGGAAGAATGTCAGCTGAACGCCGTCCAGGGCCAACACGCCGAATAGCGCGATGCGGGCCGCCTCCCCTCCCCGCGTGGCGAGCCGCCCCAGCGCCCCGGCAGTGCGCGCGGGCCCGACGAAAAGTGCGAGCAGGACCGCGGTCCCGATCACTCGCGCCGCCACCAGCCAAAGGGCCGCTACCCCGTGATTGCGAAAGAGCTCCTCTGCGGCCAGAGCCGAGAACCCCCACAGGATGGCGGCAACCACCACCCACAGGACGGGATGGCGCAGCTGCGCCCCTATTCGGCTCGGAGACATGACTCAATCCTAAGCCCGGCCACCTCGTGGCCAAGGGCCCGCGCTCGGGAACCACGCTGCTCGGCGGAGCTATGATCGTCGACGTTGATCCTGCTAATCGCCGACCCGGCCATCTCCGGGATGGGAGCGGCCACGGCCGCGGTGGTGCTTGCGGCCGCCTTCGCCCACGCCGGCTGGAACGCGCTCGCAAAGCGCGCCCTCGATCAGCGGGTGGCCTTTCTGTGGCTCAACCTGGCGGCGGGTGCGATCGGGTTGCTGGGGGTGCTTGCCTTCGGCCTGCCCCAGGGAGCGGCCATCCCGTTTGCGCTCGCCTCGGTGACGATCCATCTCGTCTACAACCTCTCGCTCCTGAATTCGTATCGCCTCGGCGACCTCAGCCAGGTCTACCCGTTGGCGCGCGGCATGGCACCCCTACTGGTGGCCCTGGGAGCAATGGCCTTCGCGGGCGAGACACTCTCCCCGGTGCAACTCGGTGCGGTGGCGGTGATTGCCGCCGGCCTGGCGGGCCTGGCGGAGCTGAGGCACCTGCGGGACTCGCACAATCGGTCCGCGGTCGCGCTGGCCGCAGCCACGGGCCTCGCCATCACGGGGTACAGCCTGTTGGACGGCCTGGGGGTGCGCCGCGCCGGCTCGCCCTTCGCCTATGCGGCTCTCATCTTCACCCTCGAGGGTCTACTGGTCACAACGGTCATCGCCCTGCAACAGGCACGGGCGGGCCGCCCCCTGGGTGGGCCGGGCGTCGCAATCGGCGCGCTGGCCGGAGCGATCTCGTATGGGGCCTATGCAGCGGTGCTGTGGGCCCAGCAGAGGGCGCCACTTGCCATGGTCTCCGCCCTGAGGGAGACCAGCGTGCTCATCGGCGTTGCGATGGGAAGATTTCTCCTGGGAGAGCGGCTGGGGAGAAAGAGGCTGGCGGCCGCAGTCGCAGTCGGGGCAGGCGTGATCGCACTGTTGGCGACGGGCATACGAGCGGGCTGACCGGCGTCGGATCAGAGGAGCTTGAACAGATCTCCTATGACCAGGTAGGTAACGAGACCGATCACCGCGAGGTAAATGAAGGTCATCTGCCAGCGCCATTTGTGGCCGGCGACCCAGAAGCGGCGAATCCCCTTGACGTCGAAAAAGAGTGCCACCACCCCGATTGGGATCCCGATCTCCGGACCGACCTTGGCCATCGCGCCCAGGCCCAGCGCCGGAATCACGAACGGCAGGATTACATAGCTGAGCGTGCATCGCAGCCCGGAGAGCACCATGGCGAAGCTGAACAGACGCTCCGCGGCCTGCTCGCGCGCGGTGCCCGAGGAGTCGGACGCTTCCGGCACCCGTAGCAGGCGCTTAACCGTGGCGTCGCTCCGGCTCTCGGTGGCATGCCCCACATAGCAGGTCTCTTCAGACTCGGCCGCCTCGATTCGCTTCATAAGGAAAAGTCTAGGCCGATCACGCTGGTTTGGAGAAGTCGCCTGCAAGGGGACATGCAGGTCGCGGAGTAGCTGAACTGGGCAAGCGCAACCAGCATGATACGGAGCGACAAGATTCACAGTCTTGTTTACCCAAAATTCAACTTCCGTTAAGGCCCGCGCCAACTCCGGCGCGCAAACTTTGACGGCTATTCATGTCCAAGAAAGGTTCGTAGGCATGACCGAGTTGAACCTGGGCCAACCCGAAGCGGCTGGGCCGGAGCCGGATTTCGACGGCATCCCCGAGACCGGGCTGGCCTCTCCCGGTCCGACCGTCAGCCAGCTGCTGGACGAGGCGCCCACCAGCCGCTTCCATCGCAGGGCCGTGCTCATCTCGGGCATGGGCTTCTTCACGGATGCCTACGACCTGTTCGTGATCGGCACCGTCGCGGCACTGGTGCAGACGCAGTGGCACCTGTCGACGGCCGCCACCAGCTGGGTGGCCGGATCGGCGATACTGGCCGCCTTCGTCGGCGCGCTGGTCTTCGGCCGGATAGCCGACATAGTCGGACGCAAGACGGTGTACACCACTGTGGCGGCCATCATGATCGTCGGCGCTCTCGCCTCCTCTTTCGCCACGCGCCCTTTGTTCCTCATCGCCGCCCGCTTCGTGCTGGGCCTGGGAATCGGGGGTGACTATCCGGTTTCGGCGGTGCTGATGAGTGAGTACGCCAACCGCCACGACCGGGGCAAGCTGGTCGGACTGGTCTTCTCGATGCAAGCGCTTGGCCTGATCGTCGGCCCACTGGTCGCGCTCATATTGGTCTCCTCCGGTCTGGCCGACTCCATCACCTGG
>JAJZNF010000187.1 GCA_021847985.1 Actinomycetes bacterium | reverse complement strand
TACTCTGCCGAGAGGACCGGGTCCAGGTTCATAGCCGTCTTGCCGCGCATGGCCGCGAGCAGGGCCCCCACGATGGCCACAGCGGCCAGGAAATAGACCGAAGCGTCGAAGCCTCGCGCTACCGGTCCACTCAAGTGCAGGCCCGAACCGACCACCGAGTCGAACACCAGACCCGTCAGGGCCAGTCCGAGCGATGTTCCCATCCCTCGGGTCATATTGAGGACCCCGCTGGCGAGTCCTGACTTGTGCGGGGGCGCGGCACCCATGATCGCTGCATTGTTCGGCGGCGTGAACATGCCAAGGCCAACGCCCACCAGCGCCAGCTCGATCAGGAAAAGAGTGACGTTGGAGTGGCTGAAGGCCAGCACAATGAGCATTGCGCCGGTCAGAATCATTCCCGCGACGGTGAGCGGCCTGGCGCCCAGGCGGTCGGCGAGCCGGCCGGCGAACGGCGCCACCAGCCCCAGGCCGGCAGGCATCACCATCAGCTCCGCACCCGCCGTGGCTACGGCAACGTGAAGCGAGTTGACGAGCAGGAAGGGGACAACAAAGAGCACGCCGAAGAGGACCAGATATGAAAGGAGGCCGGAAACGATGCCGGCCGAGAAGGCAACCCGCTTGAAGAGGTCGAGATCGATCATGGGGTTGGAGATCTTCAGTTGGCGGATGATGAAAAGGACTCCGAAGACGATGAAGATCGCTATGAGGCCTATGGTCATCGGCGACGCCCAACCCAGGTGGTTGCCATCGGAGATGGCAAGCATGAGCGCCACCACCGACGGTATGAACATGGCGAGACCCGCCCAGTCGAAGGAAACGCGCTCGGAGAGGTGCTGGGAGCGCGGGATGAGGAACCATCCCAAGGCGGTGCCGATGATGCCGACCGGGACGTTCACGAAGAATATGAGCTGCCATCCGCCCAGGGCTATCAGTAGACCGCCGACCCCCGGTCCGAGCGCAAGCCCGAGGGCCTGGGCCGCGCCCTGAATTCCGATGGCCTGGCCGAGCTTTTCCTTGGGGCTTGCCGCGACGATGATGGCCACGCTGTTTGCCTGCAGCATTGCGGCGCCGACACCCTGCAAGATTCTCGCCGCCACCAGGAAGCCGAGCGAGGGCGCGATACCGGAGAGCGCCGACCCGATGATGAAGATTAGGAAACCGTAGGTGTAGAGGAGCTTGCGGCCGACCATGTCGGCGATCCTGCCAACCGCCGCCAGCAGGCTGACCAGGACGAGGAGGTAAGCGAGTCCGACCCACTGGACGGCGGAAACGGTGGTGTGGAAGGAGCGCTGCATGATCGGGAACGCCTGGGTGACAATACTTGCATCCAGCTGCCCCATGAAGGCGCCGACGCATACTGTGGCCACGACCAGCCAGTGCGCGTATGGGAGTTTGCTGACCGCTTCTGGCCTGCGTGGTTCTGCCAACAGTCGCTGGATCCCGTGTCGCTCCACTGCCTCTACCGCCATCTTCTCCGTCCGTTCTCGGGTTACCGGGTTGCATGCGCTCCGGAGATCCGTCTATGCGGAAGCGCCGACCACGGGAACTCTCGACCCATGCCGTACCGTCGAGCCGGAAGCACCCCACCCGGCCCGGGAGGCCCGCTGCCGCTTCGCGGCGAAACGAAAGCCGCTTGAGATTCTAATTTGAAATATCCGTACAAACCAGGCAGGAGGTCCACACGCCTTTCTGTTGCGACTGGCCGGGGCCCATGCTCTTTTAGCCTGTATCCCGTGAAGATCGCGGTCGTCTGCCCATACAGTCTCGGCTATCCGGGCGGCGTTCAGAGCCAGGTGGTGGGTCTGACGGAGGAGATGCGCCGTCTCGGCCACGAGGTGGAGCTGCTCGCTCCCTGCGACGACCTCATGCCCCCTTATCAGATGGTCTGTCTCGGCCCGTCTTTGCGGCTGCGGGCAAATGGATCCATAGCGCCGACGGGCCTCCGGCCGACGACGCTCGCCGCACTTCGCAGGGAGCTGCGACGATCGAAGTTCGATGTGGTCCACCTGCACGAGCCGTTGGCCCCCGGGCCGGCGCTTGTCACCCTTGCCTCGGTCCGGGTGCCGGTCGTGGGCACCTTCCATCGCCAGGGGGTCTCGCTCCCGTATCTGGCATGGGGGAGGTTGCTCAGGCCACTGGCCGACCGGCTCGCCCTGCGCTTCGCCGTCTCCGAGGATGCCGCCCGCACTGCCTCGCGAGTGGTGGGTGGCAACTATCGCGTGGTCGGAAACGGAGTCGACCTGCGCCGTTTCGAGCAGGAGCCCTCCTGGCCCAAGAGCGGTCGCACGGTTTTGTTCCTGGGGCGGCACGAGCACCGTAAGGGGCTCGAGGTGCTCCTCGAAGCCGTTCCGATGGTGAAGAGCGATGTCGAGTTCTGGATCGCCGGAGACGGGCCGGAGTCGCCCGAGCTGCATCGGCGTTACGCCGGCCTGGGGAATGTACATTGGCTGGGCCGCATCTCGGACGCCGAAGTCGCCCTCAGGCTGCGTGCCGCCGACGTCTACGTTGCGCCTAGCCTCTATGGCGAGTCCTTCGGGGTGGTTCTGCTGGAGGCAATGGCCGCAGCAACGGCGATTGTCGCATCGGACATACCCGGCTACCGGGATGTGGCCCGGGATTCCAAGGAGGCGCTCCTGGTGTCTCCTGGAGAGCCTCGGCGTCTCGCCGAGGGTATCGACTTGATACTCTCTGACCGGGCGCTTGCCGAGCGCCTGGTGGCCAACGGGAGTGTGCGTGCGGCGGCGTTTTCGGTGGCGGGCCTGGCCAAGATGTATTTGAGCGCCTTCGAGGAGGCACTCTCGAATTGAGAGTGGAACACGTGGCCAAGCAGAGCACTTACCCGCTGTGGGGCGGAATAGAGGGGTTTGATCCCAAAAGAGGGGCCGCGGAGGTGGCCTCCTACTACCTGGCCGTGGGCGCGATCGCGGGAGTTGTGCTCGGAGTGTTGATCGGCGTGCTGCTCGCCTTGGTCGGCGTGCCCGGCGGGGCCTCCACAATCGCCGGAGTCGTCGTGATCGTGGCCTCTTTGGTGGTTGCCGTTGTCGGATACAGCCAGGCCGGCGCAGACGAGACGCGCCTATTGGACTTGACCCCCATGGATGACGACAGCGCGCCAAGAGCGGAGTCGCTGGTGGAGGGGATCTCAGCCACGATCGGCTTGGAGCCGCCCAACGTATATCTCCTCGATGAGCCGCAGATCAACGCGCTTGCGCTGCAGGGGCCGGGCCGCACCGGCGCGGTGGTGGTGACGAGCGGGGCGCTGGAGCTCCTCACCAGGCTCGAGCTGGAGGCGCTGCTGGCGAGGGAGCTGGTCAAGATCCGATCGGGCGAAGTTGGCTTCGAAGCCAAGGTCCGTGCCTTCCGCCGCGTCGTGGGGAGGTTCTGGCCCGGCGCCGTGCCCACGGTTTACACGCGTGCGATGCTGGGGCGCGACATCGCGGGCGATGTCGGGGCCTTAACCGCCACGCGGTTTCCGCCTGCGCTTATATCTCTGCTGCAGAAGGCCGAGGAGATCAAGGTTCAGCCCACCTCGGATCCCAAGCGGCGCCTGTTCGGCCCGTTCTGGTTCATTCCCGAACTCCGCGACGTGGTGACCGCTGAGCGCTTGACCGAGATATCCGAGTACTGACCCAAGGAGCCGCTTTGCACCCCAAGGCCAAGTTCGTTGCCGCCTCCGTTGGCGCCGCCGCAATGCTGGCGGCATGCGGGTCCAAGCCTGCCGCCAGCACGACCACAAGCACCCGTGCCTCCACTACGACAACAACGGAGGCGCCGACCTACGCGCTGACCGGGATGCCCGAGGTGCCGGGAGGTCCGAACCCGAATCGCCCTCCGCTAATGGTGAAGATTGACAACGCGCCCCAGGCGTGGCCGCAGTCAGGCGTCGACCACGCCGACATCGTTTACGAGGAGCAGGTCGAAGGCGGACTCACCCGCTATATGGTGGTCTTCCAATCCCAGGACGCCGCCAAGGTCGGGCCGATCCGCTCGATCCGGGCCACGGATGCCGCGCTTGCGGCCCAGACCGGGGGGCTGATCGCCTACTCCGGGGGAATTCCGCCCTTCATCGCCGACGTCAGGGCGACCGGGGTTGTCGACGTGGGCGCCAACCTCGCGGGTGCGGCCTATTACCGCGACTACAGCCGGCCGGCCCCTCACAACCTCTACAGCTCCACCGCCGCCCTGTACAAGGCCGCAGGCGGCCGAGGCTCGACACCTCACGCGCTCTTCGGCTATGCCAAGCCGGGGACGAGTGAGCCGGTGGCGTTGTCCAAGCCCGTCACCTCTTTCAGTATCGCGATCTCCGGCGCGGTTACCGACACCTGGACGTACGATTCGGCAAATTCGGATTGGACCAAGTCGATAAACGGAACCCAGGTCACAACCACCAGCGGTTCGCCCATCACCGCCACCAACGTGATCATCGAGTATGTCAACTACGTGAACACGGGATATATCGACCCGGCCGGAAACCCGGTGCCGGAGGCGCAGCTGGTCGGTTCGGGTAGCGGCGAGGTCGCCTTTGGCGGAAGGATTGCGCCCGCAAACTGGGCCAAGCCCACCGAGTCGGCGGTGCCCACATA
Source organism: Actinomycetes bacterium (assembly GCA_021847985.1). Classification (GTDB taxonomy): domain Bacteria; phylum Actinomycetota; class Acidimicrobiia; order Acidimicrobiales; family Acidimicrobiaceae; genus Acidithrix. The sequence continues at coordinate 4,092 of JAJZNF010000187.1, read as the reverse complement.
CACCTACTCCGACGGCCGGCCGGTGAAGGTGCTTCCCGGGCGCACCTGGGTGATCTTCGCCCCGATCGGGGCCACCCTGTCGGTCCAGGGCTAGACGGGCCGTGGGCTTCGCGCCGGACGCCCAGCGGGCGCGCCGAGCTGAGCTCTCCGAGCCCAGTCGCGAGGGCGGGCTACTGATTCCGCGCCCAGGAGACCATCTCCAAATGGATTGATGTGGTTTCGTGGTGAGCTGCGATGGAATCGGTGCCGAAGTGGGCCCCGATGCCGACCCACCGAAATGCCATCACAGGCTTTAGACTGTATTGCGCGTAGGCGGCACGTAAATGGTCGCCATCCCCAAAGAGCTTCGAAAGGGTGTCAGAGATGACCGAGGAGACTGCTCCAGCCGTAACCAAGGCGACCGCACGAGTCAAGCGCGGCCTGGCGGAGATGCTCAGAGGCGGCGTCATCATGGACGTGGTCACTGCGGACCAGGCAAAAATAGCCGAGGACGCGGGCGCGGTCGCGGTGATGGCGCTCGAACGCGTGCCCGCCGACATCCGGCGCGACGGTGGCGTGGCGCGCATGAGCGACCCCGCCCTGGTCGAGGAGATCCAGGCCGCGGTCTCGATTCCCGTCATGGCCAAGGCGCGCATCGGCCACTTCGTGGAGGCACAGATCCTCGAGGCGCTGCAGGTCGACTACATCGACGAGTCCGAGGTTCTGACGCCGGCCGACGAGGCGTACCACATCGACAAGTGGCGCTTCTCGGTCCCCTTCGTCTGTGGCGCCACCAACCTCGGTGAGGCGCTTAGGCGTGTGTCCGAAGGGGCCGCGTTGATCAGGTCCAAGGGCGAGGCCGGTACCGGCAACGTCGTCGAGGCCGTGCGCCACCTGCGCTCCATAGTGGGCGACATCAAGAAGATCACACAGGCGGACTCCGCGGAGCTGCACGGCTGGGCCAAGGAGCTTCGCGCCCCTTACGAGCTGGTGGCCGAAATTGCCGAGACAGGCAAGCTTCCCGTTCCGCTCTTCTGCGCCGGCGGCATTGCCACCCCGGCGGATGCCGCGCTGGTCATGCAGCTCGGGGCGGAGGCGTGCTTCGTCGGCTCGGGAATCTTCAAGAGCGGCGACCCCGCCAAGCGGGCTCGTGCCATCGTGGAGGCGACCACCCACTACCAGGATGCGACCATCCTGGCCAAGGTTTCGCGCAACCTGGGCGTGCCCATGGTCGGCATCGAGATGGACAAGGTGGATGTGCATCTTGCCGAGCGGGGCTGGTAGAAAATTCCCGAGGATCCCGTTGTCGGCATACTCGCCCTCCAGGGCGACTTTCGCGAGCACGCCGAGTCCTTCGCGCGCCTAGGCGCCGAGGCTCGGCTGGTCAAGTTGCCTGCCGAACTAAAGGGTGTGACGCACCTGGTGATCCCCGGAGGCGAATCCACGGCGATCTCACTGCTTCTGCGCTCCTCTGAGCTGCTCAAGCCGGTAACCGACTTTGCGGCGGGCGGGGGAGCGCTTTTCGGCACCTGCGCGGGGATGATCATCCTCGCTTCGGAGATCATGGATGGCCGTCCCGACCAGGTTGCCTTGGGCGCCATCGACATCACGGTGCGGCGCAACGGGTTCGGCCGTCAGGTGAACTCCTTCGAGGCGGACCTTCGAGTCGATGGCGTGGCCGGTAGACCGATGACGGTGGCCTTCATCCGCGCACCCGTGGTTACCCGCGTCGGCCCCGGCGTGAGCGTGCTGGCCAGTGTCACCTACGAGTTCCCCACCGGCGGCACCCAGGAAGTGCCCGCGATCTGCCGCTCCAAGAACGTTCTGGTCAGCTCGTTCCATCCGGAGGTGACCGGGGACGACCGATTGCATAAGCTGTTTCTCGAGAGCTTCTAGACGTTCACTTAAGGTGGGATAGATGTCAGGTCACTCCAAATGGGCGACCATAAAGCACAAGAAGGGCGCCCAGGACAAGGCGCGCGGAAAGCTTTTCGCCAAACTCATCCGCCAGGTGGAGGTGGCCGCCCGTGAGGGCGGAGGCGACCTCTCGTCCAACGCGACGCTCAGGACAATGTATAACAAGGCCCGTGATGCCTCGGTGCCTGTCGACACTATCGAGCGGGCGATAAAGCGCGGCACCGGCGAGCTGGATGGCGTGCGCTACGAGCCTGTTACCTACGAGGGCTACGCGGCCGCAGGGGTGGCGATCATCGTCGAATGCCTTACCGACAACCGGAACCGCACGGGTGCGGACGTGCGCAGCGCCTTCTCCAAGAACGGTGGCTCGATGGCCGAGCCCGGAGCCGTGGCGTGGCAGTTCGAGCGCAAGGGAGTGTTGCTCGTGGACCGCAGCGCCGACGAGGACGAGCTGATGCTCGCCGCCGCTGACGCAGGCGCCGAGGACGTGAGCGACCTTGGGGACAGCTGGCAGGTGACCTGCGCGCCCTCTTCGCTCGGCGAGGTGCGTGACGCGCTGGAGGCGGCCGGGCACAATGTCACGTCGGCCGAGCTGACAATGGTTGCCAATACTACGATCCCGCTGAACGAAGAGGCCGAGGCCCGTAAGGTGCTTAGGGTGGTGGACGCCCTGGAGGATATGGACGACGTTCAGAACGTCTATGCCAATTTCGACATACCGGATGCGATTCTCGAATTGGTGGAGGCCTAGTGGTGCTGCGGGTGGGTGACGCGGCTCCGGGTTTCGAGCTGGAGGGGTACCCCGACGGGCTCTATTCCTTGAAGTCAATGCTCGGGCGGACACTCGTTCTGGCCTTCTATCCCGAGGACCACTCGCCGGTGTGCACGCTGCAGCTGCGCGCCTACTCCGATGGCATGCCCGACTTCTCCGGTCTCGGGGCGGCGGTGTGGGGTGTCAGCCCTCAGAACCCGGAGACGCATCGCGTCTTTGCCGAGCGTCAGTCACTCTCGATCCCGCTCCTTTCGGATCTCGACAAGAAGGTCGGCGCCGCCTACGGCGTGCTCGGCCCGCTCGGCTTCTATCGCCGAAGCGTTTTCGTGATCAACCGGCAAGGGATCATCACCTTCTGTCATCGCACCACCGCCGGGCTCACCTATCAGCCGACGAGCACATTGCTCAAGGCTGTCAGGGAGGCCGAGGCAGAAACCTCCTAGGCGGCACGGGGTGCGCGTCCTGGGAATCGATCCCGGCCTCTCCCGTTGCGGATACGGCGTGGTCGACTCCGGACCTTCGGCAGGGGAGCGCATCGTATCCGCCGGCCTGATCCAGACCGCGCCAAGTGCGCCGCTGGGTGAGAGGCTTTCGGAGTTTCTCACCGAGATGGTCGCCCTGATCGATGACTACCGTCCCGACGTGGTGGTCGTGGAGAGGATCCTGTTCCGTAAGAATGCCAAGACCGCTTTCGGGGTGGTGCAGGCGGTCGGCTTGGTTTATCTCGCCTGCCATCAGGCCGGTGTCGCAGTCCTGGAGTACAGTGCGGCTGAGGTGAAGCTGGCGGTGGCCGGTCACGGGTCGGCGAGCAAGTTTCAGGTGCAGCGGATGGTCCAGCTCATCGGCGACCTGCCCAGCGCTCCGGAGCCTCCGGACGTCGCGGACGCGGTGGCACTCGCACTTTGCCACATGGCTAACATGCGGGGAGGGGGAGCAGCGAGAGCGGCGGCCCGGGTCCCATCCGCCGAAGCTGACTAGAGAACTTCCAGTCCCATTAGGAGTCTTGGCCCTTGATTGCATTATTGAGCGGCACGGTGAGGGGAACGGGCGGTGCCCGTTCCCTGATTATCCAGGCCGGCGGCGTCGGATACCTGGTCTCGGTTCCGCTTTCCCTGGCGATGACGGCCAAGGAGGGCCAGCAGATCGAACTCTTTTGCGTCACGGTGGTGCGCGAGGACTCGATCTCGATCTTTGGTTTCGAGACGCTGGCCGAGCGGAACCTCTTCGAGGTCTTGATCGGGGTGCGCATGGTCGGGCCCGCACTCGCCTTGGTGATTGTCTCCATGATGGATGCCGACGTGCTCGTCGAAGCGGTCGAGACGAAGGACGTGGCAATGCTGACGCGGGTTCCCGGAATCGGCGAGAAGACGGCCACGCGCATCCTGGTGGAGCTTTCTTCGAAGCTCTCTTCGATTCGCGCCCTG
>JAJZNF010000299.1 GCA_021847985.1 Actinomycetes bacterium | reverse complement strand
GAACCTGCCGAAGGTGCATCCTTACACCTATGGATGGCAGCCGGACTACATCATCGAGGGCAAGGTGCTCGGCGCCTACATCAAGGATCACTTCGCCAATATGAAGGTCGGCGTCCTGTATCAGAACGACGACTTCGGCGGCGGCGGCCTCGCCGGCATCAGGCAGATGCTCCCGGCCAGCCAGATCGTCTCGGCCCAGCCCTACGACCCGACCACGCTCGCCAATGGCCTGGGTACCCAGGTTGCGGCGCTGCAGGCTGCCGGTGCCCAGGTGGTGGTGCTCTTCACCATCCCGGCGGCAACGGCTCTGGCGCTGCTTGCCATGGCGGTGCTGGGGTACCATCCGACCTCGGTGAGCTCGTCGGTCTCGGCCGATCCCACCACCTTGGCCGGCCTGGTCTCCAACTTCTCCAAGGGCAAGGTGGGGGCTTCGGCCCTGAACGGGCTCTACACCCTCGACTACCTGCCCATGGCGACGGCCACCACCGACCCCTGGATCCAGCTGTTCCTGAAGATCCACTCCCAGTACGACTCCAAGGAGCCGATTGACGGGAACATGGTCTACGGGATGGCGATGGCCTACTACTTCACTCTCGCCATGAGGGCGGCCGGTCAGAACCCGACTCGTCAGGACCTGATCAACGCCATCAACAGCCAGGGCTCGACCTGGACCGGTCCCGGCCTGGCTCCGCTCGGCTATTCGGCCACTCAGCACCTTGGCTTCATGGGGTCCGAAGTGCTGCAGCTCAACGGAAGCGGTGGCGCAAGCGTGGTGAGCCCGATCTATGTGACCAACGTGCACGGGCCGGTGACGACCCATGCCTCGGTGGAGAGCGCGGTTCCTTCCTGGCTCCAGTAGCTCCGTCCGCCATGCAATAGGCCCAGGGGGCCGCCGGCTCGTCCGGCGGCCCCCTTTGCGCCTCCGGCTTTGCGGAAGGCGGAAGCATCGGCGCGGTTGCTAGGTTCGAACACTTATGGAAAAGCAAGTGATTCTCTCAGTGCACGCCCATCCCGACGACGAGGCCTCCAAAGGCGCGGCCCTGATTGCGCGATACAGCGATGCCGGCGTCCACGCAGTGCTGGTGACCGCGACCGGGGGAGAGGCGGGCGACATCCTCAATCCCGCCATGGACACTCCCGAGGTGCGCGCGGATCTGGCCAGGGTGCGAGGCGACGAGCTGGCCGAGTCGGTGAAGATAATCGGCTACGACCGGGTGGAGATGCTTGGCTACCGCGACTCGGGAATGCCCGACAGCGAGGCCAACCAGGATCCGGGCTCCTTTGCCCGAGCCGATCTGGACGAGGCGGCCGCCAGGTTGGCACGCATCATCCTGGAGGAGCGCCCGCAGGTGATGCTCACCTATCCGGAGATCCAGCGCCGCTACCCCCACCCCGACCACCTCCGGGTCCACGAGGTCTCCATGCGAGCGCGGGAGCTGGCCGCCGATGCCGGTTTCGCGGCGGAGGAGGGAGAGAAGCCCCATGTCGTGGCCAAGGTCTATTACCATGTGTGGACCCCGGAGAGGATGCGGGCTCTGCACGCCAAGTTTCTCGAGCTGGGCAAGGAGTCGCCGTATTCGCCCGAGTGGCTGGAAGGAGCCGAGGCCGACTACGAGGCGACCACCAAGATCGATATCAGGGGCTATCACTCGCGCCGCAGCGCGGCCCTGCGCGCGCATGCCACCCAGATCGACCCCGAATCGCGCAACTGGTTCGGCCTGAGCGACACCGAGGCGGAGGATGCATATCCCACCGAGGATCTCTTCCTGGCCATGGCCCCCGATGGCTACCGGCCCGAAGGCATCGAAACCGATCTTTTCGCCGGCCTGTAGCTGCTCTTTGGCGAAACGTGTCGGCCTAGGGCCGGCAAAAGTGCCAAGATTGTTGGCGGAGTCAGTGCGCCAATGGGGCGCGAAAGCCTGTTGGGTCAGGCTGGCCCAGGAGAGGGAGAATTGAGCAAGTACGCATGGCTTAGCAGTGAGTGGTTTGCCGAGACTTTCAAGATGGCGGCGACGCAGCCAGAGCGTCCCGGCGCCACGGCGCGCATCCAGTACGTCATCGAGGGCGGTCCCTCAGGGGCTATCAAGTATTACTGGGTGGTGGAGAACGGCAAACTGACGGAGTCGCGGCTTGGTGAGATCGACGACGCCGAGATCACCCTCACGCAGAGCTACGACGACGCCAAAAAGATCCAGAAGCTCCAGCTGGATGCCAACGCGGCATTCATGCAGGGGAGGCTGAAGGTCGACGGGAACATCGGCAAGCTGATGTCGCTGCTGCCGGTGACCAACTCGGCGGAGTACCGCCAGCTGCAGAAGGAGATCCTCGAGGTCACCGACTTCGGCGATTGAGGAGCTGCCTCAGCGTAGGCAAAAGAAGAGGGCCCGGCGTTGTACGCCGGGCCCTCTTCTTCTCTGGATCTCTGGCTGTCTCAGCCGGCCCGGATCAGGACTGCGCCTGGTCCTTGGTCTCGCTGGAGGCGTCCTTGTTCTGGGTGGTGCCGTCCTTCAAGCCCTTCTCGAACTCGCCCTTGGCCTGTCCGACGGAACGGGCGATCTTGGGCAGGCGAGAGGCGCCGAAGACGACGACGATGACGACCAGCAGGATGAGCATGTCCTGCCCGAGGATTTCGGCAAACACGGCTACCGCCCTTCAGAATGCACCGGGGTGGATTTGCCCCTTTGGATCAGATTCTAGTCCTATCGGCGAAGGAGCGCACTACTGGGCCGCCAGCCCCGACTGGACCTGCTTCAACTGGCGATAGCCGATGGTGACGATCTTGTGGTCGGCCAGCAGCTCTCGCGCCAGGGGGGAGGTGAGGAACAGGTGCGCCCTGGCGAAGCGCTCCCAGCCCTGGGGATAGAGCGCGCTCAGCTCGTCGGAGGCCACCGCGGGGCGAAAGGAGATCTCGCTCACCCCCGGGGGCAGGGAGGCAAGCGTCTCCTCGAAGATGTGCTCGTCCACGAAGTTGGAGCCGGGACCGGAGTCGAAGGCGCAGACCTGACCGGTGGGGGAGACCACCCCTGCCTCGGAGGCGAGCCCGGCGGCAGGGAAAACGGTTGTGGAGGGGTCGCCGTTCGTCGGAACCCGGACCGGGAGGCCGAACTCCAGGGCAACCTCGATGAGCACGTCGAAGAACTCGGGGCGCAGGGTGAGCGCCTGGGCTTCGGACGCCAGGTGCGAGGGTTCGAAGCCGTAGAAGACCGCTCTTTCCACCTGGGCTCGGCACTCCCGGCGCACCTCTGCGGTGTCGGCGTGCTCCCAGAATTCCTCGAGAGTGCGCGGTAGCTCACCTGCCCCGTCGACAAGAGTGGGGGACTGGGTGAGCGGCGCCATGCGGAAGATGTCGTGGTCGGAGGTCAGCACCAGCGCGATCCCTATGTCCTGGCCGCGAAAAAGGGAGTTCACCTCACGCGACCAGGGGGCATTGGCCAGCAGCCTGGCGGTGGTGGCAACGCCATGGGTTAGCGCGTCTAAGGCCGCGACATTGTGGGAGTGGGAGAAGCCGAGCGAGTCGCAGGAGATGATGCAGAGCCTGGCGTCTTCCGGATGCCCCAGCTTGCGAAGGAGTTCGCCGGTTTGCAAGTGCGCCTTTCTCCTCTAGGTGGCTGGCGAACTCAACGTTAGTCGGCGCCTAGGGCGCCGAGCTCTGCTCAGCCGTTATGCGCGGCGGCGAGCGGCCGCCCGCGGCGTGAGGGGCTCTCGGCGCTCAACAGCTGCTGGCGGGCCAAGGTGACCTGCCTAAGGCCGATTCGGCGCGTGCGCTCGTCTAGCTTCCAGCTCGGCTTGCGCCGTGCGGACCCCTCGTCCTCGATGAGTGGCAACTGGTTCCTCATGGACACAATTATGACGCAGGTCTGTGACAAAGTATCGAACACCCGTTCGATTAGTGCCGACCGGCCTTGTCATAGGTGACGAATGGCCGATGGAATGCCGTTATCAGGCTTCGGCGGTGGGGCTCGGCTCGGACTGGGGTGGCGGAGTCGCCGCTCCCTCGGGGGACGAGCCGTTGCTGGGCGCCCCTCCGTTGCCGGCGGCCTTCTCGTCGCTGATGCGTGGCACGAACTTGAAGCTGCCCTCCGGGTGCACCGGTCCACCGTGGGCCTCGTCGACCAGCCGGCTGACTTCTTTGCCGTCGACGGTCTCTTTCTCGAGCAGCGCCTTTGCCACCAGTTCGAGGCCATGACGGTGCCTGCCCAGCAGCTCCATTGCGCGCTCTTCCTGCTCGCGCAAGATGCGCTCGACCTCTTCGTCGATGATGTGCTGGGTCTGCTCGGAGTAGTCGCGGGTGTGCATGATGTCCTCGCCGAGGAAGACCATCTCCTGGCTTCCCCAGGCCATGGGGCCGATCTTGTCGCTCATGCCCCACTCGCGGACCATCTTGCGCGCCAGCTCCGTGTTGCGCACCAGGTCGTTGCTGGCGCCGGTGGACAGATCGCCATAGATAAGCATCTCGGCCACGCGTCCGCCCATGCGGACGACCAGGGAGTCCTCGATGTACTCCTTGGAGTTGATGTGCTTCTCCTCCAAGGGGAGCTGCTGCGTGACGCCCAGAGCCATACCGGTCGGGAGGATGGTCACCTTGTGCACCGGGTCGGCATGCGGTAGCAGGTAGGCCAGCACCGCGTGCCCACCCTCGTGGTAGGCCACGCGCTCCTTCTCCTCGTCGGAGAGAACCACCGCGTCCCTGCGCTGGCCCATCAGGACCCGGTCGCGAGCCGCCTCGAAGTCCTCCATGGCCACATCGTGGGCCCCACGCCGCACTGCGTGCAGGGCAGCCTCGTTGACCAGGTTGGCCAGATCGGCACCGCTCATGCCCGGGGTGCCGCGAGCGACCACCTCGAGGTTTACGTCGTCGGCCATTCGCTTGCCGCGGCAGTGGACCTTCAGAATCGGAAGGCGCTCGTCGAGATCGGGGAGGGGGACGACGATCTGGCGATCGAAGCGCCCGGGGCGGAGAAGGGCGGGGTCGAGGATGTCCGGCCGGTTGGTGGCCGCCATCATGACGATGCCTTCGGTGGTGTCGAAGCCGTCCATCTCGGAGAGCAGCTGGTTGAGGGTCTGCTCACGCTCGTCGTGGCCGCCTCCGAGCCCGGCGCCCCTCTTGCGCCCGATGGAGTCGATCTCGTCCACAAAGATGATGGCAGGCGCCTGCTTGCGGGCGGTCTGGAAGAGGTCGCGGACGCGCGAGGCGCCCACGCCTACGAACATCTCCATGAAGTCCGAGCCGGTCACCGAGAGGAAGGGAACGCCCGCCTCGCCCGCGACCGCGCGCGCCAGAAGCGTCTTGCCGGTCCCGGGGGGCCCTACCAGGAGGATGCCCTTGGGGACACGCGCGCCGATCTCCTTGAAGCGCGAGGGGTTCTTCAGGAAGTCGACCACCTCGGCGATCTCCTGCTTGACGCCGTTGTAGCCCGCCACGTCTTCGAACGTGGTTCTTGGGCGCTCGGTGGTGTAGACCTTGGCGCGGGAGCGTCCGATGGACATGATGCCTGACATCTGGCCCTGGGCGCGCCGGTTTATGAAGGCGAAGAAGATGAGGAGCAAGGCGAGCGGGCCGACCCAGGTGATGAGGGTGGCAAGCAGGCCGTTCTGGCTGGACTGGAACTCGACCGAGACGCCTTCGGTGCGCAGTGCCGAGATGTCAGTGGGAATGGAAGGCGAAGGGCCGTTCACGTAGAAGGTGGTGCCGTCCTTGAACTGGCCGGTGATGCGTCCGGTCGTGTTGTCGATGATGGCCGTGGAAACCTGCTTTGAGCTGGCGTCCTGGAGGAAGGTCGAGTAGCTGAGCTGCGAGCTGGGCGTGGTCTTGAAGAAGTTGAGGGAAAGGAAGACGATGAAGAGCACCGCGATGGTGACGCCGATCACCCATCGCCAAGCCTGGTCGGGGCTGTTCAGCGGCCGCTTAAGCGGGTTCTGCCCGTTAGGGCGCATCTCCGGCGTAGGTCTGCTCATAGCTTTAATAATCTAGGCGTCGCAGCGCTTTTAGTGGCTGAGTGACTTCTCGATGCCTCCTGGGGTGCTCCTGGGAGCCACGGCGCCCGGAGCACGGTCGCCCTCGCGCAGCTCAGCAGCAGGGCCGGTCCTGGAGGTCTAGGAGAGTTGCGGGTGGAGAAGGGCACTGCGCCGGCGGTCTACGATCCGGGCTTTTCGAGCATCTGGGGTGCGCTCCTGGCCATCGTGGTCGCCTACGCCTTTTCGACCGTCTTCCTCCTGGCCTGGATGGCTCTATCGGGAGAGAAGGTCTCCACGACCAGCCTCACCGCCGGGGACCTGGTCTCCAGCTCGCTCGGCACCTGGCTCGGGTTCTTCGGGACTGCCTGGACCGCATCGCACCGGCTCGGAACCGGATCCCTGAGGCGCGACTACTCGGTCTATATCCGGCCACTGGTGGACGTGCCGGTGGGCGTGGTATCCGGGCTTGTGCTGCAATTCGCGGTCCTGCCCCTCATCTACCTTCCGCTCGAGCCCTTGATCCCCAATTTGCAGAAGAAGCTTTCCGGCCCGGCCAACTACATAACATCGGCCGGCCACGGATGGACCGTTGCGCTGGTGGGACTGGTGATAGTGGTGGGCGCCCCCATCGTGGAGGAGATCTTCTTCCGCGGCCTCCTACTGCAGAGCATCTCCTACAAGTTGCGCAACCTTCCACGCCGGCGGGCCAACGTGCTGGCCGTGCTTCTGTCGGCAATCGGCTTCGGCCTTGCCCATGTCGAGCCCCTCCAGCTGCTGGGACTCGTGGCGGTGGGGATAATCCTGGGCACGTTGCGCATCTTTTACAAGAGACTCGGGCCCGGGATGGTGGCCCACGCCACCTTCAACCTGGTCACCTTCATCGCGCTGGTAAAGCACTGAGAATTACAAATCTGTAGTTACTTCAGCAATTCTCGGAGGCTGTCGAAACTCCTATAGGGCCCGTCTACTCCGGCGGAGTGGGCCCGGCCGCTACGCCGCCGACGAGGGAGTGGAACGCCTGTGACCTGCCCGAAGTGCCATCAAGGAACGACCGTTGAGATCAACCTGCGGATCGCGACCCACGTTGTCACCCTCCGCTCCTGCTCCATGTGTGAAAGCCGCTGGTGGCGGGCCGACGATATTGACGTCGAGGTCGGCGAGGTGCTCGAGCTGGCATCTGCGATGCGCCGCTAGGGGGCGCGAGCGCGCTCCTGTTCTGAAGGTCCCTAGCTGGCCGCTGCCTAAAGAGGCTCCGTTCAGGGTAGATACTTAACGGAGTATGCAAGTCCAAGCGGAAGCCGAGACCCATCCCGGTGGCCAAGGCGCCGCCACGAGCCGGCCGGTGGCGGTGCGATCCGCCCTCGACCGATGGCTCGCCTATGCCGCAGTGGTTGCGGGGACGTTGTTCGTCCTGTGGCAGCTGCACCCGAGCCTGATTTTCTCCAACACGACCACCGCGGGCGGTGACACCGGAGCCCACTTCTCCGTGCCGTGGTTCTACATACACAACATCCTCGACCACTTCCGCCTGACGGGCTGGAGCTCATCGTGGTACGACGGCTACCCCCTGTACGTCTTCTACTTCCCCTTCCCGGGGGTGGTCACGGCCATTTTCGGGCTCTTCGTCCCCTACGGGGTGGCCTTCAAGCTGACCACGGTGGTGGGATCCCTGGCGCTTCCGGCGGCCGTCTACTACTTTGGGCGCTCGCTAAAGCTCTCATACCTGCTCTCGGGCGTTTCGGCGATCATGGCCGTGGCCTACCTCTTCGACCGCTCTTACACCATCGACGGAGGCAACATCGCCTCCACCCTCGCCGGGGAGTACTCCTTCTCCATTTCCCTGGCGCTCGCCTTCTTCGCCATGGCGGTGCTTCTGGTCGCGCCCGGGCGCTTCAATCGCCGGGTGCTGGCCGGGGTGCTGCTCACCCTCTCGCTTCTGTCGCACATCCTTCCGGCCGCCTTCGCGGTCGCCGTGCTGGCTCTGCTCGCCCTGATGCGCCGGGAGCGCAAGACGGTGCTCGGCGCAGGGGTCGCAATCGGCCTGATGGTGCTCCTGGCGGCGCTGTGGGAGCTGCCGTTGATTGCCACCTACTCCTATTCGACCTCGATGGGCTGGTCGCGGATAACCACCTTTGTCGCCAGCCTCGCGCCTCCCGACTTGAGGGTCTTCATCGCGCTGGCCGCGGTGGGCTTCATCGCCTCGATTGCCATGCGCATCGAATTCGGCATCGTCTTCGGAGTGGGCACCATCGCCTCCGCGCTCGCCTTCGTGGCCTTCCCGCTCAAAGCGGTGTACAACGGTCGCATGCTGCCCTTCTACGTGATCGGCATCTACATGCTGGCGGGCTTGGGCCTCCTGACCATTCTGGAACTCATCCCGGCCGCGGTCTCCTCCATCAGAGCGCTCTATGACCACTTGGAGCCTGACCGCGAAGGCGGGTTCGGCTTCACCGATTTCATGGGTTGGCAGGATTCGGACCGCTCCTTGGCGGGCCTGGGGGAGCCCAGCCAGGAGGGGCTGGCCGCGATCGGCTCGGCGGTCGGCCGCCTGCGCAGGACGCTGCGCAGGCGAAGGCGGGCGTCTTTTTTGGTCACCTCGGTCGCGATTCTCGTGGCGGTGCTGATACCACTGGTGAGGATGCCGAGCTGGAGCCCGATTCGGGGCGCCACCAGCTTCGTTCCCGGCTGGATTCAGTGGAACTACAGCGGATACGAGGCAAAGGCGGGCTTTCCTGCCTACCGGGCTCTGATG
>JAJZNF010000265.1 GCA_021847985.1 Actinomycetes bacterium | reverse complement strand
GACCGAATTGGAGAGCGAGTACCGGCTGCTCGGCCTCGAGGATGGAGCCTCCTTCGCCGAAGTCCGCAACGCATTTCGGCGTCTGGCCAAGCGCTGGCACCCGGATGCGCCCAACGGGGACAGGGACCGCTTCGAGGCGATCTGCGCAGCACATCGCCACATCGCCCGTGCCTATGCACTTCCGGTAACCGAGGAGGCGCGTCCACTCACTGAGCACGGGCGACTCGAGGCGCACGAGCGGCGCCGGCTGGACAGCCGGGCGGTCTTCGAGGCGCTGCCTCCGGCGGAGCAGCGTACCCTGATACGGCGGGGCTACTCCGAACTACTGCACCGGACGCTTTCGGGCGAGTCGGAGGCCGAGGCGGCGCGCGCTCTAGCCGCCCTCAACTGGCCCGCGTACCTGGTGGAGCGCATCATTGTCGAGCAGCCCGAGGGCGCGAGTGTGGTCGTAGGCTCCCGGCACTCCGAGGGAGGAGCCCGTCCTGGGGAGCCCACGGGCGGGACGCACCCCCGAAAGCGGAGAGGCATCTTCTCGGGCCGCTAGTGCTTCGGCTCCGTGCCTGTCTCGGACCACACCTCGTGGAACTTGCCACTGCCTGGATCCGGGCGTGGGGGCTCGGGGTCAAGGTCTATCCGTACCGCTGCGGCCCCTTGTGCCTCGAGGTAGGCCGACAGGCGAGATCTCGCCTCCATGAAGACCACCGCGGTATCGGCGTCGGGCTCGGTCTGGATGCGAAGTCGCAGTGAGGATGACCCCGTGCGGATCGCCTGGAATCGGTGCAGACCGGGGACATGCTCGATCACGCTGCCAAGTGCCAAGGGGATCACCTGGACTTCGGCGCCGTCGGCCGCGACGAAGCCGAGCAGGTTGGTCGAGCGCCCCATCACGCGCACGGCCGGAAAGGGGCTTCCGCAAGGGCAGGGGTCCGGCTTGACAATGATCCGGTCGCCCAGGTCGTAGCGGATGAAGGGCTGTACCCGGTTGGCCAGGTTGGTGACCAGCACCGTTGCCGAAAGCTTGCCGGGGGGAGTGGGGGAGTAGTCCGCCTCAACCGGCTCGAATACGTACCAGTCGGTGTTGATGTGCTGCCAGTGGTATTGGCATTCGGTTCCAAGGGCGGGCGCCTCCGAGGAGGCGTAGGAATCGATCACCCGGCAACCCAGGCCGCTAGTGATGCGGCTGCGGATCTCATCGGTCAGGTTCTCCCCGGCGGTGCGGGCCAGGACCGGCGAGATGCGCAGCCGGCCCGCGGCCTGTTCGGCGGCCATCAGGGCGAGCGCGCTGGGATATCCTGCCAGGGTCGCGGGCTGAAAGAGGTTCAGCTTCTCGACCAGCTTTCCGGTCGGCTCGAGCACCGAGAGGATTCTTATGCGGGAGGCCAGCCACGGATGCTCGTGGACCACCTTGGCCGCGAAGACCTCTCCTCCGTAGTGGCCGCCGGTGGCGAAGAGGGCGGCCATGCGCACACCTCGCTCACCGATGGCCAGGAGCTCTCTGCGCTCGAAGCGCGCCGCCATGCGCAGGCGTCCCAGCAGTGCCAGCATGAGCCAGGAGTGGGAGTCATGAATGATCAGCGCGGGCTCGCCGGTGCTCCCGGAGGTGGTGATGGGGTAGTAGCGGCCGAGGTAGGGCCGGCCCACCCGGTGTGGGTCCGAGACGAAGTCACGCACCCCCGACAGGGTTAGGGCCGGGTCGGTGACCCAGTCGTCGAAGTCGGCCATCAGGTCCCGCTTCGACACCCAGGGGATCAGGTGAGGATCGGAGACCCCCGACGGGAGACCGCGGTAGAGGCGGCGGTAGTAGGGGGAGCGCTCCCGGGCGTACTCCACCAGCTCTCCGAGGCGGAGTTGCCGGCGCCGGTCGATGCCGGTGGGACCCTCCCTTTGAGCGCGGTACAGGTCCAGTGCCGCCCCTATCGGGCCAAGGCTCTCGCTCATATGGCGGCTCTTTCTCTCAAGGCCGTGGTGCAACTGTGGCTTTGAGGAAGAGTCTTGCGGCCGGGAACCTCCCAGGCCAAGGGCCTTGGGTCACAAGTGCCCTGGCTCTTTCGGCTCAGGTGAGGTCCTCACCCGCCTCTCCGATGGCGACCTCGCGGGCGGGCGCCGGGTTGTTGTGGGCGATGGTGGATCCCGCCTCGGCGTGAATGAACTTCGAGCCGCGCAGGAGGGAGGCAATGGCTGCGATGATGCTCATGGCGGCGGCAAAGGCCAGGATCAGGATCAGGCCGTGCTTGAACGGGTCGGAGATCAGCGAGGGGAAGAAGCTCCTGCCGGTGAGTATCCGGGCCTCATGGGCGGGAAGCGAGGCGAGGAGCTTGGGGCCGAGCAGCTGCTGCAGGGGGTTGTAGCCGAGGAATGCCGCGAAGAGGTAGCCCAGCGGTGGCAGGTGCGCGAGCTGCCCGGCCACCGTGGCCGGGACCGAGTGGGCTACGAGGCCCTTGTACATGGCGCTTGGCACCGTCGCGTTCAGGCCGAAAACCATGAGCGTGAAGAAGAGGCCCATGGAGAGCGGCATGCCCGAGTTCCCGAAGGTGACGCGCATGCCCGAGGCCGCTCCGCGCTCACGCGCGGGGACCGAGTTCATGATCGAGGCGGTGTTCGGCGATACGAACAGGCCCATCCCCACGCCGTTCACGAAGATGAGGATCGCGAACGGGGGATAGGAGAAGTTGGGCGGCACCGCCATCATGATCAGATACGTGGCGGCGGTGATCAGCATCCCGGTGGTGGCAAAGGGGCGGGCGCCGTAGCGGTCGGAGAGCTTTCCGGCGATCGGCCCGGCGGCCACCATCCCGATCATGAGCGGCAGCACGTAGATCCCCGACCACAGCGGGGTGGAGGTGTAGTCGTACCCGTGCTGGGGCAGCCAGATTCCCTGGAACCAGATGATCAGCATGAACTGCATGCCGCCTCGCCCGATGGAGGCGAGGAACTGGGCGATGTTGCCGGCGGCAAAGGCGCGGATCCTGAAGAGGGAGAGCCGGAACATCGGGTCGGGGACGCGCATCTCGATGAAGACGAAGGCCACCAGCACCACTACTCCGGCGATGATCATGGTGTAGACGAAGGGGTCCGACCATCCCACCAGGCTCTTGCCGTAAGGCTTGATGCCGTAGGTGACCCCGACCAGTAGCATGGCCAGCCCGCCGGCAAAGGCTATGTTGCCCAGCCAGTCCACGTGGGAGCGGATGTGGACGCCGATCTCACGGAGCTTGAGATAGGCCCATACCGTCCCGAAGAGGCCGATGGGCACGTTTACCAGGAAGACCCAGCGCCAGCCGACCTGCGAGAGCAGTCCTCCGGCCAGGATTCCGAAGAAGCTTCCGAAGATGGCCGCGACCATGTTGGTCCCCAGGGCCAGGCCGAGCTGCTCGCTGGGGAAGGCGTCGGTGATGATGGCCGCGGAGTTGGCCATCAGCATGGCCCCTCCCACACCCTGAACCATGCGCATTATCACCAGCTCGAGCGCGCCGGTCGACCCCTTGCTCCACACCACCGACAGCAGGAGCGCGCCCATGGTGAAGACCGCGAAGCCAAGGTTGTACATGCGCACTCGGCCGAAGATGTCGCCGATGCGCCCCAGCGTCACCACGAGCACCGCGGTGACGAGCATGTAGCCCATCATTATCCAGAGCAGGTACGGGAAGTTGGAGGGGTCGAGAGGGTTTAGGCCGATTCCGTTGAATATGACCGGCAGGGCGATTATGAGGCTCGTCGCGTTCATCGACGCCAGTAGGACGCCGATCGTGGTGTTGGAGAGTACCAACCACTTGTAGTGCGGCCCAACCTCGTTTCGCGCCTGCAGTGCTCGGCTCTCGACGGTGCGCAATGTGGCCCCCTTCCATTCCGCTCCGAGGTGCCCCGGTAGCGGGAACGCTCCTGTTGGCCACGCCGGCGCTTCGAAGGGTCGTGCCTCGCAAGGGGCGCATCGATTCGGGCCGTAGGCCGATCCACGCCCTGGCCCTCGTCCGGGCGAGGCACCTTGCCGCCTCCCTTGGCCGCGACCTTCTCGAGCCAGTTGCGTTATGTGCATTGTACAACTAATTTCGTGCCCGGCAAAAGCAAGTCGGCCAAGTTGCGGCTATCCTCCACCACAATGACGGCAAGTGATGAACGCATAGGACGGACCGCGAGACTGGAACTGTCCGACCAGGGGTTGAGGGAGTTCGAGGCGCTGGTGCTCGACGCCTCGCCCGAGGGAATCGTGCTCGACCGCTCGGCCTTCTACCCCGGCGGAGGAGGGCAGCCACCCGATCACGGGGCGCTGGTGTTCGACGGCGTGATATGCCGCATCGTGGGAGCGCGCAAAGGGGACGACCTCTACCTGCTTCCCTTGGAGGGCGACCCGGTGCCCGGCCCCGGCACCAAGGTGCGCGGAGTGGTCGACGACGGCCGCCGCTTCGAGCTGATGCGCACCCACTCGGCCCTGCATCTCCTGTCCGGAGTGGTCTTCCGGGACTTCGGAGCGCTGGTGACCGGCGGTAACATGGACCCCCTAAGCGCGAGGCTGGACTTCAACCTCCAGGCGGTTCCCGAAGGCTTCCGCGACGACCTGGAGCGGCTCTGCAACCAGGAGGTTCTGGCCGACCGTGCCATCGAGGTCTTCAGCCTTCCTCGTGAAGAGGCCTTCGAGATCCCCGACATCATCCGCACCGCCACCAACCTCCTCCCGGCCGAGATCGAGGTGGTGCGCATAGTCGACATCGTGGGGCTTGACACCCAGGCCGACGGGGGGACGCACGTCGCCTCGACCGCTCAGATTGGTGAGATCGCGGTGACCAAGGTGGAGAACAAGGGCAAGGGGTTCAGGCGCGTACGAATCGCGCTCCCCAAGCTGTGACGCCCCGGCTCCGCCTTTCGGAGCCCAGCTAGGCCTTGGTTCGCTGGCGGATCGACGTGATGGTCTGACCGCTCGCTCCCGGACGCGCGGCAACCAGGAATGCCAGCGGGGTTCCCAGGAAAAGGGCGGTGAACCAGGCGAGAATTCGCACCGCAATCGGCGCGAGGATCAGGATGAACGCCATACCCCAAAGTAGGCCGGCGATTACGTCCCAGGGGTAGTGAACGCCCACGTAGACCCGGCCGAAGGCGAGTAGGAGCCCGGCGACGGTGGCGATGGAGGCAAGGACCTTCCTCCGGGCCAGCCAGAGGCCGGCAATGACGGCTCCCGCGATGGTGGCGTGGCCGCTCGGGAAGCTGAACTCCTGCGACTTGGCCAGCAACACCTCCATGCCGTGCAGGGTCCAGTAGGGACGGCGCTCGGCTATGAGCGGTTTGAAGAGCATGGAGGAGAACATCCAGGCCAAGACGGTGCCACCAGCGGCCCAGAAGACGCGGGCGACGGCCAAGGTCGGGTCGTGATCCCGCCGCGCGGCCCACCACGCCGTTACCAGGAGGAGGCCGAGAAAGGCGATCCCGGCGTAGAGCGCGTAGAACTCCATGAAGGAGTGGGCCCAGCCGGTGTTGCGCGCGAAGTGGTTGACGTCTATGTACCAGCTGTTGTCAAGCGTGCGCAGGCTGCCCAAACCACGACTCCTCTAGCGTGCCCGATCGCAGGCGGGGACCCATTATGGCGCCCGCACCGCGCAGCTAGAGCCTACTCAGCCTCGGCTCGAGCATGAGCTATTACCGGCCCGAACTGCACTCTTGCTCAGTTGGCGCCACCCTCGGCGACAGGCAGCCCTGCCCGGCGCCACTCCGGGAAGCCCTCCTCGAGCCGCGCCGCCATGATGCCGTGCCGGCGGAGCAGACGCACAGCGGCCGGCGCGAAGGCACAGTAGCGCCCACGGCAGTAGGCGACCACCTGCCGCCCTGGCGGGATCTCGGAGATACGGCTTTCCAGTTCGGTGATGGGGATGGAGATGGCGTTCTCTATATGGCCGGCCAAGTATTCGATCTCGGGCCGAACATCGATGACCGTGACCCCGGCTTGTTCGATCATCTGGGCCAGCTTGTCGCGGCTCACCACCGCGATCTCGCTCAGGTCGCCCACGTAGGCGGCCTGCAGGCGGTCGAGGTCGTCCCGGGTCCGCTCCGCGACCTCGCGGAGCGCCCTCCAGAGGGCATCCACCGCCGGCCCGGCCAGGCGGTAGTAGATCCTGGTCCCCTCGCGCCGCTGCCGGACCAGGCCGGCGCGCGCCAAGGAGCGAAGGTGATGGGAGGTGTTTGCCGAACTCTGCCCGATCTCCTTGGCGATCTCGTCGACCGAGCGCTCGCCTTGATTCAACAGGTCGACGATCTCCAGGCGCCTTCCAGTGGCGAGCGCACCGGCCACCTCGGCGATGGCGTCGAACAGGGCCGACTTGGCAGCGTGTGCTCCGCCCTGGGTTCGCTTCTCCTGCCTGTCCACAGCTCCGACAATAGGCCGGGCTTCCGGCCGGTGCCACCTGATGGCGGCTTCAGCCCGGGCAGGCGGGCTCGCCGGGCGCTCAGGCGTCCAGGGCCCAGTGCTCCTCCATGGAGTGGACCGCCTCGACGATGATGGTCACGCAGGCGGAGAAGGGGAGCTTGGTCGAGTCGATTATCAGCTGGTAATACTTTGGATCGAAGGGGTCGGCGTGCAGCAGCCGGTGTATGAAGGCGCGACGGAGACGGTCCGCTTCCCGCTGCTCCCGGCGCGCCTGCTCGACCGAGATCCCCGAAAACTCCGCCAGCTGCTTTATGCGGTCTTCCATCGGGCCGACCAGGCTGACGCGGAGCGCTCGAGGGTGATCCGCAAGGGTCACGCCGGCGCCACGCCCCAGGATGACGGCTCCCCGGTCCGCGTGCTCACGGATCACCCGCTCCTCTTCGGCGCGGTACTGCTGCATGCGGGCGGTGATGTCGGACTCCTCAAGCTCCGGGAGCGGGGCTGCATAGATCCCACTCGCGGGGGCGAGAAGGTGCACGATGCGTGCCAAGCCGTGCTCGGGGTGCTCCTCCTGCTCCAGCACCGCCCGCTCGTCCATGGATAGGCGCCGGGCCGTCTCCATGGGTATAGCGCGGTCGAGGAAAGGCAGGGAGAGCCTGCGGGCCACCTCCGGCGCGATAAGTGCCCCGCCACTGCCTGCCAGCGATGAGATGGCTACGACTGTCACGCGCGCTCCTTTTCTCCGCAGCACCCCAGGGGCCCCGGACCCGGCACGGCCATGTCGGCAATGGGGCGCACCCGGATTTCATGTGTTTGCATCATACAACTAAAATTGCCGCGATCCAAGCTTTGTTCTCCCGCGCTGCGGCCGGCGCGAAGTAGCCTGCAACCTATGCACTGCGCGGGGCCGCATTGTCGATGAGCAGGCGCAGGGGCCACGCGGCGGCCCTCGTCGAGTTCGTCCTGGCGGCCCTGATCGTGGTGCCGGGGGTTGCGCTGCGCCTCTCGGGGGCGGAACCGGCTCCCGTGGAGGGCGCGATCTTCTACGGACTGGCCATTGTCGGAGCCGCCTTCCTCCTCACCTGGGCTGCCGAGCTGCTCGAGGAGCACCTCGGGGAAGGGCTGGCCATCGCGGTGCTGGCGCTCGTGGCCGTCCTGCCGGAGTACGCCGTCGACGTCGTCTTCGCATGGAAGGCCGGCGGCAACCCCGCGCGCTTCGCCCCCCTCGCCCTTGCCAACATGACCGGCGCCAACCGGCTGCTCATAGGGGTCGGCTGGTCCGTGGTCGCCCTCACCGCCGCCTGGAAGGCGAAGCGCAACCGAAGCGCCGATCCGAAAGGCGACGTCAGACCGCGCGCCGATGCGCCGCGGCAGGCGGTGTTGCTTGCCCCGGTGCAGATGGTCGGAGTGGGATTCCTCGGTGTCGCGACTCTTTATGCCCTGGCCTTCGTGCTGCGGCGCAGCCTGACTCTCGTCGACACGGTGGTGCTGGTCGGCGTCTTCGCCTTCTACCTGGTGCGGCTCAGCCGCGGGAGGCACGACGACGAGGGCAGTTCCGAGGAGCTGGAGGGAGCGGCGGTCCTGATCGCTTCACTTCCGCCACGCCCGCGCCTGGCCATCATGATCGCGATGCTGGTGCTGGCGGCCGCGACGATCTTCCTGCTCGCCGAGCCCTTCGCAACCTCGCTGGTCGCGACAGGCAACGCTCTCAAGGTCAACGACTTCCTCCTGGTGCAGTGGGTGGCGCCCATCGCTTCGGAGTCGCCGGAATTCATCGCCGCCGTCGTACTCGCCCGCAAGGGGAGACCCTCGACCGCGCTCGGGGCGCTCGTCTCGTCCAAGATCAACCAGTGGACCCTCCTGGTGGGGTTTCTACCCCTCGTGTTTGCCATATCGTCCGCCTCGCCTCACGGGCTGCCGCTGGACGTCGCCCAGAGGGAGGAGCTTCTTCTGACGGCGGCGCAGTCGTTCTTCGCGCTGGTGCTGGTGCTGGAGGGCCGGCTGGGTGTCGGTGGCGCCGTAAGCCTGCTCACCTTGTTCCTGGCCCAGTTCGGGCTGTCCTGGGCGTTGCCGGCCCCCTTGGCCGGGCCTGCCCGGCTCACCTTTGCGGGGATCTACATCCTTGCCGGGCTTGGCCTGCTGGCCATGCGCCGTACGGCTCTTGTGGCCGTGGTGCGTTCCTCTCTGGGACCGGCGGCGTTCGCCAAGCGCCGCGCCTAGGCGCTCGGCTCGACCGCCAGGGCCGACGCCGGCACTCGATGTGCCGTGATCAGAGCGGCCACTATGAAGGCCGCCCCTACCAGGTCGCTTACCGATAGATGCTCGCCCAGCAGGAGCGCCCCGCCTGCCACCGAGAAGAGTGGCACGAGGTAGAGGAAGATCCCCGCTTGGGAGCTGTTGACGTGTGTGGCTCCCCAGTTCCAAGC
>JAJZNF010000186.1 GCA_021847985.1 Actinomycetes bacterium | reverse complement strand
GCTGCCGGCCAACCCTTTCAAGACCCTTGACCCGGGAGGGGTCGGCGAGTTGGTGCGCATCGGCATCCAGCGTGGCCGCTCCACCCGGCCGAGCCTGAAGGTGGGGATCTGCGGCGAGCACGGAGGAGACCCGGCCTCGATCGACATCCTGGTCGCCGCAGGGGTCGACTACGTCTCCTGCTCGCCCTTCCGGGTGCCGATAGCGCGCCTCGCCGCCGCCCAGGCGGTGCTTCGGCACATGGGCGGTGCGGGGGAGGCCTCCGACGCGCGCTGAGCCGGGCGGGAACCCGGTGCCCGGTCGAGCGGCGGGCGGGTCCAAAGGGACGGAATCGCTTCGCTGATGTTATGATCTGGGCCGTGGCTGAGGGCTTTTCCCTGACGGTCGGCGCTCGCCGGTCCTCTCCAAACGATCCTTTGGGGCCGGTGCCCTCGCGCAGGGGCGGGCCCGTCCGTGTCGCGCTTCTTCTGCTGCTGGCCCTTGTAGCGGCGGCATGCTCGTCCACGCCGGCGACTTCGAGTTCCGGCGGCGGCGCCGAGCCGGCCGCCACGACTGTCGCCACCACGCAGTCGGCACCTCAGGCCGTCCAGTACTTCCCGATCTGGGTCGACTTCCCGGCGCCGGGACAGGCGTGGGGACTCTTCTGGGAGCAGTACTCGGCCCAGGGCTGCGCGATGGTGGTCGCGCATCAGGGATCACCGGGGGTTTTCGTCTCGCCGGCAACTTTTGGCCACTTCGTCTGCGGGAACAGCATGGCCGTCGCCGAGGTGGTGAGTGATGGCCGGGGCGACGTCTTGGCCTATGGCCCGGAGCTTTACATCTCCCATGATGCGGGCAAGAGCTTCACTCGCGTACCCCAGCCCGGCGGGGTCCTGGCCCTGAGCGCGGTGGGCAGTTCGATCTGGATGCTGGAGGCGCTCTGCCCCTCCTCCGCTGCGCAGTCGGCTGCCGTCCTATGCCCGCTCGGCCTTTTCACATCCAACGACGGAGGCAGGTCCTTTGCAGTTGACTCGCACCTGCCGGCAATCGAGGTCGGGTCTGGGAGCGTTCTCATGCAAGGGGCGGGGTTGCACCCCAATTGGCTGCAACGTCCGAGCGCCGGCGTGGGCTACGTGTTTGTTCCACCCCTCGGAGGTGCGACGCCGGGAGCTCCGGCGCGTACCGGGGAGAGCGTCTACCGGAGCGCGGACGGCGGTGCGAGCTGGACGCGGTCCTCGATCGCCGGGTGTGCCGCCGGCATGTACGGAGACGCCTCGGTCAATCCCCAGGGCCAGGCGATGGTGATTTGCGGCGGTCAGCCCAGTGCCGGCTATCAACCCAAGTCCGTCTTCGTATCGCCGGGTGACGGCTTGCAGTGGGAGGCGCGCTTCGAGTGCCTCGGACTTGGCTCCTCCTGCGGGAGCGCACGATTGAACAACGGTTACCTGGGGCTGGTGGCCTACATCTCTCCGACCACCGCGTTCGCGGGCGGGGGGCGCAGCCAGCTGCTCGTCAGCCATGACGGTGGTGTGAGCTGGCAGCTGGTCCCCGGCGTCGGCTACAACGGCGACACCTACTCGGCGGCGTTCTTCGGCTCCCTGGGCTACGTGTTCGGCGACGACGGATCGGTCTCGCAGGGCTACATCTGGACTACGACAGACTCCGGGGTCCAGTGGAACAGGACTGCGGTCAGGATTGCCGGCTAGCTTGCGCCGGGAAGATCGTCCGCGTCTCCCCGCCTCGATCGTCCGCCTGTCGCGCCCCAAGCTCTTTGGCCTTCTTCGGCTCCATGGGCCATGGCCAGGTCGGAGCCGTGATCGGGGTCCCAGGTCGGTATCCGGAGCACGAGGGGCGTCTGATCGAAGCTGTCCCGGGCGCCGCCGGAGGTCGAAGCGAGTGAGGCGCGCAACCCCTGTCGCCGGCTTTGACCGCCTGATTGCCGGCCCGTGATAGTGGGTGGGAGGTTCGATCGAGTTCGCCGCCCCGCGGTGACCCGAAGGGCGTCGTTGGAAAGGGACCAAGGTCATCGGGGCCACCAGCTCGTCGGGGCTACGCTTTTATTCGTCCCCAAGGGTGGGCCAGGGGGCTTTTGCCGGGGGCTGGAGGCCTGAGGTTGTCCATCTCGCCAGCTGACATTGCTGCAGTCAGGGAGCGCGTGGACATGCTCGCCCTGGTGCGGGAGCATGTGGCGCTGCGCCGCGTCGGCACCCGCTTTATCGGCCTCTGCCCGTTCCACAGCGAGAGCACCCCCTCCTTCTCCGTCAATCCCGCCCTCGGTGTCTACTACTGCTTCGGGTGCCACGCTTCCGGCGATGCCATCAGCTTCGTGCGCCAGATGGAGCATCTCGAGTTCCAGGAGGCCGTCGAGGTCCTCGCCCAGCGGGCGGGGGTGAGCATCGCCCGCGAGTCGGCCGAGGAGTCCGAGCGGCGGCGCGAGACGCGCAAGATCCGTGAGGTGCTCGAGGCGGCCATCGTCTTTTACCGCTCGCACCTGGAAGGCTCTCCCGAAGGTCGGGAGGCCCGCTCCTACCTCGCCTCGCGCGGCATCACCCCCGAGATCGAGGATCGTTTCCAGATCGGCCTGGCGCCCACCGACGCCGGGAGGCTCTTCTCCCATCTGAAAGTTTCGCCGGCCCTCTTCGTGGCTGCCGGCCTTGGCTACGAGGCGGGTGGCCGCGCCAGGGACATGTTCGCCGGCCGCATCGTCTTTCCCATATTCGACGCCTCCGGGAACGCGGTCGCCTTCGGTGGAAGGGTGATACCCGGCCGAAGCTATACGGGTGAGGGAGAGCCTCCCAAGTACAAGAATTCGCCAGAGACGGACTATTACCACAAGCGGCGCACCCTCTACGGCCTCAACTGGGCCAAGGCGGAGATAGTGCGCGGCGACCGGGCCGTCATCTGCGAGGGGTACACCGACGTCATCGCCTTCCACGCCTCCGGGTTGCCCATTGCCGTGGCCACCTGCGGCACCGCGCTCACCGAGGATCACCTCGATCGGTTGAAGAACTTCTCGAAGAACGTCATCCTCGCCTTCGACGGGGACAAGGCCGGGGCGAATGCGACCGAGCGGATCTATGAATGGGAGCGCAAGTTCAAACTGAACGTGAAGGTGGCCGCCTTCCCGGAGGGAGAGGACCCCGCCTCGCTCGCCCAGAAGGACCCGGCTCTTCTGGCCGCCTGCGTCGAAAGCGCCCAGCCTTTCATGGCCTTCCGCCTCAACCGGCACTTTGCCTCCGCCGACCTTTCCAGCATCGAGGCGCGCTTCAGCGCATCCTCGGAGGCTCTGGCCATCATCGCCGAGCATCCCGATCAGCTGGTGCGTGGCCAATACGTGATGCAGGTGGCCGATAGGTGTAGGCTCGACGTCCGGGAGCTGGAGCGCCGCCTGGAAGTGGAGGTGCGCCGCGCGCGTGCGCGCTCGCGAGCCACCGCCAAGGGGGAGACCCCCGAGCCGCCACCTCCTGAGCCGGACGATCTCGAGGCCGCGGCGTCGCGGCCGGCCCCGAACGCTCCTCGCTTTTCGCTCGCCGAGCTTCTCGACGCCTCCCAACGGCCTTACAACGAGGCGATACGCCAGCTTGCCGCCAGGCCCGGTGAACTGTCCGCGTTCATGCCGGAGTTCCTCTTTGCACATCCCGTGCACGTAGAGCTGGTGCGCTCGCTCGGCGCATGCTTAACCCCTGACGAAGTGGTGGAGACCGCCGAGAAGCTCTCCCCGTCCGCCCGAGGGCTGCTGATGCGCCTTTTGATCGACCCTTCCAGTGAGGACGAGGTCGACGTCATATCCAGGCTGGTGGAGCGGCACGCCGAGCGAGCAGTGGACACACTGATGCGGGAGGTGCGCCGGGAAGACGACGGCGCCGGATCGCTCGATCCTGAGCGTGCAATGGCCATCTCCGGATCGCTCAGCTACATCCGCAAGTGGCAAGGGAGGCTGCGAGAAGCCGAGACGCGGGACGAGGCGGTCGGGGTCCTGCTTGCGTACTTCGCCGAAGGGCTCGAGGACGAGCCGACGGCGATCTGAGCGTAGGGGGTCTTTGGCTTGACGAGGAATCCATGAGCACCAGAAGCGAAAAAGTGTCAACGGGCCCTGAGTCGGAGGAGTCGCTGCGCGAGTACCTGAGCGAGATCTCCAAATACTCCCTGCTTTCCTTCCAGGAGGAGGCTGAGCTGGCCAAGCGGATCGAGATCGGCTCGCTGGCGTTGCAGCGATGCCTGG
This sequence comes from Actinomycetes bacterium, assembly GCA_021847985.1. Lineage (GTDB taxonomy): Bacteria > Actinomycetota > Acidimicrobiia > Acidimicrobiales > Acidimicrobiaceae > Acidithrix. The sequence goes on along the minus strand of JAJZNF010000186.1, from coordinate 4,606 downwards.
ATGGCGGAGGACATGCCTCGGACGAAGCGCTGATAGACGACGGCGAAGCGGCCAAGATGGCCCTGACCAATGCCAATCTGCGCCTGGTCGTGTCCATAGCCAAGCGCTACCGCTACCGCGGCGTCTCCTTCCTCGACCTGATCCAGGAGGGCAACATCGCCCTCATGCGGGCGGCGGAGAAGTTCGACCACCGCAAGGGGTTCCGCTTCTCTACTTATGCGACCTGGTGGATCCGCCAGGCCATGGCCCGGGTCATCGGCGAGCAGAAGGGGAGCATCCGCCTGCCCCAGCACGTTGCTGAGGAGCTGGGCACCGTCTCTCGCACCCGCCAGGTTCTGCTCCAGGAGCTGTCACACGAGCCGACCCTGGAGGAGATCGCGGCGGCGGCCCAGCTCCCTCCGAGGCGCGTCGCGGATCTGCTCGCGCTCCAAGTGGATGCGGTCTCACTCGACCAGAACCTCGGCGGCGACGGTTCCGGCGAGGCCACTCTGCTCGACCTGATCGAGGACTCCGGGTCCCGTGGAGAGTTCTCCGAGGTCGAGGGGACGGCCATCCGGCAGGCACTCGTCAAGGCGATGGGCGTGCTCACCGAAAAGGAGCGCGCGGTCGTAACCATGAAGTACGGCTTGGGCCAAGCCACCGAGCCCGTCTCCGATGAGGTGATCTCCGCGCGCCTGGGCATCTCGAGGGAGCGGGTCCGCCAGCTCGAACACCGCGCCAAGGTGAGGCTGCGCTCGGCGGATGCCAATGGGGAGCTCAAGGGGATGCTCGAGGCCTGAGAAAGGCCTGCTGTGGACCACATCGGGACCCGTTCTCGGGAGCCGCAAAGCGGCGCATCCCCAAGCGCGCGCCTGCTAACTTGTAAGAGCACACTCCGGGGTAGCTCAATTGGCAGAGCACGCGGCTGTTAACCGTGGGGTTGAGAGTTCGAGTCTCTCCCCCGGAGCAATTGGATCAGACGGATCGCCGGCCCGCTTCGCAGCATGGGCCGGCGATTCTTGTTTGCGGCCGAGCGGCTCTCACCGGCTTGCTCCCGCCGTCGCCAAGACTCCGGCCGGCACGGCGTTGCTGCCGGATGGTCAGCCGGCATCGGAGCGAAAGCTGAACATCTTGGAGGCCTCGATGCGAGCTCCAAGCAGATCGGGCTTCTCCAGCCACTCGGCGAAGGCGGGGCCCTGCAGTGGCAGATAATGCGCAAGCATTGCCTCCCGGAGTTCGGGATGGACCGGGCCGGCGACATCGAAAAGTTCGGCTCGGCCGTGCACGGTTACGGCGAGCTCCTCGCCGGATAAGTGGGTCGCGCTGATCACCGGCCGCTTGGCCAGGTGCCTCATCCTGACCGAATTCCTCGCGGAGCTGAAGTACCAGGATCCGTGGATGAAGTACCCGTCCACCGGTCCTGCCAATGGACGCCCGTCGCGGGTCACGGTGGCGACCACCAAGAGGCGCATTCCTTGCAGGCGCTCGCCGAGCTCGCGCGCGCTCAGGCTGCGGTCGGAGGTGATGATCGAGCCAAGGTGTGCTCCGGCCGCGTCTGCGCTTCGCTCCAGCAGCTGCTGGAGCTTCTCGAGTTCGAGAGGGGTTTCGTCCATGGCATCAAGCCTGGCCCGGTTTCGATCTCTTTGCACCGCTATCCGGCGACCGGGTTTGTCCGGCGCCTCCTTTGCGGGATGCCGCCTCCGGCCGGGTGTGGAACCGGAGGCGGCATCTGCCGTGCTAGGGAGTTGAGAGGGCGCTCACCAGCCCGGCCACGTTGGGCGTGCCCAGGCCGCTGGCCGCGTCCCATCCGGTGCCCGCGCTGTAGCCGGCGATCCCGCCGAAGCTGTTGTTGCCGGAAGTTATGTCGTTGAATGCGGAGGTGTAGGCCGAGGTGGTGGAGAGAGCGTAGAGCTTGGGTGCGATGAAGCCCTGCGCGCCGTCGGCTTGGCTGACCACCGCGAGCACAGCCGCCCACTGGGGAGTCGCCGCGCTCGTGCCTCCGATAGGCACCCAGCCCGGCCCGTAAACCGGGTCGAAGCTCTCATAGATGTTCACCGCCGAGATCACCGCCGCGTTGTAGGAGACATCAGGCAACCCGCGCATGCCGCCCGTATCGCTGATGCCCGCCGTGCTCTGGAAGGACGGCTCCCCGAAGACCGCACTGAAGCCGCCCCCGCCCGCTCCGAAGCCGTCGTTCCAGACCGCCTCGGCGTGGTAAGAGGTGATCGGCGCGGGCGGATCGGAGGCTTCGATCTGGGTGCCGCCCACCGAGAGCACATTCGGGCTGGAGGAGGGGTAGTTGACGGTTGGATAGGGGAAGACCTTCCCTTGCAGATTGGTGTTCAACACCCCCGAATCGCCGGAGGCGAAGAGCGGGGTGATTCCGGCCGCATCGGCCTGGGCGTAGAGCTGGTTGAGACCCAAGATCGACGCGGGAGTGTGGAAGGCCTGCTCGGTGGTGGCAAAGGAGTCGGACCATATGTTGCCGATGTGGTTGTCGAGCGCCCAGCGCTGGGCGTTCTCCAGGTTCTGGAGCCCCTGCACCCCCTGGGTCTCCGCAACCGGCACGGTAACCAGCGCGATGGTGGCGCCCGGTGCCATGGCGTGGGCCCACTCGACGTCGAGGGTGGTCTCATAGGCCCAGCCGACCTCGGTTGCGATGGCCTTGTTGTTGTAGTTGGCCGGGCTGGGTAGCCCCTGGTAGTTGAGGACCGGCTTGCCTTCGGGATAGTAGATGTTGAACGACGGCGGGGCGGGCAATTTGTAGGCCCGGTCAAAGGTGGCCAGGTCCTGACGGATGGTGGGGGAGCCGTAGGAGTCGAAGATGACGATGGTCTGGCCGGCGCCGTTATATCCCTTGCTGTAGGCGCCGTTGAAGTTGTATTCCGCCGCCATGTCAGATGGCCCATAGCAGGTGATTTGGCGGTTAAACAGCGCGTAGCAATCGGCAGGGGAAGGGGGGTTTTGCCTGTGGACGACCGCCCCCACGGTCATGAGCGGGACCAGGTCACTGGTGGACCGAGCCGCCTGTGCCAGTGCGGGCGAGGAGGTGGCTGTGCCGCCCGCCGCCAACAGGGATATCGGCAATAGCCCGCCGGCGGCGCGCAGGAGCCTACGGGTGAGGTCGAAGTGCATTGTGCCCCCCAATGGATTACAACGATGTCTGTGTTGCGACCCATGGAGCGACCCGTACCTGACTCTAGACCATCGGTGAAGCCAAATAGGGGAAAGGGGGCTCTTTGTGCGCGAGGCGCCTAGCGCCTTCGCCCGGAGCGCTTGGAGAAGCGCCGGGCCTCGATGGTCAGCGACACGGCCACGGTCACCACCACGACCGCGAAGAGCACGGCTCCGGCAACCGTCGACCCCTTGGGGAAGAGATATACCGCCCCGAGGGCCACAAGAATGCCCACCGTCAGTTCCGGGGTGTCGCCCACCAGGAAGTCCCACCAGAACATGGCGAACGCCTTGGCAGCGCGCGTCATTGTGCCTCCTCCGCCAGCGCAAGTCCGGGACGGACTCCGGTGAGGATTTTCACCATGATCAGGGTGGCCAACCCGTAGAGTGCGATCAGGCCAAGGATCGAGAGGTCGGAGAGCGGCCAGTGGATGCCCATTCCCTCCCCCGACCAGAAGCTTCCGAAGCTGACCAGCATCAGGCCGACCGCCATCTTCATCGCGTTCTCCGGGACCTTGGAAAGCTGCCGCGAGACGATAACCCCGACGAGCCCGATGACCAGAATCGCCGACGCGGCCGCCCAGGCTGCCAAGGCGAGGCGATGGTTCGCCACCCCGAGCGTCAGCACCACTATGACCACTTCGAGACCCTCGAGGAAGACTCCTTTGAAGGCGACGGTGAAGGCGGTGGCGTCGCGGCTGGTGGCCGACCCGGGTATGGAGCCGAGCCTGGCCACCTCCTTCTCGAAGACCTCGTCCTCGTTGTGCATGGCCTTCAGCCCCGATGCGCGAAGGATCGCCTTGCGCAGCCATTGCAGGCCGAAGATCAGTAGGAGAGCGCCGATCACGAGGCGCAAGGTGGAGATCGGTACGTACTTGACCAGCGGCACGCCGACCGCTGCCACCAGGACCCCGAGCACGACGATCGCCACGCCGGTGCCCTCCAGGGCTGAACGCCAGCTCCGGGTCGTTCCGGCCGCCAGGACGATGGTGAGGGCTTCCACCATCTCCACGGCCGACGCCAAAAAGACCGCTGCCACCAGCACGAATGAACTCATAGGGCGTACTCCGTCAGATCGAACGCAATCACTTCGTCGTCGGTGCCGTCCGCGGCCGGATCGGCTGCGGCAGGCTGCGGCGCCATCTCGTCGCCATCCGAGAATGCCAGGCAGCCGGCGGGGTCCACGGATATGAAGACCTTGCTACCGCGCGGGTGCCTCTCGGCGCAAAACACGGAGGAGATCACGCTCCCGCCGACGGCCAGCGCGTGCTCGTATCCTCTGCCGCGATAGGCGACGTCCAAGACCCTAGCCTCGATGGACCGCTCGTCGGCGTCGCATATCCCCAGGGCGAAGGGCCGCATGGCGAGCGATACCGCATCCCCGGGTTCCAGCCGGCCCACCGCCCTGGCATGAAGGACCGCCGAGGCGGCCGGCACCTCCACCTCGACCAGG
>JAJZNF010000280.1 GCA_021847985.1 Actinomycetes bacterium | reverse complement strand
ATGGGAGCCGGGGAACCATTGCCGAGCAATTCGGAGCCAGCACCACCTCCGACGAAGAGGTTTCCGGTGCGATTTGGGCCACCTACCTAGCGGGAGAGAATCGGCATCGGATCGAGTGAGGGCTGAGCCCATCCGATATCCGGGTGCGTTGGCGTTCGGGGTAAGAGTTAGCGGTCCGCAGAGGCGTCGCCTTCGGACCAAGGCCCACCAGCTTCTCTCGCCCACCCGTCGGGTACCGCCCGCGCCTACAAGTCGCGGCGCACGGCCGTGATCGCAGTCTCGACCAGCGCGGCTGAAGCGGATACCACCGAGGCCGCCGCCATCTCTCCGCTCAGTACCGCGAAGGCTCCCTGGTCAAGGAAGCGCTCCATCTCCCGCAAGAAGACCTCCAGATATCCAGGGTCCCCGATCTCCTCCAGCCGCTCCGCGATGCCGGCTGCGAACCGGTCGGAGTCGAGCCCGTAGTCTTCCAGCTTGAGCCGCACGAGATCGGTCGGCGCCGACACACCCCGTGAGTTCAACGACCAGAGATCCCAGACGTCGCGATGCTTGAGATGTCTGCGCGCACCGAAAGCCACCACCTTGTCCGCAGCGATCTCTTCGATCGACTCGGTGGGCACCAGAAGCGCACCATAACTGGAGGGAAGTTCGCGAAACGACCCCTGAACCCGCAACAGCCTCCTGGTGTGGGCGGGCACTGCGGCGACCTCGATGTTGATCACATAGGCCTGGCGCTGGGAACGGTCAAGCTGGGGCAGCCATACCTTGGCCCTCCATCTTCCCACCTCCACCCCCGACCCAGGCTCGGGCACGCGGACATCCAGTGTAACTCCCAGGCCGTAGAAGCGCCCGATTCGATCGGACAGGGCCTCAGCCAGTCCATCGAGCACGCCAGGGTCAAAGCTCGCGCCACAGACGAAGTCGAGATCCTCGGAGTAGCGGTCACCTCCATAACAGAGGCGCAACGCCGTTCCGCCTTGGAAGGTGAGCGTCTGCAAAGCGTCGGTTTCGAGCATGGCTTGGAGGATCTCGTAGTGCAGCAGCTCCTTGAGGACCGCGGCCACCGAGCTCCGCCGCTCGCGGGCATTGTTTTCCGCAAGCTGAAGCAGGGAGGCGAAATCGGGGCCGGTCACTTAGTCAACCTCGAGAGGTTCCACAAGATCCAGGTTGCGCCCGACGTTGCGCAGGTCGGACCGCGCCCGCTCGGGTTTGGCGACGTAGCAGCCCCGGCGCGAATCGAAGTAAATGCCCTCCATCCCTCTCGCACAGCTGGAGTGAGTGAATTCGATGACCCCATAGGGGGAATTCAAGGTGCCGGATCTACCGGTCGTCATCATGGTGTAACGCATCGCCATCTGAGAGACCCAGCCGGCCTCGGACAGCACCGACTCCAACGAGAGCCAGGCGAAGTCGAAGGGGCGCAAGAACGAGGAAGCGGCCAGCAGAGGCTCCGCCGGCATCGACCGCGCCCGGGGGTTGACGTAAACGCCGCGGGCGAGACGGGTAATGAGGCCCGCGCGCGCATGCCGGGCAAGGGAAATGTTCAGGTACTCGCCCTCGTCGGGAAAGAGAAGGGCGAGACGGTGGGTGTCGAGCGCCCAGATTCCGTCGCGGTCCAGCTCGTCGAGAGCGGAGAGAAGTTCGGTCGACTTCATCGCACTAGTATACGCGAAATATACCGATAATTATATTGGATGGGCGCTTTGGACGTGGTGCTGATCAGCCACGGCGCGGCCTGTGGCGGGCCCTGGCACTCAAAGAGACCCCTGGGGCTATCGTCGCCGGCAACCTCGATCTCGCGTCGGGATCCGGCCCGACGCCCTACCGAGGACGGTAGGAGACGAGACCGTCGGCCTGCACCATGGCGAACTGGCTACTCGTCGGCTTGAGCACGCCAGGCCCGCTGGCAGAGAGAGTCCCTCAGCGCCCTCTGAATTTGTCCCGGGCCATGGAGGCGTCAGATGACTTGGCAGCCCGCAAGAGATGCTCAACCTCGAGCTCCAGCTGGTCCTCTAAGAAGTTGTCCGGACCGGCGTCGAGCGCCTGCTTGGTTAATGCCATGCTCGAGCGTGGCTTGGCGGCCAACTCCTTGGCAAGCAGTTCACACCGCTCCTCCAGCTCCTCTGACTCGCAGACCGAGGTCAGCAGCCCCAAGGAGTACGCTTCCTCCGCGTTAATCATCTCACCGAGAAGCAGGAGTCTCTTGGCGCGCATGGGCCCGACCAACTGCGGGAGAAGCTTGGTTACGCCCCCGGTCACGGTCAGGCCGACCGCGACCTCCGGGAAGCCGAACCTCGCCGAACGCGCGGCGACCACCAGGTCCGAAGCCAGGGCGAACTCGAAACCCCCTCCGAGAGCGTATCCATGCACGGCCGAGACAACGGGGCCTGGAAAGGCCCGCATGCGCCGAGTGACCTCCTGCAGCCCTTGGGCGATCTGCTCGGCGCGCACCCCGGACAGCTCGTCCTCCTGCAGGTCATGGCCCGAGCAGAAGGCACGCCCGTTGCCCTGGAGGACCACCACCCCTGCGCCCTCGCTGCCGGCACGCGCCAACGACGAGACCAGTCCCGCGATGAGCGAGGAATTGATGGCATTGAGCCGATGGGGACGGTTCAGGCTGACCCAGGCCACGCCTGAATCGTCCAAGCTGTAGAGGACCGCCTCAGCTTCCACCGGCTCCAGATCCAGCGCGGAATCGCTCATCGCGCATACCTCATTTCTTCTCGCACACCGGCCGCCTCGCGATCCCAGGCGCCCGAGGTCACCCCTATCTTGCGCAGGAGGTACTTCTGAACCTTCTGCGTCTGGGTCTTGGGCAGCTCCTCGATGAAACTCACATAGCGCGGGACCATGAATTCCGCCATCCTCCGCCGGCAATAGTCGATGAGGCCAGGCCCGTCCAACGTGGCACCGGGTCTGGTGGCCACGAAGACCATCAGGTCCTCCTCCCCCAACTCACTGGGAATTCCGACCGCCGCCACCTCGAGGACGGCGGGATGGGACGAGATCGCCTGCTCGACCTCGAAGGCACTGATGTTCTCCCCGCGCCTCCGAATGCTCTCTTTGGCCCGCCCGTGGAAGTAAAGAAAGCCCTCCTCGTCGAGATGACCGAGATCCCCGGTGTGAAGCCACAGCCCGGCAAAGGCCTTGAGGGTCTCCTGCGGCATGCCCAGGTATTCCGTCATGGTCAGCCCCGGCTCGCGAGGGCGCACCACTATCTCGCCCATCTCTCCGGCCCTCGCCAAAGATCCCCCTTCGTCAGCTATGGCAACTTCGAACTCGTCGATAACCTGACCGCATGAACCCTGGCGATGTCCGATGGAAACGCGGTCGTAAGCCACGACGCCGGCATCCGTCAGCCCATAGAGCTCCCGCAGCTCGAAACCGAAGCGCTCCTTCCAGCCATCGCTCCACTCGGGCATTGGCACACCCCAGGCCATGCGCACACTATGGGTGCGGTCGAGCTCAGAGGGTGGGCGCTTCCAGAGGATCGTGAGAGTCGCGCCCATGAAGTTGAAGACCGTCGCGCCCAAGTCGCGCACTTCGGGCCAGAAGCGCGATGCGCTAAAGCGCACCCCGAGCGCGGCGGTAGCGCCTATGGTCGCGGCGGCCAGCACAGTGAGCGTAGCCGCGTCGATGTGGTAGAGCGGGAACGGGGAGTAGAGCACGTCCGTCTCCCGAAGCTCCAGGTACTTGACGTGCAGCTCGGCCTGGCGCAGCAGATAGCGGTTGGAAAGTACACATGCCTTTGACGGTCCGGTGGTTCCCGAGGTGAAGAGTATCATTCCCGGGTCCAGGTCAGCCACCTCCACCCGGGGCACACCGCCCTCCGATCCGGCCAACTCCGCCAAGGTCTCAAATGCGATCTCCCGGCGCAGGCCATCTGGCATCTCTCCCCGCACCACCACGCAAGCCAGGTCGGGCGCACCGCTCACGACGGCGAGCAGGTTGTCTAGCAGGGTGGCGTCAACGATGATGATGCGGGCGCGCGTCAGGCACAGCGGGTGCAGCAGGCCGTCTCCGATAAGGCCGGTGTTGATCGGGGCGGGCGTCGCACCAAGCCAGCTCGCCGCCAGGGAGCTGAGTACGTTGTCCTGGCTGTTATGCATCAGCATCGCAACGACATCGCCCTTGGAGACCCCGCGCCCTGCCAGGCCGCCGGCGATTCTCGAGACGCCCTCACGGGCTTGTGCGTAGGAGAGAGATCCCTCGGCGGTCACCAGGAAGCGGCGCTCGGGATATCTCAGCGCATTGCGGGCCAACAGCTCGGCCGGACTCAAACCAAGCCCCCCTCGGGAGAAGGCGCGATCTCGCCAGTCAGCGTAATCCCATGCTCGGTCGCGGCCTCGGGCTCAGGCTCTGACGAGCCGTACGTATCGCCGGAACTCACACCCAGCTGCTCGACCAGCGCGCCGAGCCGCGCATAGACGGCAGGGTGCCTGGCACGCAGCCAGAGCGCCAGGGCAAGGCCGATTACCACCCATCCGGCGCAGATGATCGGAATCATGTTCACGAAGCCGATGTCGCCTCCCAGCGTCCCCACGTGGGTTACCGCCACAATCAGCATTACACCCAGCAAGAGGGTGGCGGCGACGGGTGCGGCGACGAAGCGGCCCCAATCCGCCAGAGTGCGCTTCTCCTCGTTGCGGAAATACCTGAGCACGGCGATCGAGCAGAGAAACTCGTTTACCAGGATGAAAAGCGTGGTTGCCACCAGAAGCCACGCGAAGAGCTCGGCATACGGAGCTGTAGCGAAGTTTCCGGCGTAGCTTCGCGCGGCCTTGTCGAGCGCGTAGAAAATCAGGAATGCGGCCACCCAGAAAACCACGACCGCAGCCTGGAAGAGCACCGCCACGTGTGGTGAGGCGTGGCGGCGGTGCGTCCTGCCCAAAGGGGCCACGACGCCTTCGCGGCCGAGCACGTAGAAGTAGCGCGCCGTTGTCTGGTGCCAGACCAGGCAGGCAGCGAAGGTGGACGAGACGATCAGCCACTCCATCGAGGTGGCGGCCCATGAGCCGACGAAGCGGCTGGCGATGGTGAAGTAGAAGTCGACGGGATTCTTGGTCGCCAGTGCGACAGAGGAGCTTACGCCGTTCCCCACGATCCCGGCCCAAGAGCTGAGGATGAAGAGAATGCCAAGTGCGAGGACCCCAAGATAGAGCCCCCTGCTGACATTGCGCTTGGGATTGGACGTCTCCTCGGCGTAGTTCGGTATCATCTCGAACCCCACCCAGGAGAGGAAGGCGAACATCAGCCCGACCGTGGGCGACGGGCCGGTGAAGGCCTTGGCGGGATTCAGTGGCGCGAGGGTGAGTCCGTGAGCGCCGCCGCGCGCGGCCACGACCAAGTCGACAACCAGCAGAACCAACACCTCTACCACACCCAGGATTCCCAAGACCTTGGTGCTCAGGCGCACGTCGCGATAGCTAAGTGCGGTAATGATCGCCAGTGCGATGGCCACGTAGACCACCCAGGAAACATGCAGCCCCAGCTCGGTGGCAAACGTGTTGGCGGCGAAGTAGCCGAGCGCCCCAAGCAGGCCCGCCTCTCCGATTGCATATGCCGCCAGCGCGGACCAACCCGCCACCAGACCGGCAGGTCTTCCGAGGCCATGACTGATATAGCTGTAGAAGCCGCCGGTCGAGACCATGCGCTTTGCCATGGCCGCATAACCGACGGCGAATAGAAGCAGCCCCACGATCCAAAGGATGTAGCCGCCCGGCGCATACACTCCGTTGCCGGCGGAAACCTCGATCGGGACGTTGCCAAGAATACCCAACAAGGGTGAAGTGGCGCCGATAAGCAGGAACATGATCCCTAGCAGACCGATGCCGTTCGCCCTCAACCGCTCGACCGGGCGAAACGACGCGCGCTCCTCCCGCTGCGAAGAACCCATCTCATCCCCCTCCGCTACGCGATGGCCCCCATCGCGATAGACAAAGCTTATCGATCGTTCGATAGGTAGTCAAGCAACTCGAGCAACTCTTCCGCTAAAGGCTCCAAGAAGGGATCTCCTGGCGGCCCTGCCACTCGACTCGGTGCTGCCCGCAACCAACACCAGGACCCACTGGGGGAGTGCACGTAAATTACTGGCTTGGCTAGCCTGTTCTCGTGGAGAGCGGGCAGACACGTAAGAGGGAGAACTCTGAACAGCGAATCCTCGACGCCGCCATTTCGCTTTTCGCAACGCGGGGCTACGCGGCAACCGGTATTCGCCAGATCGCCGACAAGGTCGGCCTGACCACCGCCTCCCTCTACTACTACGCCCATACCAAGGACGATTTGCTGCTGCGGATCATGCGGCTGGGCCTGGGAGAGCTTCTCAGCTCGGGGCAGGAGGCCATGGAGGGATCGTCTGATCCCCGGGAGCAGATCCGCGGACTCCTAAAGGTGCATCTGACCTTCGCGGCAAGCAACCCCGAAAGGGCGCGCGTCATCGACAACGAGTTCCAGTGGCTGAAGGAGGAGGAGCGCGAATCGGTGATCGCACTTCGCGACGCCTACGAGCAGCTCTGGGCGGACGCCATTGCCAATGGCGATCGCAAAGGGCTCTTCGAGGTTAAGAACGCCTCGCTTACCCGCCTGGCGCTCCTGGAGATGTGCAACGGCGCGACGCACTGGTTCCGGCCCAACGGCCCGATGTCGCTCGAGCAGATCGTCGGGGCCTTCGAGGACATGGCATTCGCCCTGCTGCGCTGCGACGAGCCACTAAGTGGTGCCTCGGCCCTCGAGGCCGCCGCTCAGTCCCCCCAGTAGCGCTGCTCGCGCCAGGGGTCGCCGTACATGTGGTACCCGTTGCGCTCCCAGAAGCCGGGCTTGTCGCCATTCATGAACTCCACCTTGCGCAGCCACTTCGCGGACTTCCAGAAGTAGAGGTGGGGCAGAAAGAAGCGAAGCGGGTAGCCGTGCTCCGGCTCGAGGGGCTTCCCGTCGAACTCGAAGGCCAGTAGCGCGACCCTCCCCTCCCCGAGGGCATCGGCCAGGGGTACGTTGGCACTGAATCCGAACTCGGACTGAAGCATGATGTGAGTGGCCGAGTTGCGCACGCCGGCCCGCTCGGCGATGGCCGACAGCGGAATCCCGCGCCAGAGAGTGTCGAACTTGGACCACTTGGTAACGCAGTGGATGTCGGTCGTGACCTCGACCGGCTCGATCTCCATCAGCTGACTCCAGCTGAGGGTGAAGGGCCTCTCCACTTCTCCGAGGACTTCGAAGTCCCAGTCCTCCAGGTTGCGGTAGACGGGCACGCTCCCGGCGTGAAGCACCGGGAAGCGGTCGGTTGAGTACTGGCCAGGAGGAAGGCGGTCGGGGTCGATGCCCCGCTTGGCCAAGTCATTGCGATTGCGTTCGAAGAAACCCACGTCTTTACAGCTACTACGGCCAGGGCATTTATTCCAATGCGGCTGCACCGAAATTGATCAAGTCCCCGCTCTGGAAAGCCGACGAGTTCTGTCATGGATGCCACCACAGCCGCCGACGCCCTCCCCCCGCCTCGCCGGGAACTACACCTCACCAAGAAGGCCTTCCTTGACCTGGCCATCTGGATGGGAGGTTTCGGGATCGTGGTGGGGGTGGTCTTCCCCTATATGGCCGTCCTGGTCGGCACGCCGGCACAGCGGGCCCTCAGCCTGGAGTTCTTTGCTACCTCCATTACTGCCGGCGTGGTTGTCGGCGTCGTAAACTTCGCCCTGGCCCGCTACGTGGTTGGGGCGCGGATATCCGACCTCTCCATGCGCATGCGCTACGTGGGTCAGGCGCTGCTCAGCGCGAGTAAGACCGGCGATTGGTCGCACTGCTCCGCCGAGGCCTGCCAGATCCCCGTTACCTCCGAGGATGAACTCGGTGAGGTGGCGGCCTCATTCAACTCCTTGCTCTCGGCGCTGGAGCTGACCCAGCAGCTGGAGCGTTCCACTGCCGCGGTGACCCATTCGCTCAGCGAGCGCCTGGAGCTGGCCGGGCTGGTGGAGGCGACCCTGGATCAGTATCTCGCCCAGACCGGCGCCACCGCGGGGTGCGTGCTCGTTTCCAAGGAAGGTGAGCTGGCTGTAGCCGAATCCCGCAATGTGGATTGCACCGCCATAGCACTCTCGGCCCTGGTCGCCCAGGCACAGCGTTCCCGGCTGGTGCGCAGCATCGAGGTGCCCGAGGACCTCTCCATTGAGGCGGCGGTGGTCTCGTTCCGCCCGCGCCAGGTGGTCATGGTTCCCATCTGGCTGGGGAACACGCTCCTCGGCGCGGTGCTGCTCGCCTCGGGTGGGACACTGGGCGAGAGCGCCTTCCACCTGCTCGAGTCGTTCCAGGCACCAACCGCCGTGGCGCTCAACAACGCCCTCACCCACGAGCGCTTCCAACGCTTGGCGGCGATTGACCCCCTTACCGATGCCTACAACCGCCGCTTCGGCATCAATCGCCTGGCCGAGGAGCTCTCCCGCGCCCGGCGCACCACCACCGCCCTTGGAATTCTCTCCTTCGACATCGACCACTTCAAGCGGGTCAACGACACCCACGGCCACTTGGCCGGAGACCGGGTGCTGCGCGCGGTCGCGGGCGGCGCCCGCTCCGTGATACGCACCGGCGACGTCCTGATCCGCACCGGAGGTGAGGAGTTCCTGGTCGTGCTGCCCGGGGCAGCAGGAAAGGACGTACGCGCGATCGGCGAGGCGATCCGCAAAGCGGTTGGCGCCTCGAAGGTGCTCATCAGTCAAGGGGAGGTCTCGGTGACCGTCAGTTTGGGCGGAATCTTCTACCCCGGCATCGGTGACGAGACACCCGAGGAGCTGATGGTAGCGGCCGACGAAGCCCTCTACGAATCCAAGCACCTTGG
>JAJZNF010000327.1 GCA_021847985.1 Actinomycetes bacterium | reverse complement strand
GCGTATACGGGTACGGCTGGTCGGGAAGCGCCCCCATTCCCGAGGGTTACCTGAGAGTCAAGCTGGATACCCCCGACGGCGAGATCGAGAGGGAGATTCTGCACCCGGCCAATCCGGGTTCGGTCTATCACATGACCAAGACCCTCGATCAGCTGATGCTGGCCTATTACGCCAAGAACGACGGGATCCGGGTCACCGACCTGCACCAGGGCATCGTCTGGGGCACCCAGACCGAGCAGACCCGCAGGGACGAACGCCTGATCAACCGCTTCGACTACGACGGGGACTACGGGACCGTCCTGAACCGCTTCCTGATGCAGGCGACCATTGGCCATCCACTCACGGTTCATGGAACCGGCGGCCAGACACGCGCTTTCATCCACATCCGTGACACCGTGCGCTGCATCGAGATCGCCGCCAACAACCCTCCCGCGCCCGGCGAGAGGCCGCAGATCTTCAATCAGGTCACCGAGACGCACCGCGTGCGCGATCTTGCCAAGCTGGTTTCCGACCTGACCGGCGCGGAGGTCTCCCACATGCCGAACCCGCGGGTGGAGGCGGAGGAGAACGAGCTCGTGGTGATGCACAACCAGTTCCTGGAGCTTGGGCTCGACCCGACCACCCTCTCGGTGGGGCTCCTGGAGGAGGTCAGGGATATCGCCGGCAAGTACGCCGACCGGGCGGACACGTCCAAGATCATCGCGCGCTCACTGTGGCGGGCCGACAAGGCAAACTGATCAGGGCCGCTGACCCGGTCCGGGCAGGCGCCGGCTTAGCCCCTCAGCGCTTCTTGGAGCTGCGGGCGCGGACGGTCCGCAACCGCGCGTCGAGTTCTTCGAAGAGGGCGTCCATGGCGGGTACGATTCGGGTTCGCGCCGCCAGGTCATAGATCGGGTTGCGCTCGAGCGCCATCTTCTCCATGTCCGCCGAATAAGGGACATACGCTGCGAGTATCTCGACCCCCGCGGCCTTCTTGGGGCCGTTGACCGCGGCGCGGTGCGCCACCCTGCGCATGTCGACCATGTTGTAGACGGCCACGGTGCGATCGGCAAGCTTCAGGTCGCGCAGGTGCTCGAGAAGATTTTCCAGCGAGTGCATCGCCAAGGGGCTCGGCTGAATCGGTACGCAAAGAAGATCGATGGCGGACAGGACGGCGTCCGACAGGGAGTTGAGGCTGGGCGGGGCGTCGATCACCAGCAGATCGAAGGATCCCTTGGCGCTTTGGGCGGCGCGGTTTATGACCTTGTCGCTGGTGCCTTCGACGAAGATCTTCTCCGCGAGCAGGCGCAGGTGGTTCGAGGCCGGCACCACCATCAGCCCCTCGAAGTTGGAGCGAACGGCCAAATCCTCGAGGTCGATCTTCTTGTCCAGCAGCCGCCTGGCGCGCGGGGCGAGCTTGTCGTCCACGCGCATGATAAAGGTGGCGCTGGCCTGCGGATCGAGGTCCCAAAGCAAGGTCCGCCGCCCCGAGCGCGAAGCGTAATAGGCGTAATTGACCGCCAGGGAGGTCTTTCCGACCCCGCCTTTCTGGTTGAAGAAGGCCACCGTCCTCATCGGCCACCGCCTTTCTGCTCGCCGCCCGTATCCGGGCCGCGGCGCCCTTTTCTTCTTCGCCAACCCGGCCGGCCGGCAAGGTCACGCAGAACCTGGAGAGAGCGAAGGCGCGCCTCCTCGCGAACCTGCAGGGCCGCGGCTACCAGCTCGCCCGCCAACTCCTCGCCGATGGCGGCGCGGTTGGTTTCGAGGAAGGCGTGCACGAAGCCGAGCATCACCTCACCGTCCTGAAATGCGCCGAGCTCGGTCTGGAGGTTCTTCGAATCGGCGATGTCGCGCAGCTCGGCGCGGGAGCGTTCGACGTCGAAGCTCTCCAGGATGTACCTGAGGCGCTTGAACTGCTTGCGCAGCTCGTGAAGCTGTTCGTGGGTGGGGTCGGGAAGAGCGGCAAGCTCGCCGACCATTTCCCGGCAGTGCTCGCGCTGGCTCGCGCCGGCCCGGCGGAGGAAGGCGAGGCTTTCCTGGGCAAGGGCGCGCCGGTGCTGGGCCGAGGCGGAGAGGGCCCCGTGCGCCGTGGCCAGAAGGTGGGCGGTCGTGCCTTGCCACAGCCGCTCGAGGTCCGGATAACCGCCGGCGATGGCGCTCTCCACGCGACCGTGGATCCGGCCCGCCACGTCGTCGAGGAGCATGGCCAGACCAGGGTCGGGAAAGCGGCGCTTCAGCTCCGCCACCACCACGTCCGCGTCGCGCGCCTCGTTGGTGGCCTGGGCGGTCGACCGGATCCCGGCCAGCAGCTCACGGAGTATTCCGGAACCCTTTTCCCTGGCTACCGGTTCCAGGACGGCTCTGGTGCTGCGCAGTATGACACGCAGATCGTGCAAGGACTCTTCGTCGCACTCGAGGCGCGTGGCCTCCCAAGCGCGGTTGAAGTTGAGCCAGGTGGTGCCGAGGAAGGTGGCCAGGGTGGCCGCCAGTGGCTCACCCGGGCGGGGCGTTATCGCGGCCTTGGTGGAGAAGTCCCCGCGACTGCGCCTGGAGAGGGAGAGGGGCGTGTCGAAGTAGTCGAGGGACGGGTCGACCTCCCAGAGGTGGCGGAGGCATCCTTTTGCCGCCTTGCCCATTTCGCGGGCGAGGCCGGCATCGCCGGAGTCGGCGCGAATGCGCACCCAGGTCTCTTGTGCCTCGGGGCTGTGGGCAAGCTCCAGCCTCGCGTCCACGCGGCCATGGGTGTCCCGGTGCGACAGAGTGGCGACCACCAGGTTGGTCCTGGCCAAAGCAATCAGGGCCCGTGGACCCGCTAACTCGGATATCCGTTCGGCGAGGCCGGCCGGCTCTATTTGCTCCGCCCTCAGGCAGTTCTGGGCACTCTTGGCCGATCCGGCGAAGGAGACGCCGCGAGCGTTGGAAAGAACCAGGCGAAAGACGCCTTCATCGGCGAGCGCACCTTGGAGCTGCCAGCCCTTGGAGTGCAGCGACCAGTCCAGCGTGTCGTAAAGGATCCGCTGCTCCTGGTGGGGATGGATCGAGATTTCCAGCGGCGCCTTGTCCGATGAGTCGGAAAGGCGCTTTACCACGGAGCCGGCTTCGAGGGGCCCGGGCGCGCGGAATGAGAGGTGGGTCTCGGTCAATCAGGTCCGGGCCGGAGAGGTGCGCATGTGGCCATTCCCATGAAGGATATCAGCTCCGAGCTGCGCCGTCCGTGCCAAGGCCATTTGTCGGCCCGCGCCTGTGTCGCAGGGCGGGGATAACATCTTGGCGGGGGAGCCCGAGGGGGAGCCCCGCATCATCGAGGAGTCACCACTTGGCATCGCCTGATTGCACCTTCGTGCACGCCGCCGACCTGCATCTGGATTCGCCCTTCATCGGCCTCTCCGGCCGTTTGGGAAGCGCCTTCGGCGAGCTCGCCGTACGCGCCTCGCTGGAGTCGATGGGAAGGCTCTTCGCGCTCGCGCGTGAGAGCGAAGCCGATTTCATGGTCATCGCCGGAGATCTCTACGACGGCGCAAAAGTGGGGGTGAGGGCCAAAGTCGCCTTCCTGGACAAGGTGCGCGAGGCGGGGGCCTTCGGACTGAAGGTTCTGGTGGCCCTCGGCAACCACGATCCTGTCGACGAGGGCTGGTACCGGGCGGGAGAACTCCCGGAGAACCTGCACATTTTCGCGCCCGGGGAGCCCGAAACGGTCTCCTTCCTCACTCGCTCCGGTCGCCGGGTGGAAGTGACCGGAGTCTCCTACCGCCAGCGCCGGGAGACCGAGAACCTCTCGCTTCGCTTTCCCGCGGCCGACCCCTCGGTATTCTCGGTGGCGGTGCTGCATGCCAACGTCGGGGGCAACCCCAACCATGACTCCTACGCGCCTGCCTCGCTCGACGACCTGACCCGGCTCGGATACGACTACTTCGCCCTCGGGCACATCCATCGCCAGGCCGTGCTCGCGGAGCGGCCCATGGTGGCCTATTCGGGAACCCTCCAGGGGCGAAGCATGAAGGAGAGCGAGCTGGGGCCAAAGGGGGCCATGGTGGTTCGCCACTCGCCGACCCTCGGGCTGAGCGCGGAGTTCGTCGAACTGGCTGCGGTGCGCTTCGAGCGTATCGAGGTCGAGGTGCCCGAGGGCGGGGAGACGGCGCTGGTGGAGGCCATGGCGGAGAGGGTGACCGGGGCGCAAGGGGAGCTGGGGGATCTCTCCGGACTCGTCGTGAGAGTGATCCTGACCGGCAGTGCGGAGGTTTCCGGCGCCGAGCCCGAATTCCTGGAGGCGGCGGCCCAGGCTCTGCGCGACCGGGTGGAGGGACTGGAGAGGCCGAAGGTCTTCGTCGAGTCCCTCGAGTCCAAGGTCGAGGCCCGCCTCGACCTGGCGGAGGTATCGCTTCGTCCTGATCTTGCCGGACTCCTGGCGGCTACGGCGCTGGAGGCGCCGCCACTTCAAACGGATCTGGCCGCCCTGGCCGCAGGGCTGCGTGGCCGGGCGCTCAATACGCCGGCCGTCAACGCCCTTCGTGAGATCGCCGCCGAAGGACTGCTTGGGCGCGCCGAGCTTGACGACGTGGCCGCGCGCGCCTGCCTCCTCGCCATCGGGCCACTGGTCGGCAGCGACGCCAGGGGGGCACGGTGAGCACGGAGCCGAGCGGAAGCCTGACCCTCGAGGAGCTCGAAGCCCGGCGCATCGGAGGTCTTCGCGGCGTTCGCCTGCAGTTCGGTCCCGGCTTCAACCTGGTACACGGGCGCAACGAGGCGGGCAAGTCAACCATGCGCGCGCTGGTTTCCTTCGTCCTCTTCGGCGAGCTTCCCTCCCATCTGGAGGCATCCGAGCCCCAGGGCTCGGCGGTGCTCAGCGTCGGTGCGCGCAGGCTCTTCATCGAAAGGGGACTTGAGCGTGGGAGGGGGGCCAGGCCCAACAAGCGGCTGGTGATCGAAGAGGAGCTGGGCATCGGCGGGTCCAGATATCGCTCCGAACTTCCGATGGCCGATCACAGCGACGCATGGATCACCCGCACACTGGGGGGCCTCACCGCCGGGGTCTTCTCGGACTTCTACTCCATCGGCATCGAGCAGATGATCGCAACCAGTGCCAGGAATTCCGATGTCGTGCGGCGCATCCAGGAGGCGTCGGTGAGCGGCGGCGGGAAGAGCCCGACCGAGCTTGCCGAGCAGTTGCGATCCAGGGCCTACAGCCTGTGGCCTCCGCGCGCTGCGGAACCCGGATCCATCAATGCCATGCTGAAGGAGCTTGACGAGGTCCGCCGCGATCTGCGCCTCGCCGAGCTGGACGCCAACCGGTACGAGTCTTTGATCGCCCAGCGGGATGGGACGCGCGAACTGATTGCCTCCATCGAAGGGCAGCTGGGGGAGCTCGACACCTGGTCTCACCAGCTCGGCCTGGCGGAGCAGCTTGCCGGAGTGCTGGAGAGGCGGTTGGGGCGGGAGCGCGCGCTCGTCCCGCTGATCTCCGCTGTCGAGGTGCCAGTTGAGGCGGAGGAGGAAATCTCGGAAGCCTTCGACTCCCTCGCCACTGCGGAGGAGGTGCGTGCGAAGGCGCTTTCGCGGTTGGAGCAGGCCCGCCGCCAGCTGGCCGTGGTCGATCCCGGTGGCAGCGTCTCGGTCCTCGAGTTGCGTATCGCCGCTCTTGACCGCCGGCGCGAGGGTGTCCGCAGGGCGGCGGAGGAGCTGGACCGTTCGGAGCGCCTCGAGCGCAGCGCGGAGGAGCAGGCCGTGCGCCTGCAGGAAACCTTCGGAGTGAACAGGGCCGATCCGATCGGCGCCAAGGATCTCGACGCTCTGGGCGAGGCGGTACGCCTGGCCGCTGTCGTGTCCAGAGCCCGGGATGAAATGGCCTCGCTGGAGGGCGAGCGGGCGACGCATGCAGAGTCCGCGCAGCGGGCGCGCCAGTCCTATGCACAGGCTCTGGGCAGGATGGGCGGATTCGTCTCGCCGGCCCTGGCCGCGCTCTCCGAGCCGGCCGGCGAGAGTGCTTATTCCGCCCTCACGGCGGAGCTGGACGGGGCAAGGCGCGCAGCCGGAGACGGCGCACGGCTGGAGCGCGAGATCGCGGCGAGGCGGAGGGATACGGAGCTCGCCGCCGCCCGGCTGGGGGCTGCGGGACCGCGGAGTCTGGGTGGGATTGCGATTGCCCTGGTGCTCTTTTCCGCGGCGGCCCTGTTTGCGGGCAAGGGTGGAACCGGCGCCCTGGCGCTGGCGGCCGCGGCACTGGTCGTGGCCGTCGTGGCGGTGGTGGTGTTGATCCGCTCCCGGGGAGTCGCCCTCGCCAAGCGTGCCGGGGTAGACGGCCTGGAAAAGATGTTGGCCGACCGCGCTGCACTGGAGGCCGGGCTTTCGCGCGCCCTTCCTTCTTTTGGCGATTTCTCGGTGGCCCAGGTCGAGCTGACCGGCATCAGCGAAAACGCCGTGCGGCTACGGGAGGTTGCAGAGGAGTGCCGTACACACGAGGATGCCCTCGCCGAGCTGGACCAGCGGCTTGAAGCCCTGGAGGAGCGCTCCTCGGCTGCAGAGGCCAAGCTCGCTGAGGTTTGTGCCGGGCTTGCGGATCCGGCGGCGCTGCTTGCCGGAAACCATGATGGGCTGCCTGCGGTCTTGGGTGACCTGCGATGGCAGTTGTCTTCGCTCGGCTCCGCACGTGCCTCGGCCGTGTCGGCGCGTTCCGAGATCGACTCGTTCGCCGCTGACGTCAGGGAGCTCGCGGTCGAGGCGGGAATCTCGGCCGAAGGCGACTCGATCGAGATTCTCGACCGGCTGCTCGAACGCCTGGCGGAGGTGAAAAGTGCCTCCGCCGCGGTGGCGGGCGTGGAGGCCGAGCTGGCGGACTCCGGTCTTGATGATGCGAAAAGGCAGGTGGCCCAGATCACCGCCCGCTTCGGAATTGCGGACCGGGGCCAGTGGAGGGATCACCTCGAGCGCCGGAGCGAGAGGCAGGGGCTGGAGCGCGAGCTCCACGCCATCGCCGAGGAGGAGGCAAGGCTGCACTCGGTGCTGGATGCGACCCCTTCCGGCCGCGCGCTGCTGGCCGATGTCGAGGCCGGCGCGGCACTGGAAGGAAGGCGCAACGATATCGAGGAGCGCAGGGCGGATCTCTCGGAGAGGCTGAGCTCGGCCAACCAGGATCTCGGCGGCCTCGAGCGGCAGATCCAGGATCTGGGCGTGGACGCCAGGATGGCCGTGGCCAATGCGCGGGCGGAGACGCTGCGCGCCGATATCGCCCGCACCTTTGCCGACTGGGCCGCCTATGCCCTCGCCGAGCAGATGCTGCGCGAGGGGATCACGCGCTTCGGGCAGGAGCGCACGCGGGGGGCGGCTGAACTCGCTTCCGAGTTCTTCGCCGAGCTGACCAAGGGGCGCTACCCCGCACTCGAGCTGAACGACGACGAGCCCTGGGTACGCCGTGCGGACGGCGCCGAGCTGAAGCTAGAGTCGTTGAGCCGCGGGACTCTCGACCTTGCCTACCTGGCCACGCGCTTCGCGGTGGCGGAGGTGAGCGCCCTCGAGACCCCTCAGGGCCCACTGGGAGTCTTCCTGCTGCTGGATGACGTGCTCGTCAATCACGACCGGGAGCGCGCGCGCGAGGTCGTGCGACTGCTGCTGCGCACCGCCCGGAGAAAGCAGGTCGTCTTCATGACCTGTCACGAGCATCTGGTCGCCCTTGTGCAGGAGCTATCCGGGACGGAGGGCGAAAATGTGCCCACTATGCTGGAAATCGGAGCTTGACGCTGAACCACCGTTCCCTCTTCATTGAGGTGACCCCCGCTGGGGGTCGCGGCGCTCCGATTGGAACTTCTCTCTTTTCAGAAGGCTGTGATAAGCATGAGCCCAAGAACCTACCTTGGCTCAAAGATGTCGACCGTACTTAGAAGCGTCTCAGCAGCGGACCTCGGACTGGCCAATATCGCCCGCATGCCGGCGGCCATGGCGCCGCTCGCCCTGGTGCTGGCCGAGGGCCACAGCCGGCGCGCCCTGGCGGCAGGCTCGCTGCTGGTGGCGGCCTTCACCCTGGGCGAGATCGTCTTCTCGGCCCCTCTGGCCCGCCTGGGCGACAGGCTCGAAGTGCGTCCTGCCCTTGCGCGTCTGATGGTGCCTCTTGCCCTCTTGTGGGCGGTCTTCGGGCTGCTGGCCCCGCACTTTGCCAATGGGCTCGTCTTTGCGGCCCTCTTGGCCATGGCCATCCCTATCGGCGGGCTCGGCGCCGGCCTCTTCGGCATCGCCAGGCACTTGATCGTCGGGGGCCACCGCTCCGGAGCGGGGCGCCTCACCATGGAGCGGCTGGTGGCCCTGGACACCTCGCTGATGGAGGTCTTCTTCTTCGTCGCCCCCATGCTGGTCTCGGCTTCCATTGTCCTGGGCGGTCCTGCGTTCGCGGCATTCTCGGTCGCCTTCGTCGGCGCCGCGGGCCTCGCGCTGCTGAGTGCGCTCCCCGCGCGCGGCCGGGCCGCCACCGCCCCGCACGCCGAAGCGGAGGCGCCGTCGCGCTCCCACGCCAAGGGAAGCGTCTGGCTCTCCCGCGAGCGCGCATGGGTCTTCGTCGCCTCTTCGGCAATGGGGATCGCCGAAGGCGGATTCATCGTCGCCGTGCCGTCGATACTGATGGAGAAGCACCTTCCACTGGGCTACTCCGGTCTCATCGTCGGTCTTCTCTCGGTGGGAAGCGTGATCGGCGGGTTGGCGGTTGCCAAGCACCCCGCCCTCATCAACAGGATCTCGCTCAGGCGCCGCCTGGCAATCCTGCTGCTCGGGCTGGCGGTCGGCGTGTCGCTGGTCTCGCTGCTGTCCTCCGTGGCGGCGATGGCGGTGGGTACGCTCCTGGCCGGAAGCTTCGTCGCCCCGCTGAACACAACGCGGGCCCTGGCGATGCAGTCCCTGGTCTCCAAGGCGCAAAGGCCGAGGG
>JAJZNF010000156.1 GCA_021847985.1 Actinomycetes bacterium | reverse complement strand
GGCGACCATCACCTTGGTTCCGGCCAGCCGGCCCGGGGTCACCGGGACGCCGGCGTCGAAGGGCACGGTGCCGTAAAGGATCGCCGCGCCGGCGTAGCGGGACGGGTCGTCCAGGATGAGGCCACCCGCAAAGGCGGCTCCCCCGGAGAAGCCCACCAGTGCCACGGGCCTGCCGGGCGCAACGGTGGAAAGCCAGGCGGAGAACCAGTCCATGGTCTCGCGAAGGGACTCCGGACGGGGTCGGCCGATTCCGTAGTTGGCGAACCAGGCGTACCCGCCACCCTCGGCGATGGGAGCGCGCAGGGCCGCGTAGGAGGCTTCGCTCGGAAGGACCGAGGCCAGCGGCAGGATCCCCGCCTCGTCGGAACCCCTCCCGTGCAGGAGCACCACCAAAGGTGCGCCCGGGTCCTTCGAGCCCGCCCAGGCCGTCACCGGCGAAGGGAGGCGCGGGCTCAACGGTCCGTCTCGTTGACGACTTGGCCCCCAGTGGCGACACCGGCCCAGCGCTTCAGTTCTGC
This sequence comes from Actinomycetes bacterium, assembly GCA_021847985.1. GTDB lineage: Bacteria > Actinomycetota > Acidimicrobiia > Acidimicrobiales > Acidimicrobiaceae > Acidithrix. The sequence goes on along the minus strand of JAJZNF010000156.1, from coordinate 8,392 downwards.
GTCGAGGTCCAGGCGATCGATGGGGGCGGCGTTGGCGTATTCGCCCCAGGCCTCGCGGGGCAGCATCCACATCAGCTCGAATTCGTTTCCGTCGGGGTCGGCCCCGTAGATGCTCTTGGTGGCGCCGTGGCTCGACTCGCCGCTGTAGGCGCCGGCACGTATCACCGTTGCGCGCGCCTCGGCCAGTTCCTCGATGGTGTCGAGCTGCCAGGCAAGGTGATAGAGGCCGATGGCGCCGCGGCGCTTGGGGCCACCGGCGGTGCCGACCCCGAAGAGCCCGAGGTCGTGATGGTTTCCTGACTTGGGCAGGCGAAGGAATGCGGCGTTGGCGCGGGGTTCGGTGGCGATGACCTCCATGCCGAACACCTCGGTGTAGAAGGCGATGGAGCGGGACAGGTCCGAGACGAACAGCACCGCGTGGTTGAGGCGAGTGGGCGAGAATGCCATCTTCAAGGTTCCTTTCGGTGTGCGGCGGGATGGGCCTGCCGGTTTCCGGTGCGGGCCGCACCGGCGCACCATCAAGAACATAGTTGATGTTTCATCTATTCCCTCGGCGGTTGGCTGCCGGTGGCCCCTCCGGCCGCCTGCAGCTTGGCCAGCATCTGATTCAGCGCCCCGTCCTGTGTCTGCAGATGGCGCTGCAGCTCGAGGCACTCGTGAAGGATCGCCTCGGCGTCGTTGTAGGTCTGTTCCGAGCGGCGGTCGGCAGTCTCGCTCTGGATGTTCTGTCCCACCATGATGATGGAGAGCAGCACCAACTGCAGGAAGGTCTGGGCCACCCAGGAGACGATCGCCTGGATGCCCTGGTGGATTGCCGCGGGCAGGCTGAGCATGTCCCAGGCGGCAAAGACGTAGGCACACCACATGGAGCCGACCAGCTTGGTGATGAGCAGGGCCAGCTTGCCGTTGAAGCCGACCGCGGCATCGGTCGTCTTGGGCGGCTTCTCCTTGCGGCGCTCGGCAATGCGTGGATGAAGGACATGTTCGAATTCCATTGGCGCATGATACATCCGTCCGAGCAGCGATTCGGGTGATGGACAGGGAAAGATCAGCAGGTCAGACGATGGAGGGGAGCAGGAGGAGGCCGAAGGCCATCACCAGGATCGAGACCCCCAGGACCGCAGCGCGGTGGGCGCCCCTCATGCGCAGCCGTTCGGGCAGGGCGCGGGCCTCGAGCGCCAGCAGCAGGCCGAGCACTATGGGCAGGAGCAGCGCATTCATCACCTCGACATCGACCACCGTCTCCACCAGGCCGGCACCGGAGAGCACTACGGCGGCGCCGAGGATGTGCGCGAGCCAGTAGATGGTGTAGAACTTGCAGGTTGCCCGGTCGGGGCGTTCGTTCAAGGAGTGGGTCCATCCGAAGACCTCCGAGAGCCCCCAGGCTGCCGCCAGCGAGGCGACCAGCGCCGCCACCAGCGCCGCACCCAGCATTGCCAGGCCGAGCAGGGCTTTGGCCGCCACCGTGCCCACGAAGGGCTGAAGGGCTGCGGACATCGCGCCCACCGTCTCCAGCCCTTCCCCGGATCCGTGCCGGCCGACCGTTGCCGCGAAGAGGACGACGGTGGCGATCGAGACCACCTGGGTCAAGACGGCGCCGATGGCCGTGTCGCGCCTCTCCCTGCCCAGATCCTCCTCGCGCAGCCCCCGGTCCACCACCGCGCCCTGCTGGTAGAAGATCATCCATGGCATGATCACCGCGCCGATGTTGGCAGTCAGCAGCATCAGATACGAGTGGTTGGCGACCGGCGCGGATGCGAGGCCCCGGGCGAGGGAGGTAAGGCTCGGATGGGCCATGATCATGGCGGGTATGAAGGCCAGCTCGGCCAGTCCGAGGGCTATCCCGATCCGCTCGGCGCGCTTGTAACTGCCGGTCATGGCGATGCCCACCAGGAAGGCGGTGGCGATGGGGACCGTAGTCCAGCGGGAGACGCCAAAGATTTCGCCCACCCCGGCCACCGCCGCGAACTCGCTCAGGAGCGCTCCGGTCGCGGAGAGGAAGAGAGTGAGCGAGGAGAGCAGCGCCACTCCCTGCCCGAAGTGGCGACGGATGAGGGCGCCGTGGCCCTCGCCGGTGGCCACGCCCAGCCGGACCGTGATCTCCTGCACGGCGTAGAGGACAGGGATCAGAAGGACCTGGGGAAGCACCATGGCGTATCCCCAAACAGCTCCGGACTTTGCCGCGGTTATGAGGCTGCCTGCGTCGGTGTCGGCAAGCATCACCACCAGGCCGGGGCCCAGGGTGGCGGCGAGCAGGGCAGCCGAGCGGGCGCGCAGAGGCGTGCCCCGGCCGCCGTGGCGGACCGGGGGAGCCGCTCCCCCTGCCCTTGCCCTCGGCGTCCCGCTCATATCGCCTCGAAGGGTACCGCCGGGGGCCCGGGGTGGCAAAGGGTGGAAATACGCAAAACGGTCCCGAAGTGATAGGGACCAAAGTCCCTTTCCCTCCACACCCGTGGCGCCCGAAATGTACGGACATTATGGTTTGGTGACAGAGGCCGTCGGAGAGCATCCGCGCGGCGAACGAAGGTGCGGGATCGGCGTGGGCGGCGTGCCGCCGTCGTAGGTGTATGCCGGCCTCCGCTCTCCGCAAACACGCAGGTTTCGAGGCCGCGAGCACCCGCGCCCGAGGTGGAGCGGGAAGAGGGGAGGACCCGTGGCTAGGACAGTAATCCTGGGCGCCGGAATTTCGGGCCACACCGCCGCGCTTTACCTGCGCCGCATGCTGGGCTCGGACCACGAGGTGATCGTGGTTTCGCCCAACTCCAACTGGAATTGGATACCTTCCAACATCTGGGTCGGGGTGGGCAGGATGACGCGCAAGCAGGTCACCTTCCCTTTGCGCCCGGTCTACAAGCGCAAGGGGATCGACTTCCGCCAGGCGCTCGCGGTGGGGATTCATCCCGAAGGTGACGCCGATACCGAGCGAGGCTTCGTGGATGTCGTCTACACCGATCCCGCCCGCTCCGGTGAGCAGGAGCGCATAGAGTACGACTTCCTGATCAACGCCACCGGCCCCAAGCTCAACTTCGGGGCCACCCCGGGGCTCGGGCCGGACGGCAACTCGCTGTCGGTCTGCACCGCTCCGCACGCCGAGCAGACCGCGGCGGCTCTGGAGAACGTTATCCAGTCGCTGCAGCGGGGCGAGCACCAGACGCTGGTCATCGGCATGGGGCACGGCACCTGCACCTGCGAGGGCGCGGCCTTCGAGTACACCTTCAATGTCGAGCATGAGCTGCGCGCCCGCGGAGTCCGCGACCGCGCCGACGTGGTCTACCTTTCCAACGAGAACGAGCTCGGCGACTTCGGGGTGGGCGGTATGCACTTCGCCCAGCAGGGATTCGTCACCAACTCCAAGATGTGGACCGAGTCGTTGTTCCGCGAGCGCGGGGTGAAGGCGGTGCTGCAGGCGCACGTCGAGAAAGTGGAGCCGGGCGAGGTCCACTACGAGCAGCTGGACGGGACCAAGTCCAGCCTCAAGTTCGACTTCGCCATGCTGCTCCCGCCCTTCCGCGGGGCGGACATGAAGGCCTGGGACCGCGAGGGCAACGAGATCACCTCCCAGCTCTTCGCCCCTAACGGCTTCATGCGGGTCGACGCCGACTACACCCCCAAGCCCTACGAGGAGTGGACCGCCGCCGACTGGCCCAAGAACTACCAGAGCCCCTTCTACGACAACATCTACGCGGTCGGTATCGCCTTCGCCCCGCCTCATCCCATCTCCAAGCCGCGCACCAGCCCCAACGGAACGGTCATCACCCCCTCGCCCCCGCGGACGGGGATGCCCTCCGGGGTGATCGGCCGGACGGCGGCCGAGGCGATCGCGGACCGCATCAAGAACGGGAAGGCGCTGCACCAGCACACCGCCTCCATGGCCTCCATGGGTGCCGCCTGCATCGCTTCGGCGGGAGCGGGACTGCGCGACGGGACTGCGGCGGCGATGACGATGTATCCGATCGTTCCGGACTACGGCCGTTTCCCCGGCGAAGGCAGGGACCTGAAGGAGACCAGCGGCGAGATCGGCCTGAGTGGCCACTGGACCAAGTACCTGCTTCACTACCTGTTCATCTACAAGGCCAAGGCGCGCCCGTTCTGGTATCTGATCCCGGAGTGATGATGGCGCTGCAAGTTTCGAGCCCAGGAGGCCGACCCATGGATCAAGGGAACACCGACATCGCAGAGGCCCCTCTGCCGACCGCGGGAACCCTGCGGGCTCGCAGGAGCCTGCCCCGCCAGGTATTGCGATTCATCGCCTTCAACCTGCGCATGCTGAAGATGGTGCGGATGGGCCATCACTGACATCCGGGCACGGCAAAGCGCGCTCTGTTTTCCGGACCGCCGGCGCCGATGTCGTGGCCAAACCTGTGCGTGTCCCTGTGCGCTTGTCGAGCCACCGCTAATCGATGCCGCGGTCGTCTGGGATGCAAGGAGTCCAGGTGCCGAGCCTCTCGTCGACGGCGGCTCTCACATGTCGTAGATGCTCTTACGTGGCCCGGCTGCCCGTGAGCGCAGGTAGGCGAGGACCATGCGCTCGCCGTCCGGGGTCAAGGCGATCCTGCGGGGAGTCAAGGGCAGCGAGGTTCCCCTTTCCCATGTTTCCTTGGTCTCCGCCAGCACATTGAAGATCCGCCACCAGCGCAGAGGGCGGTGCACCGCGTAGTGGACCTGGCTCGCGGTGATAGGGGATCCATCTATCACCCAGCCCTGAGCGGCGAGAATGGGGGCGATATCGGAGGCGAGTTCCCCCGACTCCACCCCGGAGCGCAATAGTCTCAGTCCGACCAGCTCGGTGACCACGCGCGTAAATTGCTCGTCGTCTTCGGTTTCGGTCGCGACCTGCTCCCAGAGTCGCTCCGGACTGGCGAGTAGTTCCCGACCCCGGCTGGTCAAGTGCAGCCGCCGTCCGCGCCGACGCACGAGCCGAAGGCGGTTTGCCGCTTGTCGCAGGACGAGCAGCTGGTGGACGTCGGACTCCGAGCGCGGCGCGCTTTCGAAGCTCCACCAGCCAAAGCGTTGGACGGCCTCGACAACGGTCGTTCTCGCAAGGTAGTTGCTCTGGGTCAACTCGGCACCGGCAGGCTCGGCTGCCTTGTGCAGCAGCCAAAACATCGGCCCTACCGCCTCGCCTGGACTCGAGGGCGGCTCAATCGGATGGAGGAGGCGATTGGCGACATCCGCTCGCCATCTCGCCAGCGCTGGATCGCGCGCGCTATCGGTCCAGGCTCCGATGCGTTCGGTGGTGACGAGGCCCGCCCGGGTTTGCCCCGGTGGCAGTTCGAGCGGGCGCTGCAGAGCGGCCTCGGTCAGCGCCGCCGCCTTCGTCCGCCATCCGGAGGCGCCCGGAGTCAAGTCGCCGCTCGAAATGGCATCAGCCAGCGTTCGCTCGACCTCCTCGTAGGCGACCACCTCATCCACGCCCATGATCGAGCCCCAGGCGAGTACGACGGTGTCGGGGGGTTCCACGCCGGATCTCGCTTGGGCCGCTTGGTAGGCGCGCGGACCGTTGTCATCGCCCTTCTCCCATTCGGCGAGCACGTTGGCCGTGGCGGCCGAGCGTGCGATCCCGGCGAGGCGAAATTCACCGAGTTCGTCGAGCAGTTCGGCGGTCGCCTCCACCGCCTGGGTCCATGATTCGTCGGGGAAGTTCCGTGGCAACGTCCACCACAGGAAATGCTGGACCCGCGCCTGGTGGATCACTGAGGGCCCTTCGCCGACGGTCAGGGAATGGGCCACCAATTGCGCCACTTGCGCCAACTCCGGCCTCCGCGACCCGACTTTCGCTATGACGTGGTCCATATCCTGAGTGTTCACTTGCAATCCCCAAGTTAGGCCTCCCGGCGGCGGCGGCGGGCTGGCCCGGTCCCGCTGTTCCCCGCCTCGGGGGCTCCTATACGCTCCGTGTGCTGAAAGGCCGTGCTTCCGGCGTTGAACCGCGTTCTTGAGTCAACGATGACGGCCGCGCCGGGCGCCTCGCCCTGCCGCCTCGACGTCGCCTCCAGCGGCTATGCCTCGGTTTCCGGCTACGCCAATCCCCGGATAGGACTGTGCGTGCCGCACCAGCCCAATTGTAAAGTCTGACCGGCTGTACCTGCAGGTGTCTCGGCGGACTTTCATCTGCAGGGAGGCCGGGAGGAGCCCCCTATTACTTGCCTACGGCTGAGTCGCCGGACGGACAGAGATTGAAGCCACGACCCGAAAAATCCTCGCCTCCGGCGCCGGTCCGGAAGTTGCCCATGGCCTCCCTCCCGTTCGCCGCAGTCACTTCAATCCGGTAGGTACGGGCTAATGCGGACGCGGGGATGCTCACTAGGGTCTCCAGGTCCGCACGGCTACGCTGCAGGCCGGCGTTGGCGATCCCGAGTCCATGCGCATATCTTCGGCCAGTTCGCAGCCCCGCACTTCGCGCCGCACCTCTCGGGTGCGTCTCGGGGCGGAATCGATGCGCGGCGCATTCCTCCGCCCGACTTGGGCGCGCACCGTGGGCCATTCCGATATTGTGGCCTCGGCGTCGCGAAATTCCGTATGCCTTGGGGGTGCATCCATGGCCAGAAACCGATTCCGTGCCGGAATCGAAACCGAGCAATCGTCCGCACAGGGCCAGTGGGTCGGCCGTGCCGAGACCAAGGCGCTCGCCGTCCTTTGCATGACGTTCTTCCTGGTAGCACTGGACAACACCATCATCAACGTGGCTCTCCCGAGCCTTCAGCGCAGTCTGGGGTCTTCGACAACCGCACTGCAGTGGATCACGGACGCCTACACCACTGCATTCGCGGGGCTGATCCTGGTCGGAGGACACCTTGCCGACCGCCTGGGCCGCCGGGAGGTGCTGCAAAGCGGGCTGGTCGCCTTCGTGCTCGGCTCGGTGGTCGCGCTTTTCGCGCACTCGAGCGACGTCGTCATCATCGGGCGCCTCATCATGGGGACCGGCGCAGCGTTGGCCGTGCCGGCCTCGCTGTCGATGCTCATCGACGTCTTTCCGGCCCCCCGGCAGAGGCAGACCGCGATCGCCGGATGGACGGCGAGTGCGGGCCTGGGTGTCGCGCTTGGTCCCCTGGTGGGAGGGGCCCTTCTCACGCGGTACTGGTGGGGATCGATATTCCTGGCCAACATCGCCGTTGCCGGCCTCTCGTTGGCGGCCTCCGGCCTCCTGCTTCCCAAGAGCCCGAGCCACCGCCTGCACTCACTCGACTGGCTGGGCTCGATGCTCTCGGTGGTGGCGCTCTCCTGCCTGGTTGCCGGCATCATCCAGGCGCCCAACTGGGGTTGGCTCGATGTTCGCACACTCGCCCTCTTTGCAATCGCGCTGGTCGCAGGGCTCCTATTCGTACGCCGAGCGAAGACGGCGGAATCGGGTATCGTGCACTTCTCCGTGTTCAAGAGCCGCCACTTTTCCCTCTCCTCCCTGGCAATGGGCGCGATCTACCTGGGAATCTTCGGATTCCTATTCCTGATGACCCAGTTCCTTCAGTCCTATCTCGGCTACTCCCCACTGCGAGCCGGCGTGGCCTTCCTTCCGGCGGCGTTCGCCGTGGTGGTGGGGACCGGAATCGCCCGAGCCCTCGCGCCACGGGTGGGGCCGCGCGTAGCGCTTGCCGCGGGCCTGGTCCTGATGGTGGCGGCGATCGGTCAGGAGCTGTTTTTCACCACGGCTACCAGCTACGCGGGTGTCGCCGGGATCCTGATTACCGGTGGCCTCAGCATGGGTATCGTGTTGACGGTCGGCACCGACGAGGTGATGGGCAGCCTCGCTCACAGGGAGACCGGCATCGGCGCCGCGATCAACGTGGCCGCGATGGAGGTCGGCGGGGCGCTGGGAGTGGCTCTGTTCGGTAGCGTCTTCAATTCGGAGTACTCGCGGCAGCTGACACCCGCGGCGGCGGTCCTGCCCAAGGCGCTCCGACATTTGGCCACCGGCTCCATCACCGCGGGGCTCGCCATCGCCCAACACCTAGCAGGTGATCTCCGATCGTTGCTGGTCCTGCACGTCCGTTCGGGCTTCATGGACGGATTCGCGCTTGCGGGGTGGATCGGCGTTGCGGCCGCTGCTGCGGCGGCGCTCTGCGTGGTGGCCCTAATGCCGAGCCGTAGCGTCGCTCTGCGAGGGGAAACGGAGTAGGCCCCGGGGGCTCCTCCGGCTGCCCTCGGGACCGGCACGGCCACATATGCGGGCTGGACCGCCGTCGAGCCGCGCCGGCCGCTGCCGGCCGCTGCCGGTCGCGGCCGGCGGTGCGGGCAGCTCGGCGCGTTGCGTGGTGTCTCCATGGCCGGGGCCACGATGGCCCGGATTCCCCATGTCGAGACGCCGTATGTCGGGACGCCGTATGTCGGGACGCGCAGGCCGATCTGCCATTCCCAGGTGCCGATGCGCCCAGGGGTGGCCGAGGCCAGGAGCACG
>JAJZNF010000085.1 GCA_021847985.1 Actinomycetes bacterium | reverse complement strand
CCCAGGATCGAACCCACCTTTGCCGCCTTGATCGTCGCCCCGGTCTGGCCCACCACTCCGACGACCTTTGGCCAACCTGCGAGATGGCAGTAGGAGGAGGAGATGTTGGTGAATACGAGCTCGCCCGCCACTGTTCCCGCCGCTTGGCCCACCTGGGCGAAGGAGACCGTTAGCTGCGCGGCCGAACACGCCGGCGCGGCGGCGGGATTGGAAAAGAAGCCCGCGACGCCCGAAGCGCTCGCTTTGGCCGCGGTCGTGGTCGTCGAGCTCCCGGAAACGGACCCCTGGCTGCCGCATGCCGCCAGTATGAGAGGAACCAGCGCCGCCGACAGAACGCTTCGACTCGCAAAACGCGTTCGCGTCTTGTTTTTCATCGGCACGAGTCTACAACAGGGCGAGTGCCGGAAAACGGGACGCCGCGCCGACAGGTATCGGCGCGGCGTCCACGAACGTCTACGTGAAGATCGGCCTCAGGCCTTTGCCCTCCCACGAAGGGAGGAGAGCTGCTCGGCGAGCTTGGCGGGCAGGCGATCACCGAACTTGTCGTAGTGGGCCTGTATCGCTTCCACCTCGGCAACCAGGTCAGCCGGGTCGATCGCGAAGAGGGAATCGGCCGTGGCCCCGCTGGCCAGAGCCACTCCGTCAAGATCGAGCTCACCTGCCTTGGGAACCAGCCCGAGCGGGGTCTCCTCCGCACCGGCCCGGCCCTCCAGACGATCGACGATCCAGGCCAGCACCCGCGAGTTCTCGCCGTAACCGGGCCAGATGAACTTGTTGTTCTCGTCCTTGCGGAACCAGTTGACCAGGTAGATGCGCGGGAGCTTCACATCCTCGCGCTCGGCGAACTTGAGCCAGTGGCCGAAGTAGTCACCCATGTTGTAGCCACAGAACGGCAACATGGCGAAGGGGTCACGCCGCAGGTTGCCCACGGCGCCGGTCGCGGCCGCCGTGGTCTCCGAGGCCATTGTGGACCCGAGGAAGACGCCGTGCTCCCAGGAGAAGGCCTCCGTGACAAGCGGAGCCAGCGTGCGGCGCCGGCCGCCGAAGAGCATGGCCGAGATCGGCACGCCACGAGGATCCTGCCATTCCTCAGCGATCTGCGGGCACTGCGCTGCGCTGACCGTGAAGCGGGCGTTGGGATGCGCGGCCGGCTTGCCCGAGGCGGGGTCGTAGGCCCGGCCGGTCCAATCGATCAGATTCTCCGGGCGCTCACCGTCCATCCCCTCCCACCAGACGTCGCCGTCTGCGGTGAGAGCGGTATTGGTGAAGATGGTGTTGGAGGTGAATGTCTCCATGGCGCTGGGGTTGGTGGAGTAGCTGGTGCCGGGGGCGACGCCAAAGAAACCGGCTTCCGGGTTCAGTCCCCACAGGCGGCCGTCATCGCCCACCCTCAGCCAGCAGATGTCGTCCCCGAGCGTCTCCACCTTCCAACCCGGAAGCGTGGGGACCAGCATGGCCAGATTCGTCTTGCCGCATGCGGAGGGGAAGGCCCCGGTCACGTAATGAACCTCGCCCCGTGGCGAGGTCAGCTTTAGCAGCAGCATGTGCTCGGCCATCCAGCCCTCGTCCCGTGCCATCACCGAGGCGATGCGAAGGGCGAGGCACTTCTTGCCCAGCAGTGCGTTTCCGCCGTAGCCCGAGCCGAACGACCATATCTCGCGGGTCTCGGGGAAGTGCGAGATGAAGATGTGCTCCGGGTCGCAGGGCCAAGCGACGTCCTCCTGCCCTTCGGCCAAGGGGCTGCCCACCGAGTGGAGCGAATGAACGAAGTCCCCCTCTTCACCAAGCGCCTCCAGGACCGGAGTGCCCATCGTCGCCATGATCCGCATGTTGCAGACCACGTAGGCGGAATCGGTGATCTCGACGCCCACGAGGGAGAACGGCGAGCTGAGCGGCCCCATCATGAACGGGATCACGTACATGGTGCGCCCGCGCATGCTGCCGCGGTAGAGGTCGGTCATCGCCGACTTCATTTCGGCCGGGTCACTCCAATTGTTGGTCGGGCCGGCGTCCTCCTCACGGAGGGAGCAGATGAACGTGCGGTCCTCGACGCGGGCGACGTCCTTGGGATCGGAGTGCGCCCAGTAGCTGTTGGGCCGCTTCGCGTCGGAGAGGCGCTTGAACGTGCCCTTCTCCACCAGCTGCTGTGCCAAGCGGTCGAACTCCTCTTCGGAGCCGTCGCAGAAGTAGACTTCCGCAGGCTCGCAAAGTGCGGCTACTTCGTCAACCCAGTCGAGCAGTTTCTTGTTCTTGGTCGGGAAGGTCATCGATAATCCTCTCGGGGGGAAGGACAAGCCGAAGTTACAGATATGTGAACACTAATTTACGGTTGCTTACTTTTTATCGCGCTCGGGTGGAAAAGAAAAAACCAGATGTCTTCTCGACAAGCCCCTAAAGAGATGGGGCATTCCGAATTCGAAGTACTGGCACGCTTCTTCCAGCGTGCCGGCAGCGGCGGACAAGATCTGCTAGTCGGCCTTGGCGACGACGCCGCGGTGGTGGCCATCGGCGAGGAGCGCGTGGCCTTGTGCGCGGACGCCCTCGTCGAGGGTGTCCACTTCGACGTGGCCTACTTCTCCACCGCCGACCTCGCCGCCAAGGCGATCGCCGTCAACGCCTCCGACATCGCGGCCATGGGTGCAATTCCCAGGTATTACCTGTCCACGATCGCCTCTCAAGGGGGTCTGAACGTCGAGGACCTCTTGGTCGCCATGGCCGAAGAAGCCCGCTCGCATGGCGCGCTGCTTGTAGGCGGGGATTTGGTCAGCTCGAGCGAGCTGAACATCTCCGTCATGGCGGTCGGCGTGTTCCACCCCGGCACGAGCGTGCTGCGCCGGGACGGGATGGTAGCGGGAGACACGATCCTGGTCACCGGGCCCCTGGGAGGTTCAGCCCGAGGCCTTCGCGGCCTTCGCGAGGGAGACCCTCAACTGCCGGCAGAGGCGAGGCAGGCACATCTGCGCCCCAGGCCCCAGCTCGCCGCAGGCGCACTCGCAGGCCGCCTTGGCGCACACGCCGCGATCGACGTCTCCGACGGGCTGCTGGCGGACCTGGAGCACATGCTGCTGGCCAGCGGCGTGGGGGCCGAGCTGGGCGGGATTCCCCGCTTCGAGGGAGCAACCCTGGAGGAGGCGCTCTACGGCGGCGAGGACTACCAGCTGATCATCTCCTCGGACAAGCCGGCCGAGCTGACATCCGCCTTCCGCACAGAGGGTCTGCCCGAACCCATCGTCATAGGCAGGGCCACGGCGCAGGCCTCAGTGCGCCTGTTGGAGGGGCTCCCGTACCAGCCCGGCGGCTACACGCATCGCGTTTAGAGGGGGCCGGCCACCTCACCCCGCAAGCGTGGCCGTAGCGGTCATGCAAAGGTCGCCTTCGCAACTGATCTCGATGGCAACGGTGGAATCGCCCTGCTGCCGAGCGCTGATCTCGGCCTGCTGCCCCTCGAATATCGGTGAACGGGCGCGGAACTCGAAGGCGCTCACGTTGCCCAGCCCCACCCCCAGGACCGCCTCCAGGGCGGCGGAGGCAAGTAGCGGGCCGTGCACGACCAGCCCCGGGTATCCCTCGAAGGTCTGGCAGTAGCCGCGGTCGTAGTGGATCTTGTGCGGGTTGCCGGTGAGCGCCGAATAGGTGAACAGCATCGGCGACATCGCCCTCAGCCTGCCGCCCCGCACAAAGCCCCCCGTCTCTCCGGTTGCGGCCGCCTCGAAGGCGAGCGATCCGGCCTCGCCGTCCAGGGCGGGAAGCTCGAAGGGGCGATAGGTGGCCGGAGGCGGATCGAAAAAGACCAGCGACTGCTCCTCCACCCGGCAAAGTTCGCCACTCTGGCTGATGCGGTGCTCGAGTGTGACGAAGACGAGGTCGCCGGAGCGCCCTGTCTTGGGTTCGACTTTGGTGCAGATCGTGGTCTTTTCCGCCGGCTCGCCCGTGGCCAGTGGCGCCAACGACTTCACGCTCCCGCCGGCGTACATACGGCGCCGCGCCGGCACCGGCGGCACGACGCTGGCCTCGCCGCGGCGAAGGTGGCCATCGGGGCCGAGCTCGGCGGGCCGATACGGGCGCAGGAAGTAGACCCAGTGCCATAGTGCGGGCAGGTCCGCCAGCTCGGCCGCGCTCGGCTGTCGGCCGAGCACCGCCGCTAAGGCGATCGCCCTCTCCGGGGCCATCGAGTCGGCCGAGCGCTCCTCGCGCCCGATGTATTCCACGTAAGGCGCATTCTGCGCTGGATCCATGATTAACCTCCCTGAGCTGCCTAGATATTACGCCCAGCGCGCCCGGCACGCCACGCCGTGCGGCTCGCGCATATCCCCTCTATGCTTGGTCGGGACGTTAGCTAGACGGGGAATGCAGGCATTGATTAGCGCTTTCGTGCTCATCCAGACCGAGGTGGGAAGCATCTCGGAGGTAGCCAAGAACTTGAGGAGCACCCCTGGGATCGACTTCGCCGACGAGGTGACGGGTCCCTACGACATAGTCTGCCGGGTTCACGCCGATGACCTGGTAGCCCTGGGGGATAGCGTCACTGCCGCGATACAGAGGATCGAGGGTGTTACGCGTACGCTCACCTGCCCGATCACCCGCAACATCTCCCTCGCAGACCTGGACTGACCTACTTTGCGGACTGGGCGACGATGAAGGCCCGGATTCCCAGGCCGGCGATGAAGAGGCCGCCGAGGCCGTAGAGCAGATACAGACGCCCGGCCATCCGGTCACGGTAGGCGAACAGGAAACCCGAGGCCACCACCGCCACGAAGCCGTAGAAAGGGTGGAAGGCGATCATCTGCTTGTGCTCCCCCGTCACGAGGTAGATGCCTGTGGCGACCTGGACGTAGATGGCCGCCTGCGCGAAGACCGTGAACCACCAGAGAGACCGGGTGCGCATCTGCGGGTAGCGGATGGCGGCCAACGACCATATCCCGGCCATGGCGTTCCCGGCGATCACAAGCCACGCCCAGGTGGCGTGGAATTCCGTCATCGACGCAAGCAACATCCCCCGGCCAACCTCCCACCATAAAGTAGCTCACCGGAGACCGAGCCCGACGGCCTTCTCCCAAGCTCCCCACGCCGCGACCGCCCATCCGAGTGGGGCCGCGGCCAGGTTCCGGGCTGAACGTGAGGCGTCACTCCCGGCCGATCTCAGCCGCACGCCCCCGGCCGGTGAGGGGCTCGTGGAGCCCGATTCGCGCGAAGCCCTTTCGCGCATTGAACAAGAGCGCCTCCCCCGGACGCCCCCTTGCCAGATCCCCGGGCGAGAGCAACGGCCGGAGCTGGCCGGACCTGGAGCGAGGCGCGGGAGCGATCAGCGATCGCCGGGCACCCACTCCAGGCAGCATCACAAGGCGCTCGCCGGAGAGCATGGACAATTCCGACAGTGTCCTGCGGTCGCCAACGCCGGGAAAGACCAGAGCGTTCTGGAACAGGGTCAGCAACCCGTCCGCCAGGCCGGGCCACCTTTGGCGCGCCTGGCTCAGGTCTTGCAGCACGCCCAGCACGAGCACCCCCTGCGAGGCCCCTTCGGAAAGGATGCCGCCCAGATCGTGCAAGGGTGCGATATTGGCCATCTCGTCCAACAGCAGCTTTACCGACGGAGCAGGGCGCGCCGAGCCTCCTTCGGCCACGCGCCGGTTTGCCTGGGCATAGGCGGCCTGTCGCACGCCGGCGATCAGGCCCACCACGATCGGAGAGAGAAGGTCCTGCACCGCCGAGGGGGCCACCACGTAGAGCGTGTCGGAGGAGGAGACAAAGGCCGCGGCGTCGAAGTTGGGAGCGACGCTTTCGGCCAGTACCTCCGGCATGCGGTAGGCCGAAAGCAGTCCCGCCGCCGTGGACAGCACTCCGGAGCGTTCGCGCTCGGATGAGGCGGCCACGGCCGAGAGTGCGCTGGCCGCCTCCCGCTCGCCTTTTGCCGCCAACAGCGCGACTGCTGATTCCAGCTCGCGGCCCTCGACCATCTCCATCACCTCCGGCATCCCCAAGCCACTGAGCCGTGCCGCAAGAAGGCAGGGAGCGAGCACCGCCTCCGCCCGTTCCTCCCAGAACGACAGAGTCTGACCGGTGTGGACCGAGGAGGATCTCACCATCGCCCTGGCCAGCAGCATGGCGCTCTTGAAGTCCACGGCGCCGCTCACCGGCGAAAAGCGCAGCCTGGTGGCCCAGGTGGGCACCGGCGTGCTTCCGGAGGGATCGAAGACCCAGACCCGGCCGCGCCGGGCGCGATCCTCGGCGGTGGCCGTCATCACGTCCACCTTGGTGCTGGTAACGATCGTGGCCTGCTCCGAAGCCAGAAGGTTGGGTACCACCACCGCGGTGGTCTTGCCGCAACGCGGCGGGCCGAGCACCAATAGATGCGATTCGGCATCCAGGTGAACCGGTCCTCCACGACCCTTGCCCAGGTAGAACAAAGCCCCTCCTTGCCTGTCACGCCGATACGGGGCCGGGCTGAGCCGGCTATCGGGCGGTAGGCGAAGAGGGGCTTTTACGCTTCTTAGGCGAGCGAGGCGATGGCCGTTTCGTCCGGCTCGAGCTGCTGGCGCTTGGCCTCGGCCGGGACCGAGCTACGCGCGAGCAGCCAGTACGTCACCCCGGCATCGATCAGGCCGGCGAAGATCGAAAAGTCCGCCCCGTTGGTGGCATTGGAGACGATGCTCACGTAGTGGGGGTAGGCGTCCAGGGTAAGCATGGCCGCCACCATGCCGAGAATCTGGGCGATGACGCCCGGCCAGTGGATCCCGTTGTTCCGGTAGTAGAGGGAGCCCTTGGTGCGCTGCAGATCGATCGCCGAGTAGCGCTTGCCCCTCAGCAGCCAGTCGACGAGGTACACCGCGGTCCAGGGGGCCACCCAGACGATGATGAAGAGGATGAACTCACTCAGCAAGGTGTTGAACGACGCCGAGAAGATGGCGTAGGCCGTCAGCGCCGTCACGATCACGGTGTCCAGAAGAACCGCCTGCCAGCGGGTGATCTTGAGCCCCAGGGCCTGCAAGGTGACTCCCGAGGAGTAGAGGTCGAGGCTGTTGATTGCGAAGAGCTGGACGATGGCGACGATCAGATAGGGCCAGATGAACCACGGCGAGAAGTGGGTGGCTATGCCGGTAATGGACCCGGAGTCGGACCCGACGAAGGTGGCAACCGCAGCCCCCAAGGTCATCAGCAGGACAGAGGGGATGAAGGTGCCGAGGAAGACCCAAGTGACCGTGGCTTTGCCGGATGTGTGGCGCGGCAGGTAGCGCGAATAGTCGTTGCCGTTCTCCGTCCAGCCGAGACCCGAGGCCGAGATGATGAAGGCCAGGCCCTCGAGCATTGTCTGCCAGTTGGCGCCGTGATGCACGGAGTGGACGTTCACATGCCCGACGGCGAGGAACGCGAACACCACGAACAGGATGATGAATGGAATCACCAGGACGCGCATCGCCTTCAGGATCGCCGCGTGGCCCAAGAGCGGAAGGAGAAGCTGGATCAGCGCCGCCAACAGGATGAGGCCCACCTTGAGGCCGGTCGAGCTGTGAACCCCCAACTTGGCCGAGAGCGCCAAGCCGGCGATGACAACCAGGGCAAGGCCCTCCGTCTCGAAACCCACCTGGGTCATCCAGTTGAAGACCGCGATCAGTTTGGAGCCGTGTGGGCCGAAGGACGCCCGGTTGATGGTAAAGGTCGTGGTGCCTGCTTCAGGCCCCTGGAGACTCGTGAGGCCCAGCAACGCATAGGAGAGATTGCCGACGACGATGATGAAGATCGCCTGGGCGAACGAGAGCCCGAAGCTCATCAGGATCGCGCCGTAGACCATGATCTCCACGTTGAAGATCGCCCCGCCCCACATCCAGAAGAGATTGACGGGCTTGGCCCAACGCTCCCGGCTCGGCACGTAGTCGATTCCACGGCGCTCGATGCCCGAAGGCCCGGCTTCCGCGATGGGTATCTCGAACACTTCCTTCACGGGTAGGACTCCCTCTTCGGTTCATGGTCCGCGCCGTGGTCCGCCGCGGCACAAGTGAAGATATTAGATTCACATAAAGCCGCAGACCTATGGAAAATCGCAGGAAACAAAGGCGTAACGAGCGAATTCACCCTCAGGCCAGGCCGAGGAACTCCATGATCGAATGCCGGTGTTCGTCGGGATACGGGGGCACCGTTGGCCCGGGAGGGCGCCGGCCATCGAAAAGCGGCCCAGGTGCAGGCTGGGTCACGCCTTCAACCTGGACAAATGCCGCGCGAGCGCGGTTATGTGGATGGGCGATGGCCTGCTCGACCGTGTAGACCGGGAAGGAGCAGGCGTCGAGCCCCTCGAACAGGTCCTCGAAATGCGAAACCGGAGCGGATGAAAAAACCGCCTCCAGTCTCTCACGCATATCGGGCCAGCTGGAACGGTCGTTCTGGTTGGAAAAGGCACTCTCGTGCTCCAGTTGCAGCCTGGCCACCATCTCCGCGTAGAACTGCGGCTCCAGCGCGGCCACCGCGAAGTAGCCCCCGTCCGCACAGCGGTAGACGCAATAGAAGGGCGCACCGCCGTCGAGCAGGTTGACGCCCCGTTCGTCGGCCCAGGCGCCGGACCCTCGAAGCCCGAAGATCATGGTGGCCAGTTTCGCCGCTCCCTCGGCCATCGCCATGTCGATGACCGATCCGTGGCCGCTGGTTCTGGCCGCCAGAAGCGCCGAGGAGATGGCGAACGCCATGTACATCCCGCCGCCGCCGAAGTCCCCCACCAGGTTGAGTGGGATCACCGGCGGCCCCCCGGCGGAGCCGATCATGGACAGCACGCCCGATAGGGAGATGTAGTTCAGGTCGTGCCCTGCCCGAGGGGCCAAGGGCCCGCTCTGCCCCCAGCCGGTCATGCGGGCGTATACCAGGGCCGGATTGATCCGGTGTGCCTCTTCCGGACCGAGCCCCAGGCGCTCCATGACCCCCGGGCGGAAGCC
>JAJZNF010000048.1 GCA_021847985.1 Actinomycetes bacterium | reverse complement strand
CGGCGGATGATCATGATCATGGCCGTTGAGAGATTCCGGTCCCAAAGAAGTTCACGTCCGTCGCATGGGTCAAGATCCTCGATGCCCAGGGCACCGCGGAGTGTCCAAGCGGCAAGTCGGTCTCGATTCACATAAGTCTGGAACCCTAGGCAGGCTGGGCGGCACAGCGGTTCCAGCCCGTTGCGCTGCGCGTGGCTAGTGCGATAGGTCGCGCGGCCTTAGGGATAGAATGTCATTCACGTTGGACCCCGGAGAGGTGCCAGAGTGGTCGAATGGGACTCACTGCTAATGAGTTGACCTGGGAAACTGGGTCCGAGGGTTCAAATCCCTCCCTCTCCGCCAGTGTCATCCCCTTGGGGATGGGCTGACCGGGTCGTACCGGGCGCAGCCGCACTATCATGGTTAGTCCCGGGCGAGTGGCGGAATAGGCAGACGCGCAGGATTCAGGTTCCTGTGTCCGAAAGGACGTGGGGGTTCAAGTCCCCCTTCGCCCACCATGGTGCACCGACGATTACCGGTGCACCTCGTCGATGCCTTCGATGCAATCGAGCGCGAGGCACTATCTTCCCTCGGATTGGGCGGGTTCACGCCCCTGATGCTCCCGCGTAGCGTGGTCAGCAGTGTCGTCGAGGCCCCCGTTTCGGGGTGTCCTGAAACCCCCGGGGGCGCACCGCCCTGTGAGTTCGGATGATTCGGCGGTTAGTCCGGCTTTGGCTGCGCTTCCTGGGTTGGCGGGGCATCACCACGGGCTCCGGTCGAGTTGCCCGTCGGCGGAGCGGATGTCCAGGGCTTAGGCGGCGAAAAGCAGGAAGGCCACGGCGATGGTGGTGGCGGCGTCGAGGGCTTGCATCTCGTTGCTGGTGAACGGCACGGCCCGATGGTGGCGAGGCCGCCGCCCAGCGGTTTAGGCGGCGCGAGTGGTCGGGGCGAGGGCATCCCCATGTCAGCCAGTCAGGTCTGGGCCCGGTGGATCGCTTCCAGGCGGTCAGCGGTGACGTTCCAGCGGTGCACCTCTACGACTACGTCGCGGTCGGGGTCGTTCATCGCGAAGACCGCCTCTTCCAGGCGTGGTGGCAAGACGTCCGATGTTCCCCGGATCAACTCAGCCAGAACGGTCAGTCCAATGATCGCGCTTCCCGCCTCGTACAGAAGGCTCCATCACGAGCGCCCACCAACGACCGGCATCGCAAACCCATTCGGCGTTGCGTCGCGGCTGGCGGCCGACCCCCCGTAGCCGCACCAAACGACGCACCCGACCATCGGGATACGGACGAGACCTGCACCCCGCTCGCCAGGAGTGAAGAGCCGTCGCTCTGCGCTTCCTGCAGTACTCCTCCCGTTTCCTTGCCGGGGTGCAGATTAGGAAGTATGGGACCATGGGACTATGGGAGAGGCTGAGGCTGCAGGTCCGGTAGGCGCTCGGGCCGGTGGGATGTTCGGCCTGGAGCCTGGCCTGGCGACGGCTGAGAACTATCGGCGGTTCGCCCGGCGTGAGGCGGCGGGTCGCTCACCGGCGTACGAGTCGCTTGCGTTGGCGGTCGCCGACGATGGTGTCCTCCTCGGATTCCTGGCCCGCCTGCCGGCAGAGAAACGCCAACCGAACCTGTTGTTCGCCGCCGCCCGCTACCTGCTGGACGATGTCCCCGACGTCGCCGACTTGCGCCGCCTGGTGACTGACCAACACGACCGGCTGGTCGAGGTGCTATTGGAGCGGCGAACCCAGACTAACGAGCCGGCCCGTTGCGCCACGATCTTGCCGGCATTGTGGCGGCTCCCCCAGCCGTTGGCATTGATCGAAGTGGGCGCGTCAGCGGGGCTCACGCTGCTGGTCGATACCTACAGCTACGACTACGACGGGGTCCTGGTGGCCGGCACTGACCCGCAAGCGCCGACCCTATCCTGCCACCTCGGGGGTCCTGCGCCGCTGCCCGGTGGGGTGCCGGAGGTCGTCTGGCGGCAGGGCATCGACCTCAACCCGCTCAACCCGGCCAACGACGACGATGTGCGGTGGCTGGAGTGCCTGATCTGGCCGGGCGAGGACGGCCGCGCCCAGCGACTGCGCGAGGCGGTGGCGGCCGCCCGTCGCCATCCGGTCACGGTTCGTCCAGGGGACCTTCTCGACGACCTGGCCATGGTGGTGGCCGACGCACCCCGGGACGCCACGCTGGTCGTGTTCCACACCGCGGTGCTCGCCTACGTTGATGTGGAGAAACGTGCCGCGTTCGCCGACGCTCTCGGCGCGATGGGGGTGACCTGGCTGTCCAACGAAGCACCCGGAGTCCTCGATTGGCTGCCGACGGCCACTGACAGCGGCGGGTTCATCCTCGTCGAGGACGGCCGCACCATCCTTGCCGAGACCGACCCACATGGGACCTGGCTGCGTTGGCGGTGAGAGCCCGTCACGCAGCGAGCGGCTGATGTTGCGCTGCCGTGATCGGCTTCTCGAAAGGACGGACCGAGGACCGGCCAGTTCCGTTTTTCAGAAACGTCGTGCCGAACGGATGACCGCTACTAACACAGAACACCGATCGAAGGTGCGTCCCTGCCCAAGCCTCCGAGGAGCGCCGAATCGGCCATAGGGCGCCGCTTGGCCACGCGCAAGGGGCGCTCTGCTCACCGTGCGCTCAGATAGTTGACCCGAGGTACTGGATTCGTTTGAGTTCCTGGTCATCAATGCGAACTCCGACCAAGCCCGCTGGTTCATCTCCTCCCGGGATAGGGCCTCTCGGGCGGAGATAGCCAGGTCCGCTCGACCCGGACGACCGCGCCGCTGAAGCCATGCGGCTCGGCCCTCTCTAAGATCTCCGCTCCCCCCGCTCCTCGGGGCTGGACGGCGACGTGGTGGGCGCGCAGGTGGTCGGTCATCTCGCCGAGGATCCGTCCAATCGGGTCGTCCCGATCGTTCATCGGTATGTCGCTCACGACCAGTTGGTCGCTCGGCCGAATGGCCCGCGCTGCCTCCTGCAGAAGCAGGTCGGGATCGGCCACGTCATGTATCGCCCAGACGGCGACCGCGTGAGCGGCTCCGGCGGTGCGAACCCGTAAACGCTGGGCGTCAACCGTGGACCACCGGTGGACCCGGTCGTGTGGCTGCTCAAGCGAGCATCGGCCCTGGCATGGCTACGCCCACCACTTTCCATCCGCGCGTGCGCAGAGCATGCGAGACCACGCCGGTCCCGACTCCTAACTCAAGTACGGCGCCGGGCCCTGCGGGAGCATCCGGGCGATATCGGCCGCGTACTCGTCGCCTCGGGTCTCGTCATATGCGGGTGCGATATCGTCGAAGCGGCCGGTGTGGGTCACGATGAGAGTCTGGCGCATGTTCCAACCACCCCTCTTCCTGTCACGGGCCGTCCCACGCTCACGAGGTCAAGATGGTTGAAAGCCAAAGGCGCTTGGTGGGGCTTCACGTAGTGGCGACGTCTCTCGTGAGCCACGGGACGCACAACAGTAGCGCGTCTGGATATGGGATGGGGAACGCGAGCGCGCTCGCAGTCGGCGCCTAGGACGTCTTTGTCTGTGCTACAGATGGTTCCGTGGAGCAACGGATCAGTCTCATAACGCTTGGCGTATCCGACCTCGGTCGAGCTCGCTCCTTCTACGAGGCCCTTGGCTGGACTGGTGCCCAGCAGCCCGACGACGAGGTTTGCTTCTTCCAGGCCGGTGGGATGGTGTTCGGGCTTTGGACCGCGCTCGGAAGTCATGGCGCGCCGGGCGTCGAGCTCGCTCACAATGTTCGATCCCCGGAGGAAGTCAGCCAGGTTTTGCACGAGGCCGAACGCGCTGGAGGCTCGATTGTTCGACCGGCCGCGCTTGCAGGGTGGGGCGGGACTTCAGGCGCTTTCGCCGACCCGGACGGCTATGTGTGGGAGGTAGCCCACAATGCGGGGTGGACTATCGCCGACGACGGCTCGATCCGCATCTAGCGCCGAACGTTCCATCGCGTACCCAATGAGAACCGGCCGACGGCTTCGGGACGAGGGCCCTATTCGGCGATCTGTGTGGGGCTCGACTCCCGCCTAGCGGCTTGGGGACGGCTCGACTGTAACAGGGGGACTCCACTCCGGAAGGCCTGGACCGGTGCCGGTCAGCGCTTTTCGTCGATGCACTATGGTGGTCCACCAACGAATACCCGCGCACCTCGTCGATGCCTTCGATGCAATCGAGCGCGAGGCACCATCTTCCCTCGGATTGGGCGGGTTCACGCCCCTGATGCTCCAGCTTGACACGGTCCGCAGTGTCTTCGAGGCCCCCCGTTTCGGGACGCCCCGAAACCCCGGGGACGCACCGCTGCGTGAGTTCGGATGATTCGGCAGTTAGTCCGGCTTGGGCGGCGAAAAGCACGAAAGCCATGGCGATGGTGGTGGCGGCGATACCGCGCATGCGGCGTCGCCCGGGCATGAGGAAGTCCGCCGGGACCAGGCGAGCCTCTGCGCTTACTCGATGCCAAAAACCCGCATCGTCAGTGCAAGCATCCGGTAGTAACCCACCAGGGCGCAGAGCTCGAACAGAGACCTTTCGCCGGCGCACGCCACTGCATCCGCGTAAGCGGCGTCGTCAAACTCCTCGCGCTGTACCAGGGCGGTTGCGGCGACAAGCAGCGCATTCTCGAGCGGACTTGCTCCTGCGGGGGCGCCCCCTGCGCGGATCGTGGAGAGGTCCGCCGGGGTTAGGCCGGCCGAAATGGCTATGGGATGATGGGCGGACCACTCGAACGAACTCTTCTCCCGGTCGGCCACCATCAGGATCGCAGCCTCGCGCACTCGCGGCGGGAGGGAGGATTCGTAGCGGATGGCGGCACCGAGGGCCTGCATGTGAACCCCCAGGGCCGGGCTAAGAAGCATTGCTCCGAAGGGCCCCGCTAGGGACCCCTCGGCGTCCACCGTGGAGGAGACGGGTTGGTCATTCGCCCTCGGTCCGCCAACGATCATCTGGTACAGGTTTGCCTGGTGAGCGTCAAGATCGCCTGGAAGCAGCCGACCCAAGCGCCGGTGCCGTTCGACCATCCCGGTGTCCTCCTCGGTCGCAGTGGAGCCGAACCTGGAGCCGTCCGCGATTTCGACCTCGCGCGCCGCCCCTCGATCTCCCGTCCGGCGGCAAGCTTACGGCGGACAAGGGGTTACAGGCTCTCGATCGCGGCCGCAATGTCCTGTTCAGCCTGGGCTCTGGCTGAGGGGTGGACGAGGAAGGGTCAAAACGGAGGTGGCATTTTCAACTAATCTGTACGTGTGGGGCTCGCTGACATCGAGAACAGGCTTGAAAGATTGATCGAAGGCGCCTTCGGTCGCCTGTCACGCAAGGGTCTCCAGCCCTCCGAGCTTGGCAAGAAGGTCGTACGCCAGATGGAGCTGGAGAAGCGTATCGGCGTGCGTGGACCCATCGTCCCCAACCACTACATGATTCTTCTCTCGCCGGACGACTTCGAGTCCATGACCGACATCAGTACCGCGCTGCACTCGGAACTGCTAGCGCTGGTTCAGGAGACGGCCCGGGAGCGCCGCTACAAGTTCGTCGGCTTTCTGGAAGTCGGGGTCGACGTCGACCCGGATATCCCGCGAGGCACCTTCGCGATTGAGTCGCAGTACCAGGAGGATCCGGAGTATTTCGGCCACCTCTATTTGGAGATGCCAAACGGCATGCGCGTTCCTCTGGCCGATACCCCGGTGACCATCGGGCGCCTGCCCGGTAGCACGATCGTCATCGACGAGCCCCGGGTATCCCGGCGTCATGCCGAAATCAGCGTGACCGAGGACGGACTGATCCGGGTTCGCGACCTTGGTTCGACCAACGGCACTCGCCTGAACGGGGTCGCCGTGACCGACGGTTCCGCCCGGGAGGGCGATGAGATCGATGTCGGTGGCGTAAAGATCAGAATAGGGCGTCAGTGACTCATGCCCCTTGGCCTGCTGGATCTATTCAAGTACTTGTTGATTGCCCTGATCTGGCTGTTTTTCCTGCGTGTCATCAGAGCTGTGTGGGTGGAAGCGAAGCCTTCCACGCCTAAAGCCCCCGCACAGCCACGCCGCGGATCCAGGGAGCCCGCCGCCCATCAGCCACCTCAAGCCGCAACGCCGGTAGGAGCCGTGCTGCGCCTCAACGTCACCCCGCCCGGTGCGGGATCGTCCCACAGCGCCGAGATCCGCTCCCAAGGAACCGTCGGGAGGTCGAGCGCCTGCTCCGTCCCGCTGGGTGATGACGAATTCGCCTCCAGTGTTCACGCACGCATTTTTCAGAACGGAGCTGGCTTCATGGTCGAGGACCTCGGCTCCACCAACGGCACCAGCCTCAACGGAACTCGAATTGCCCGGCCGACGGCCATCTCCAAAGGTGACAAAATCGTCGTTGGCCGGACCGTCCTGGAGGTGACCTCCTGATGGAGATCACCTGGGGCCAGGCGAGCGACGTCGGCCGCGTGCGCAAAAGCAACCAGGACTATCTCTTCGCCGATGGGCGTGTCTTTGTGGTGGCGGACGGCATGGGTGGCGCCAACGGTGGCGAGGTGGCTTCCCGTCTCGCGGTTGAGGGCTTCGTCACCCGCGCCACCTCGGCGCAGGACACCCAGGCACTGAAAGGCGCCGTGACCGGAGCCAATGAGGACGTTTTTCGCGAGGGGCAGGCACACGCGGAGCTGGCAGGAATGGGCACCACGCTGGTGGCGGCGGTGGTCATCGAGGAAGCCGAAGCGCCGCGGGTGCTGGTGCTCAACGTCGGGGACTCTCGCGGCTACGTGTTGCACGATACCGAGCTGACCCAGATAACCGAGGACCACTCCTGGGTTGGTGAGTTGATCAGAGCCGGAAAGCTTTCGCCACAGGAAGCCGAGGTTTCGGCGAGCCGGCACGTGCTGACCCGGGTGGTCGGAGTGGCCGGCGACGTGGAGCCGGACCTGTGGGAGCTGCGCCCGAGCCCCGGAGACAAGATCCTGCTCTGCTCGGACGGAATTACCAATGAGTTGGCCGATCCGGAGATCGGGGCGGTGCTCATGAGTGGGGCGGATGCGAAGGCGACCGCCGGGGAGCTGGTTCGCCGAGCGGTGGAGGCGGGAGGGCTGGACAACGCGTCGGCGGTGGTGATCGACTTCGGTCCCGCAGACGCCGCTGCGCCACCTGCGCCCCTGAGCATCGCGCGGACCGGCGTTCCGGTGCCCAGGACCATGGTGCCGCCGGCGCCCGTGACGATGACGGTGCAGTCCGCTCCTCTGCGCGGACCCGATCTGCATCAGATTCCCCAGCCGCTCGCCCGCTCCAGCTTCACCAAAGCCGGGACGGTGCTTCGTGTGGCGGGGTTCCTGGCGGCGCTGGCTCTCGTGATCGCCATCGGTGTCTATGGCATCACCAACTACGTGCGCGGATCGTACTTTGTGGGTGTCTCGAACAATCAGGTCGCCATTTACCAGGGCAGACCCGGCGGGCTGCTCTGGTTTTCGCCGCATCTGGTGACCGTCAAGAGCCTGCGCCTGACCGATCTGCCCTCCGCCTACTGGAGTGAGCTGCGCACCGGCGTGCCCGAGCCCAGCTTCGCGGCGGCATCCAGTTTCATCTCCAACCTGGAGTCGCAGGCGAAGCAGTTCAACCAGACCGGTACGGGCACCACGGCACCTACGACCACGACCACCTCCGGAGCCGGGTGATGAAGCAGCGCATCCGCATACTCGGCGTGTTTCTCTTGCTGCTGTTCGCCATTCTCTTCGTGCAGCTCAATCACATACAGCTGCTCGAAGCCACCAAGCTGGCCAACGCCCCCGGCAACTCGCGCAACCTGACGAATGAGTTCTCGACTCGAAGGGGGGCGATACTCACCGCCGACGGCCAAGTGGTGGCGGAGTCGGTCCCGTCAAACGACGTCTATCACTACCAGCGCACCTATCCCCATGGCAAGCTTTACGCGGACGTGAGCGGATACGATTCCATCATCTACGGGATGGACGGTATCGAGTCCTATTACAACAGCTACCTGAGTGCCCACACCGCCCCGCCCTCATCGCTGTCGTCGCTGATCAACCCGGCGATCACGACCGACAATGTGATTCTCACGATCAATTCCAAGCTGCAGCAGGTGGCGGCCAGCGCATTCGGCTCCCTGCGCGGCGCGGCCGTGGCGATAGACCCTTCCACCGGGTCGATCCTTGCGATGTATTCGAACCCTTCGTACGATCCCAACCTTCTCGCCTCGCACTCCGGGACGGTGGAGAACACGGCCTGGAAGAGCTACCAGTCCGACCCCGCGCAGCCCATGCTGGCCCGCGCGTATCGGCGCAGCTACCCCCCTGGCTCCACCTTCAAGATCGTGACCTCTTCGGCCGTTTACGATCACAACCCTTCGCTGGCCACCAAGAGCTATCCGTACCTGTCCCAGCTCAAGCTGCCCGATACGACCAACTACCTTGCCAACTACGCTCACGAGGTCTGCGGCGGGACCATTCCCACCCTCCTTGCGGTCTCCTGCGACACGGGCTTCGGCGCCATCGGCCTGGATCTGGGAGCGAGCTCGCTTGCTTCGGAGGCCCAGGCCTTCGGCTTTGGGCAGGTCCCGCCGCTCGACCTCTACGGTGTTGCGGCTTCGCAGTTCCCGTCCCTGTCCCTGCTCTCCACGCGCCTTCCGGAGGTCGCCTACTCCGCCATCGGCCAGTACGACGTCCAAGCAACGCCGCTGCAGATGGCCCTGGTGGCGAGCGCAATCGCCAACAAGGGGGTGATTATGGCCCCGCACTTGATGAAGGAGATCACAAACCAGCAGGCCCAGCTGGTGAAGACCTACTCCGACCATGTATGGCGCGTGGCCACCACCCCGTCTACCGCCGCTCAGGTCACGACGCTGATGGAGGGGGTCGTGACACACGGAACCGCTCAGGGGATCGCCTTGCCGGGCGTCACCATCGCCGCAAAGACGGGAACCGCGCAAATAAACTTGACGTCGGTTAATCAGACAAGTCCACGTGGCAATGACAACTGGATGATCGCGTTCGCTCCGGCACAGCAGCCAAGCATTGCGGTTGCGGTGGTGGTTCCTGCGCAGCCCGGC
>JAJZNF010000036.1 GCA_021847985.1 Actinomycetes bacterium | reverse complement strand
GGATACGCCGGTGGCCGGACAGCGGCTGAGAGACGTGCGCAACGGTTTTTCCATACCTCCGCGGCTGACCATTAAGACGCTCATGGACATGTCATTGCATCCTGCGTGGTGGTTCAACCTGCTCACCACGCCGCCGCTGGAGTTCGCTTCCCTCTCCTCGACGGGGGGAACCGTGGCGGAATTGATCGGCCAGGTTTTTGATCCGCAACTCACGATGGCCGATGTGGAGTGGCTCCGCTCGGAGTGGGACGGGCCGATTGTGATCAAGGGGGTGCAAAGCTCCTCGGATGCCGCGAGGGTCGCCGCTGCCGGAGCCGACGCCGTGCTTCTCTCCAACCATGGGGGCCGCCAGCTGGACCGCGCGCCGGTCCCGCTGGAGATACTCCCAGGGGTCCTGGAAGCGGTGCCCGAGAAGGTCGAGGTTTTCATCGACGGCGGGGTGATGTCCGGTGGCGACATAGTTGCCGGGCTCTGTATGGGGGCCAAGGCGGTTTTCGTGGGTCGAGCGTACCTTTACGGGATTATGGCGGGTGGCGAGGCAGGTGTGGAGCAAACAATGCGGATCCTCACCAAAGACATCACCACGCAGATGGTGCTGTTGGGTGTGGACGACGTCTCCAAGCTCGATCGCTCGATGGTCAGAGTACGCGAGCGGTAATGGTCCGCCCGGGCTCAGGGAAGAACGGAAAGGTCACAGATGGACGTCATTGAGTTCAAGCCCAGCCGGGAGCAGCTGGTCTATACCTTCGGTGGCAATGCGCCGGCGTTGAAGGTTCGTCCGGGCGACCTGCTCAAGTTGTGGTCCGAGGATGCGTTCAACCACACGCTCCGCCAAAGCACCGACCTCTCCTCCCAGAAGGTTGACCTTCGCTACGTGAATCCGCAGACCGGACCGTTCTGGGTGGAGGGAGCCGAGCCCGGCGACACTCTTGTATTGCACGTTGTTGACCTCAAACCCGCCAGGGATTGGGGGGTCTCCGCCGCGATGCCGTTCTTCGGAGGGCTGACCTCCACCGATCGGACGGCGACCCTCCAGGATGCGCTCCCGGACCTCACCTGGATCTACCATCTCGACCGGAGCCGCAACACCGTCGGGTTCCAGGCGCGCTTCGGGGACTTCTCGGTCGAGCTGCCGCTCGAGCCGATGCTGGGAACCGTCGGCGTGGCTCCTGCGGCGGGTGAAGTGCGGACGTCGCTTGTGCCGGAACGTTTTGGTGGCAACATGGATACGCCCGAGATGCGCGTCGGTGCCACCTGCTTTCTCGGGGTGAACGTCGAGGGCGCGCTCTTTTCGATCGGGGACGGCCACTATCGCCAAGGCGAGGGCGAGGCCTGCGGTACGGCCGTCGAGGGCGCAATGGACTCGACCATTCTGGTCGAGTTGATCAAAGGGGGAGGTCCACTCTGGCCCCGGCTCGAGAACGACGGGGCTCTGATGGTGGTGGGATCCTCGCGCCCCATGGAGGATTCCTGGCGCATAGCGCAGTTGGAGATGGTGCGGTGGTTCCAGGAGCTTTACGGCCTGCACCAGCTCGACGCCTATCAACTTCTGTCGCAGGTCACGGAGGTTCCCGTGGCAAACGTCGTCGACCCCAACTACAGCGTCGTGGTGAAGGTGCGAAAGTCGCTTCTCCCGAAGGCCGGCGCCTTTGGCGGCATGCATGATGAGCTGCGGCGACGAGTGGCCGGGCTCTGAGGCCGGTCGGGCCCGGGGCTAAGTGGCAATGGCGCCGTCGGCCCCGGGGCTAAGTGGCAATGGCGCCGTCGGCCACGGGGCTGCTAATGTGGATGGAAATCGTCGCCGATAGGAGAGACGTGTCAGCTGAAATAGCGCCGGCGCCCGCTGTGGGCGCCATCCGGGTCGTAATTATTATTTGAACCGCTTGTAGCTCGGGCACGGGTTGCAAGCTGGAAAGGCCGGTCACGCTTCGTGGGCGGTCTTTTTTGTTGCCGCGATGGCTTTTTAGTGAACAGGAAGGCGGAGATGGGCAAGTACAGGATCGCTCTCATCGGCGGGGACGGAATCGGTCCCGAGGTCGTCGACGAGGCGATGAAGGTGGTGAATGCCACCGGTGTCGAGACGGAAACGACCAGCTACGAACTAGGTGCCGCGCACTACGTCCGGACTGGCGAGGTGCTCCCGGACAGCGTGCTCGCCGAGTTGAAGGGATACGACGCGATACTGCTCGGCGCGGTCGGCCCGGCAATCGGCTCCAAGGAGGTGCCGCCGGGCACCCTCGAGCGGGGGCTGCTGCTGAAACTGCGCTTCGAGCTCGACCTGTACATCAACCTGCGCCCTTTCGTCACTCCGCCGTCCGGAACCAATCCGGTGTTTGGGCATGTCGACTTCGTGGTGATCCGCGAGAACACGGAGGGCACCTACGCCGGAGAGGGTGGCTTTCTCCGGAAGGGAACCAAGGCCGAAGTTGCGACGCAGGGCTCGGTGAATACGCGCTTCGGAGTCGAGCGCTGCGTGCGCTACGCCTTCGAGCTCGCCGCGCAGCGTGAGCGCAAGCATCTGACTCTGGTGCACAAGACCAACGTCCTCACCTTCTCGGGCGACCTCTGGCAGCGTACCTTCGACGAGGTGGCCCAGGAGTTCCCCGAGGTTGGGGTGGCTTACAATCACGTGGACGCCGCATGCATCTACATGGTCGAGTCACCTTCGCGCTACGACGTTGTCGTAACGGACAATCTCTTCGGGGACATCCTTACCGACCTGGCCGGAGCGGTGTCCGGTGGTATCGGCCACGCGGCCTCGGCCAACCTCAATCCGGCTCGCACCGGCCCCTCGTTATTCGAACCGGTGCACGGTGCCGCGCACGATATCGTCGGCACCGGAAAGGCCAATCCGTCGGCTGCAATCCGCTCAGCTGGGCTGATGTTAGAGTTCCTTGGGGAGCGCAAGGCCGCCGATTCCATCTTCAGCGTGCTCGCCGACTACTCGCCCGAGCCGGGTTTGACCACGTCCCAAATTGGGGACGCCATAGCAGAAAGGGTTTCCAATGCCAATTGAGAAGAGCAGGGTCATCTGGATGGACGGCGAACTGGTCCCCTGGGACCAGGCGAACGTGCACGTGCTAACGCATGGTCTTCACTATGGCTCGGGAGTCTTCGAGGGCATCCGCGCCTACAAGACGCCCGCCGGGACCGCGGTCTTCCGGCTGAAGGACCACGTCGACCGCCTGTACGATTCCGCGCACATCTTCATGATCGACATCCCCTTCCCCAAGGAGACGATCGCCGAGGCCATCCGCTCGGTCGTGCGGGAGAACGGCCTCGAGGAGTGCTATATCCGGCCGATCGTCTTTCTGGGGTACGGGGAGATGGGCCTCAACCCACTGCCGTGCAAGGCGAGCGTTTCGGTCGCGGCCTGGAAGTGGGGGACGTACCTCGGCGAGGAGGGCCTCGCCAAGGGCATTCGGATGAAGATCAGCTCCTGGGTGCGCCACAACCCGAACTCGCTTCCGCCCGCCGCCAAAGGCACCGGTATGTACATCAACTCGTCTATGGCCAAGGTCGAGGCGGTCAAGGCGGGTTACGACGAGGCAATCCTGCTCTCGCCGCAGGGGTATGTTTCCGAGTGCACAGGCGAGAACCTGTTCGTCGTGCGTAAGGGGAGGATTCTCACGCCACCCACGTCGGCCGGCGCGCTCGAGGGCATCACTCAGTCCAGCATCATGGCGTTGGCCGCCGACCTTGGCTATAAGGTCGAGACGGAGAACCTCCTGCGTTCGGACCTCTACACCGCCGAGGAGATCTTCCTCTGTGGAACCGCCGCCGAGGTGACTCCGGCGACATCAGTCGACGACCGCGTGGTGGGCGATGGGAAGCCTGGCAGTATCACCAAGGCGATCCAGCAGGCGTACTTCTCAGCGGTCCACGGGGAGGATCCGCGCCACCTGGATTGGCTGGATAATGTCGGCTGAGATCGACTTCGCCCTCCCGTCCAGTGTCGACATCTACGACACGACGCTGCGCGACGGATCGCAGCAGGAGGGCATTTCCCTCACGGTCGACGACAAACTGCGGGTGGCCGAGCAACTCGACCGGCTTGGCGTCGCCTTCATCGAGGGTGGATGGCCGGGTGCGAATCCCAAGGATGCGGAGTTCTTCAAGCGCGCGCCGCGCGAGCTGAAGTTCGACATCTCGACTCTGGTCGCCTTCGGCTCCACGCGGCGGCCGGGCGGCAAGGTGGAAAGCGACGAGACTTTGCGCCATCTCCTGGAGGCGGAGACCGAGGCGGTCTGCATAGTCGCCAAGTCGTGGGACTATCACGTCACCGAAGCTCTTCGGACCACGCTTGACGAGGGCTTGCGGATGGCGGAGGAGTCCGTGCGCCACCTGGTCGACCGCGGCCGGCGAGTCTTTTTCGATGCCGAGCATTTCTTCGACGGTTATAAGAACAACCCTGAGTACGCCATGGCTGTTCTCGGCGCCGCCTCTGCCGGAGGCGCCTCGACCCTCGTGCTTTGCGACACCAACGGCGGCTCTCTGCCCCACGAGGTATCCCGCATCGTAAAGGCGGTGCGGGGTGTGACGGATCTCGAACTCGGTGTGCACTTCCACAACGACTCCGGGTGCGCCACCGCGAACGCGCTCCTTTCCGTTGAGCTTGGCGTGACTCACGTCCAGGGGTGCATCAACGGCTATGGCGAGCGGACCGGCAATACGGATCTTTCGGTGACCATACCCAACCTAAGCCTGAAGATGGGCGTCGAAACCGTGCCTAGAGAGCACATCAAGCTCATTTCCTCGGTGTCCAGGCACGTGGCGGAGGTGGTGAACATCGCCGTCGACCCCCAGAAGCCCTACGTCGGGAACTCTTCGTTCACGCATAAAGCCGGTCTGCACGTGAGCGCGATCGCGCGGCGTAAGGACGCGTATGAGCACATAGATCCGGATGTGGTTGGCAATGGGACGCGCTTTGTGATGTCCGAGATGGCCGGCCGCTCCGCCGTCGCCATCAAGGCGGGGGAGATGGGTGTCGAGCTGACACACGAGCAGAACGCCACCGTGCTCGAGCATCTGAAAACCCTCGAGCACCAGGGATATCATTTCGAAACCGCAGACGGCTCGATGGAGCTGCTTATGCGCGAGGCCGCAGGGTGGCGCCAGGACTTCTTCAGGTTCGAGTCCTATCGGGTGATAAACGATCTCCGCGATGGCGAAAGCCCGACCACCGAGGCTACGGTCAAGCTGTGGGTCAACGGCGAACGCCAGATTGCCACGGCGGAAGGGAATGGCCCCGTCAACGCGCTGGATGCGGCTTTGCGGAAGGCCCTGTCGCCCATTTACGAGAAGCTCGGCTTGGTGCACCTCACCGACTTCAAGGTCCGTGTCCTGGATTCGTCCTCGGGGTCGGGAGCCAAGGTCCGCGTTTTGATCGACTCGAGCGATCCCGACGGGACCTGGACAACGATCGGGGTGTCCCCTAATGTCATCGAGGCTTCATGGAAGGCGCTCCTAGATTCGATCGTGGTCGGCCTGTTGCGCAGCGCGGGGATTTCGCGCCTGTAATGATTCGCGTGGCGATTTTGGGTCCTGTGCAATTGGGGATTACGTTTAGTGTGTAGCTTCACATTTTGATCAACGTTGCAAGGGGTCTGAGTGACACAGCCTGACTACGTCCCGGTCGCCTCTGGATCACAGCTGCGCGAGGTGGAACCGCTCGCCATCCCGGAGAGCTGGACTCCAACCCGCCCCTCCGAACTCGCACCGCTCAAGGTATCCGCCGTCGAGCAGGGCAAGATGCTTGGAACTCCTAGCCCGGACAGCGGCTTTGCGCTCAAGTTGGCGCGCATCAGGGTCCATAAGCTCGAGCTGGCGGAGGGTGAGCACCTCGAGGATGTGGAGAGGGCGGTGTCGGCAATCGCAATCAAGCGCGCCTCGTTTTTCTCGCGTGCCCCTGTGATCTACGACGTCGACTTTGCCGTAGCGCTGCTTGGATATGGCGAGGTGGACATACCGCCCGAGGTGCTCGAGCACCGCAAGGCAGTGGTTTCGGGCGTCTCCCACGACTATTTCAAAATGCGGCACCTGCTCGAGGCAATCGGCCCCGAGACGTTGGCTGCTACGAGTGTCGAGGCCGACCTGTCCCTCTGGTAGGCGGGGGTCTTCACGACGCCGCAAGTACGGCGTCGGGATAGTCTCGAACGCGTGAGCGCAACCGATTCCGGAATCTCGGGCCTTGACGCCCGTGAACTGCACGCAGGGTATCTTCGCGGCGACTTTGCGCCAAGCGAGGTAATTGCCTCTTCGCTCTCCAGGATCGATGAGTTGGATGGGGGCCCCTCAGGCCTTCGGGCGGTCATTTCCAGGATCGATGCGGGCGAGGTGCCGGCATTCGACCCCTCTTTGCCCCTCGGCGGTCTGCCGATTCTCGTGAAGGACAACATAGACACCGCTTCGCTGCCGACTACCGCGGGATCCTTGGCGCTTGAGGGCTCCAAGCCGAGCGATGACGCCCAGGTGGTGGCGGCGATTCGGAGGCTTGGCGGCGCGGTAATCGGCAAGACCAATCTCTCGGAGTGGGCCAACATGCGTGGAACGCATTCTTCGAGCGGCTGGTCGGCACTGGGCGGCCAATGCCGCAATCCTCATGTCCTGGACAGGAGTCCGGGTGGCTCAAGTTCGGGCTCCGCCGTGGCAGTGGCAGCGGGGTATGTTCCGCTCGCGCTGGGCACGGAGACGGATGGCTCGGTGCTGTGCCCGGCCGCGCTGAACGGCGTGTTCGGCTTCAAGCCCACGCACGGCGTGCTCCCGACCCGGGGCGTCATCCCAATTGCTTCTTCCCAGGATACGGTCGGCCTCTTCGCCAGATCTGCAAAGGACGTCTCATACGCGTTCGGCGCGCTTGTAGGCGATCTTCGAGCTGAGCGCGGCATGGGTTCGGGCTTTGATGGCGCGCTTGACCGTGCGCGTAGCCGATCGTTCACGATCGGGGTGCCGCGCTCCGGCTTCTTCGGCTACAGCCCCAAGGCCGATGCCGTATTTGAGGAGGCGCTGGAGGCTGTGCGCGGCGCGGGCATCGCGGTGGTGGACGAAGTGGATGCCAAGACCGGGTCCGACTTCGCGATGAGCGAAGAGGACGAGCTGGTCGTACTGATCTGGGAGATGCACCATGATCTTGGTGCGTACCTAGCCGCCAGAGGGGTGGCCGGAGCGTCGTCCATCGAGGAGATCGTGGCTTTTAACGCCGCGCACCCTAGGCGGGAACTCGAACTCTTCGGACAGGAGCACCTGGAGGCGGCGATCACCCTGGAGGGCTATACCGAAGCGGGCTACCGGAGGGCGCGCAGCGAGAACCAGAGGCGCGCCGAGGGAGCGATCGCTCGCGCCAAGACGCTTGGCGAGGTTGACGTTCTTTGCGTGCCGACCATGGGTCCGGCCTGGACGATCGACCATGTCAACGGGGATTTCGTCTCCGGAGCCGGCTATTCGGTCGCCGCCGTCGCCGGCGCCCCGTCCATCAGCGTTCCCATCGGCGAGGTGAGCGGCCTTCCGGTGGGAATGACGGTATTCAGCCATGCATATGCCGACACACAGGTGCTGGCTGCAGCCGAGCGCATTGCCGAGATCCTGGCGGTGCGCCTTACGCCCCGATTTCTCCCTAGGATCGACTCGTAGGCTCCGGGTGCCGAACGCACTCGCGGCGGAGCGACTCGGCGGGAGGTTGAGTGAACTTCAGCGGCGCAGGAAGGCGATGGAGCGGCGTACCGGCACGTCCGGAGAAGTGGGCGGTCCTGGTTGACCTGGTGGCGGTGGTTGTCTTTGTGGCGATCGGCCTTTCGGCTCACGGCCATCATGAGAGCGCGGCCAACCTGACGCAAGTGTCGGCGCCGTTCCTGGTCGGCGCGCTTGTGGGCCATCTTCTCGTGCGGCTGAGAGGCGCACAGCCCGTTTCGCCGGCCGGCGGTGTCGTGGTTGTGGTGGCGACAGTCGCCGTCGGACAGGTGCTGCGAGTGATCTTTGGCCAGGGTACCGCCGTTAGCTTCATTGCGGTGTCGCTCGCATTCAACACCTTGGTAATGCTCGGGTGGCGACTCGCATGGGCCGCCATGCGCCGTGCTGCTCTGACTTCCAGGGGCTCCTGACCGGCTCAGCCCGGTAGTTCGCTTGAAGTCGCGCCGGAGACGACGTGCCCGTGAACCAGCCGGATGACGCGATTGCATGCGGCCGTCACGTGCCTATCGTGCGAGGCGACAGCGACGGCGCTGCCCGCCCTCGCCTTGGCGGCCAGCAGCTGGATGACCCGGTCCCGGTTCTCGGGATCGAGTTCGGAGGTGGGCTCGTCGGCAATTATGACCTCCGGTTCGCCGGCGATGGCGCGTGCTAGGGCGACTCGCTGCTTCTGCCCCCCGGAAAGCTCCGAGACCAGGCGATGGCGCATTCCGGCCAGGGCCACTTCCTCCAGCGCCGTGGCGGCTGCTTCCTCGATCGCAACGCGCTGCATGCGTCTGGCCTGCATCGGTAGAGCCACGTTCTCCTCCGCCGTCAGGAAGGGCATCAATCCGTAGGTTTGGAGGATGACTCCGATGGATGCGCGCGCTCGCGCACTCCATTCGGCGACCGGAACCCCGTCCAGTAGGACCTCGCCACCGTCGGCAGGCATGAGCCCAGCAGCTATGAGCAGCAATGGCGTCTTGCCAGATCCAGACGGCCCGGAGACCGCGAGCATCTCCCCCATTGCCACTTCGATTCCGACTCCGTCGAGGATCGTCCGTCCGCCGCGCCGGTAGGCGATGTTCCGCACCTGCAGCACGCTCATTCGGGCTCCCGGTTCGCGTCGTGTGATAGGCGTATCACGATCGCACCACCCTCTTCGGCCATCTCCACCATCGCGCCGCGTTCGAATCCCGCCGTCGATGCCTCGGGTAGCCGAAGCGAACCCCCACCACTTCACGCGACGCAATCAATTGACGCTCCCGCCCTCCGGCGGATCCCGGCCAGCGTGACACGGAGAGCCGAAGCTCTACTCGTCCGCGGGATCGTCTTTGGCACACGGCCAGCCTATCGTCGGCCGGCGGTCCCTTTCAGGACGAC
>JAJZNF010000046.1 GCA_021847985.1 Actinomycetes bacterium | reverse complement strand
GCTCGGCGCGGTCCGCCAGGTACTCCTCAGTGCGCAGGCGTACCGGCTCGAGTTCCGCCACCAGCGCGGCTGTCAGGTCGGTCTTCAGGGCACCGTAGGAGCTGTAGCGTTCGGCCAGTTCCGTGGGGCTGACTCCGGAGACGGCGGAGAAGATCTCCAGCAGGTTGGAGACGCCTGGGCGCTTTTGGGGGTCATAGGCGGCGTGGGCCTCGGTATCGGTGACGGCTCGGGAGATCTTCTTCTTGATCTCGGTGGGCTCGTCGAGAACATACAGGATACCGAGCGGGGTGGCCTGGCTCTTTGACATCTTGCGCTCCGGACTCTGCAGGTCCATGACCCGCGCAGCCACCTTGGGTATCGCCGGCTGGGGTATCACGAACGTCTCCCCGAAGCGGTGATTGAAGCGGATAGCCAGGTCGCGGGTCAGCTCCAGGTGCTGCTTCTGGTCCTCGCCCACCGGCACGCGGTCGGCCTGGTAGAGGAGGATGTCCGCGGCCATCAGCACCGGGTACGTGAAGAGTCCGGCGCGCACGCTCTCGGAACCCTTGCCCTTGTCCTTGAACTGGGTCATGCGGTGAAGCTCGCCGTAGGTTGCCGTACACTCCAACAACCAGGCCAGTGCCGGGTGCTCGTTCAGCTGGCTCTGCACGAAGATCGTGCTCACCGCCGGATCCAGGCCGGCCCCGAGCAGCGTGGCATAGAGCTCCAGGATCGCGCCGGAGAGCTCGGCCGGGTCCTGGTCCTGGGTTATCGCATGCAGGTCGACCACCGTGAAGAAGGAGTCGTGGTGGTGCTGGTCCTCCACCCAGCCGCGAATCGCCCCGAGGTAGTTGCCTAGATGGACGTGACCGGTGGGCTGGATGCCTGAAAGTACTCGCATGATGGCAAGAAGTCTAGATTTGCCCGTGCCGCATCGGATTGCGACGATGACGGGAGGCGATAGGTTCTCTAGGCGTGACCATGCCAGAGCGCTCCACCATCGGAATAGTCGTCGCCATGGAGCAAGAGGTGTCCATCCTGCGAGATCGCTATTTCGGTGGCGCCGCTTCCCGCGACGGCCTGTGCCCGATATACGAATCAAGCATCAACGGCACGCCCGTTGTCCTGGCCCACTCGGGCATAGGCAAGGTGAACGCGACCATCGCGGCCAGCGAGCTCGTGTTGCGCTACCGGCCCTCGTCGCTGCTGGTCTCCGGGCTGGCCGGCTCCCTCAGTGATGCGCTGACGGCGGGAGACATGGTGGTTGCCACCGGCGCCGTGCACCACGACTTCGATCTGACCCCCTTGCTCCGGCGCCGCGGCCAGCTGCCCGGCTTGCACGGCGCCGAGCTGGCGGCTTCGCCCCGGCTCGTAGACGCGGCGACCGAGGCGACGGCCAAGGTGGCGGCGGATGTGGCTCAGCGCCGTCGCGGGGGAGTGGTGCCGCGGTTCCTGCGCGGGACCGTGGCGAGCGGAGACGCGCTCATCTCTTCGGCGGCACGCAAGGAGGAGATCCTCCTTCATTTCCCCGAGGCGCTCTGCGTGGACATGGAGACGGCGGCGGTTGCCCAGGTCGCCGCTGCCGCCGGATGTGAGTGGGCTGCGGTGCGAGTGGTCTCGGACAATGCCGACGAGAGCTTCGACGTGGGCGACGTGCTCAGCTTTATCAACGAAGAAGGCGCGGAGTCGATCTCGGCGTTGCTGGCCGGGTTGTGCGGCCTTTGAGCTTGGACTAGGGCGCGATCAGTAGAGGCCCGGCACCCTCTTGCGCCGCCGGATTCCCTTGGCCTGCTCGGTGAGCAGCGTCAGATGGTAATCGAAGTTCTCTTCGCGGTCCATGAAGTGCTTGATGTTGTAGATGGCGGCATAGGTGAAGGGCTCCATACAAAGGACCCATAGAACAGCGGCCGCCAACTCCTGATCGCCCATGCCCGACAGCGTCTTACCCGGTATATGCAGGTAAACGCTGTAAAACGGGGTGGTCGCGAAGCCCATGATCATTGCCAGCATCCAGGAGGAGATGGTGGTGAAGAAGATCGGCACCACCCGCTTGATCTCCGGGAAGACGCGAGGCTTGATCGGAGGGGAGTCGACCAGGTGCACCCAGAGCAGCATGCCGGTGGCAACGAAGGTGAAGTGGGCGATGTTGTGCACCCACTGGTTGGTGACGGACAGGTCGAGCATGGCGGGGAAGTGCCATCCCCACATGGCGATGTTGAAGAGAAGGAAGCCGACCAGCGGCCTCATGAAGAAGTTCCCCACCTTGCGCAGCCAGGAGGTGTTGTCACTGACGAGGAAGGTACGCCCCAGCTTGCGCCGCCAGCCCACCGGCAGTCCCCTGTACATCACCAGCCAAGGGGCGGAAAGCACCAGCAGCGGTGGCGCATAGGCCATCAGGAGCACGTGCTGAAACATGTGCACCCAAAGATAGGTGTCGGACCAGTAGTCGATCGGCGACATGACAGCGATGACCAGGATGAATATCCCGCCACCAAAAAGGGTGGCGCGCAAGCGGCGTGCCTTGGGCGGGCGCCGCGACCCTCGGGCTATGGTGCGCTCGAGCCGGCGGTATCCGACCACGTAGAGATAGACCGGAATGCCGGTCAGGATCAAAAAGAGCGGGTCAAGGCTCCAGTGGCTCAGAAAATACCTCTGCAGGATAAGCAATTTGCTCCCCCTGGGGCGTGTGATCGGCGGGCGGCTCCGCTGCGGGTATCTCAGAGACTATAGGCGCTCGCCTCCGATGAGCGGGCGCGCCGTGCGACCTCCGGGATCTAACCGGGAAAGGAGAGGTAGGCCACCTGGCCGGTCGCTGTGTCCAGTCTGGTGACCGAGCCTTTGGCACAGGCAAGAGCCTCGGGCGAGAATCTTCCCACCAGATCCATCGCCGCGGGAATGACGTTCCCGTGAGAGCAGATGGCGACCGCGGCCACGGCGGCGAGCTCTTCGAGCAGGCCGGCGAGCCGGGACAGCGTGGTCTCCTCGGCCAGCGCTTCGCTCACCTCGATTTCGATCCCGAGTTCGGCAGCGGTTGGCTCCATGGTCTCTATGCAGCGCGCATAAGGCGACGAGAGGATCCGCCCCACTGGGTGAGTGGTGAAGTATCCAGCTATGGCTTTGGCCTGGCGAATGCCTGCCGTGGTGAGGTGGCGGTGGCGGTCCAGAGTCAGGTCGTCACCACGGTGCCCCGCCTTGGCATGCCGAACGAGATAAATGATCATGCGCCTCGCGAAAAGCGTACTCCAAGCCCGCAAGAGGGCGACCTGCCGCTTACAATAGGTGGACCGCTTTTTGGCAGGCACGCCACGTTTCTAAAGTGCGGCCAAGTTCATACCGAACTTTGCAGTGTGGGTGCGCCACTGTGCGCATTACCCGAGAGGAGACCGCGGAATGCAAGCGCGGCGTGGCAAGGGTGCCGAACAAGGTTTCACCTTGATCGAGGTCATGGTCGTGGTGGTCATCATCGGAATCCTCGTCTCGATTGCCGTTCCCACCTTCCTTAACGCGCGCACCGAGGCGCAGAACCGGTCGGTGGAGTCGGATCTGCGCAATGCGATGACCGACGCCCAGACGCTCTACATCAAGAACTCCTACGCATTCAGTACCGGGACGGCGCTCCAGACCGACCTGTCCAAGACGGAGCCGTCGTTGGACTTTGTCTCTTGGAACGGGTCCGCCTCGGCGGTTTCCAGCCAGAACGTGCAGTACGTCTACGCCGCCAGTTCCGACGACATCTGCTTCGCCGGCGTCTCCGCCTCCGGCAAGACGCTGCAAATGGCCCTGGTGCTCGATCCGAATGCCGGAAGCGCCAAGGGTACCTACTTCTACATCGGCACCGGGGCTATCGCCTGCCCTACCGCTTCTTCCACAAGCGGATGGGCGCGCAGCGCGAGTGGCGCCGGCTGGTAGGCGCTTCCGAGCGCGCGCCGGTCCCGACTCTCCGGCTCGCCGAAAGCGCGACGACGCGTATGGCTGGCATTTGGCTCCGGAGATGCCGAGAACCTCCGCCCGCAGCCTGAAATCTCTAAGGCGGCGAAGGGGCGGCCAAGGCGCATTCGTGGGACGTGCGGAGATGGCGGTTGACGGGGCCACACCAAGGGCGTAAGCCCGGTTCTTCATTGAACTCGCGGGCCTTTGAGCCCGCCGGCTACCGCGTTGATGCGGCCCACCTCACCAATGCAGTGCCCGCCGGGACGCGGGCCGGCACTTCGACTAGTCGAGGCTGATCAGGGCGTCGCCCTCTCCGATGAATTCACCTGGGGCGGCGTGCAACGCCGACACCTCGCCCGAGGCGTCGGCCTCCACCGGGATCTCCATCTTCATGGACTCGACGACGGCCACTTGCTGGCCCTTTTCGACCCGGCTCCCGACAGCTACGGAGAAGGTTACGAGGGTTCCGGACATGGGGCTCTTGATCTGCACTGGCTTCCTTTCTTCCGCAGCGATTCTGGCACGTCGCCATGGCGTGGGGCGGTCGCTACGCAGATTAGAGGTCTGCGTAGCGGCGCCGGGCATATGATGGCCAGGGTCAGGGGGCGCTCAGTTGGCGTACGAGGTGAAGCTGGACATCTACGAGGGGCCGATCGGCATTCTTCTCTCGTTGATCCAGGCACGCAGCCTGGATGTCCATCAGATCTCCCTCAACGAACTCGTCACCTCCTTTTTGGCCGAGATCGAGTTGCGGCGGGCTCTCGACCTCGAGGTGGCAACCGAGTTTCTGCTGGTCGCGGCCACCCTGATGGAGATCAAGTGCCGGCGGCTGCTTCCGGGGAGTGAGTACGACGACGAAGACGATGCCGACTTCCTCGACGAGCGCGACGTCCTCATTGCCCGCCTCCTCGAAGCCAAGGCGTACCGGGACGTCTCGGCGGTGCTCGCGGGGATGCTGGAGGAGGGGATGCGCCGCGTGGGGCGCAGGACCGGTTTCGGCGCGGAGGTGGCGCACCTCGTGCCGGATCCGCTTTCCTCCGTGACCGGGCTGCAGCTGGCCGAGGCCTATGCGCGCGTGCTTGGCCGGAACGAGGAGCAGGAGATGCCCCCAACGCATGTAACCCCGCTCCCGCGCATATCGGTGGCCGAGGCCCGGCGGCGGATAGCCGCGCATCTGGCGCGCACTCGCGAAGCCACCTTCGACGACGTGGTGCGCGACGCCGAGGAGCGCCTGGACGTGGTGGTCCACTTCCTGGGAATGCTGGAGCTCTTCAAGCTGGGCGAAGTCGACATCCGCCAGGCTCTCGCAAGCGCGCCGATCGAGCTCCGCCTGCTGCTCGAGAGTGCCTAAGAGCCAGCGGCAGAGCCTGGCCGCAATGCGCCGCCGGGGCTCCTCGCGATTAGCTTCTTAGGCCATGGACGAGGATCGGGACGCGAGGGGCGCGGCGGGTGGCCTGGCCGCGACTTTGGAGGCGCTCATCCTGGTGGCGAGCGAGCCCGTCACCCTTGCCCAGCTCAGCCGGGCCTCCGGGGCCAGCGAATCCGACTGCGAGCTGGCCATGGGAGAGCTCCTGGACCGCTATGCGGATCCGTCGTTCGGAATCGAGATCGCCTCCCTGGCCGGTGGCTATCGCTTTGTCACCAAGTCCGTTCATCACGGGGCGCTCGGCCGATTCGCCGAGGAGACCTTCGAGGCGCGCCTGTCTCCGGCGGCATTGGAGACGCTCGCCATAGTCGCCTACCAGCAGCCCATTTCCCGCAGGCGGGTGTCGGCCATACGCGGTGTGAACTCCGACGCGGTCATGCGCATGCTGGCCGTGAAAGGCTACATCCATCCCGTCGGGAGGGAGAACACCGCCGGATCGGCGGTACTGTTCGCCACCACGGCGCTCTTTTTGGAGAGGCTTGGTCTCCCCTCGCTGGCCGATCTGCCGGCGCTGGCCCAGTTCGAACCCTCGGTCGAGGTGGCCGAGTCCATCGAGGCGGCATTGCGCGAGGAGGCATGACCTTGCCGGAGCCGGGCCCCGAGGGCGAGCGCCTGCAGAAGATCATCTCCCAGGCCGGTATTGCCTCGCGCCGGGTTGCCGAGGAGATGATCCTTGCCGGACGGGTGACCCTGAACCACAGGGTGGCAACGCTCGGCGACCGTGCGCAGGTGGGGGAGGACCTGGTCGAAGTCGACGGGGTGCCGGTGATGATCGACCCGGGCCGCGTCTACTGGCTCCTGCACAAGCCGGCGGGGGTGGTGTCCACCACGAAGGACACCCACGGGCGCAGCGTGGTCACCGACTTGGTGCCGCCGGAGCCGCGAGTGTATCCGGTGGGGCGGCTGGATGCGGATTCCGAGGGGCTGCTCATACTCACCAACGACGGCGACTTTGCCATGCGCCTGACCCATCCCCGCTACAAGGTGGACAAGGAGTATCTCGTCTCGCTGGACAAGCCGGTGGGGAGGGACACGCTCTCCAAGCTGGCCAGGGGTGTGGTCCTGGAAGACGGCAGGACCGCGCCTGCGACGGTCACGCAACTCTCGCCGACGCTGGTGCGTATGGTCATCCGTGAAGGGCGGAACCGCCAGATCCGACGAATGTTCGAGGTGTTCTCCTTTCGCGTAACCAGGCTGGTCAGGACACGCATCGGCCCTCTCAGCGATCAACGCCTTGCCCCCGGTCAGTACCGCGCTTTGACCCAGGCGGAGCTGCGGTCCTTGTGGTCCGCCGTGCGCGAGGCTGGTTAGAATCCTCTCCATGCCACTTCGAGGACTTCGCGGAGCCACAACCATCGAGCGCGACTCACGCGAGGACATCATCTCGAGGACCAAGGAGCTGCTGGCCGAGATGCTGGAGCGCAACCAGGTCGACAAAGAGCACCTGGTCAGCATCATCTTCACCGCCACCTCCGACGTCCATGGGGCTTTCCCCGCCGCCGCCGCGCGGGAGATGGGCTTCGGTGACGTGCCGCTCATGTGCGCCCAGGAGCTCGACATCGAGGGAGGAACTCCCCTTTGCATACGTATCCTGGCTCACATCGACACGCCAAAGAGCCGAGGCGAGCTTCGCCACGTCTATCTCTGGGGGGCGAAGGGACTGAGGGACGATCTTCCCGGTTAGGTCGGCTCTGCGAGGGGGGCGAGGATGGAACTGCCTGACGTAAGACGGATCTTCGGAGGCAGGCACGGCGAGAACTCCGAGCTTGTGGTGCACGGCGGGCATATTCGTGCAGCCTCGGTGAGCGTCCCCGGGGACAAGTCGATCTCCCATCGCGCTCTCCTCTTCGGCCTGCTGGCCCAGGGCACGGCGCGTATCCAAGGTTTGTCCAAGGCCGATGACGTGAACGCCACCCGTAGCGCCGTCGCCGCACTGGGGGCCAAGCTGGACGAGTCAGAGTTCGAGCTCTCGATCACCGGTACCGGAGGATCGCTTACCGAGCCGGACCACGTGGTCAACGTCGGCAACTCGGGAACGCTGCTTCGGTTGATTACGGGCCTGCTGGCCCCGCGGATCGGTGTGACGACTTTTCTCACCGGGGATGCCTCCATCGTGCGCCGGCCCATGGCGCGGGTCGTCGAGCCGCTGACCGCCATGGGGGCCTACATCATCGGCCGGCAGGGGAACCGCTTTGCCCCGCTGGTCGTGCAAGGGAGGGAGCTGAGCGGGATCACCTACTCGATGAGCACGCCTTCCGCCCAGGTCAAGTCGGCCATCATCCTCGCCGGCCTGGCCGCCGACGGGGAGACCGCCGTCATCGAGTCCACCCCCACGCGGGCCCATACCGAGGAGATGGCGCCACTCTTCGGGGCCAGGCTGCAAGTGGAGGAAGACGGCGCCGGCCGCGTGATCCACGTGGAGCGTTCGGACCTTATCGCCGCCGACTTCGTGGTACCCGGCGACCCTTCGGCCGCGGCCTTCTTCGTCGTTCTCGGGCTGATAGGGGATTCCCCGCTAACCATCGGCAACGTCTATCTCGGCGCCGAGCGCGACGGATTCCTCAAAGTGCTCCGGGCCATGGGGGGC
Organism: Actinomycetes bacterium; assembly: GCA_021847985.1. Taxonomy (GTDB): domain Bacteria; phylum Actinomycetota; class Acidimicrobiia; order Acidimicrobiales; family Acidimicrobiaceae; genus Acidithrix. Next base: position 1,440 of record JAJZNF010000046.1, on the reverse strand, counting down.
CGTATCGAGGTGAGCAGGCTTGCCTCGGGGGCGCACTCCATCACCGCCCGGCCCAGCGAGCTGACCGGAACCGTGGTCGGTCCCGAGGGGGTGCCCGGCCTCATCGACGAGGTCCCCATCCTGGCCGTGGCCGCGGCCAAGGCCAGGGGCGCCACCACATTCCTGGGCGTGGAGGAGCTGCGCCACAAGGAGAGTGACCGGATTGCGACCACCATGGAGATGCTGGCGGCCTTTGGAGTGGAGACGGCGGAGGTGGAGAGCGGCTTTCGGGTCTGGGGAGGGGTTCCCATGGATCTCGCCCGCCACCTGCAGCGCAGCGTGGACTCCCACATGGATCACCGCATAGCGATGTCGGCCGCCATCCTCGGCGCGATCACCAAGGGCGAGACCCGAATAACCGGTGCGCAAAGCGTTCCGACCTCGTTCCCCGGCTTCGCGGCCCAGCTGGCCCGTTGCGGTGTCGAGGTGCGCGCCTGATAGCTGGCGCACAGTCCCAGGGCTACAGGGGCATCTCCCAGATCGGGAACCAGCGTTCGAGATCCGACTCCAGTGGCAGGTCGCTCTTCAGCAGGGCCTGCAGCGAGAGTTCACGCTCGTTGTCGCGCTTTTCGCCGCCAAGTGGGGCAAAGGGATAGAAGGTCCCGCGCTTGTACAGATAGATCAGGTAGACCTTGTGGTCACTGTCCTTGTCGCGCAAAGGGAACACCGAGCACAGGAGCTGGGGCCCGAAGCCGTTGGACTCCAGGGTGGAGTTCACCGAATGGATCTCGGTGGTGAGGGACTCCAGGTCGTCGGCGTCGATGATGATCCAGCGATAGCCGAGCGAGTCGGTGCTCTCACGCGGGGGCTTGGTGGAGGACATCTGCGCCAGGATCGACTTGAAGTCCTCCGAGGTGTTCTGGAATGCGGCTCCCGAGGCGGGCTTGAAGCAGACCGCCGCGCTTCCGGTGGAGACCAGGTTTGCGGAGACGTCCAAGGTGATCCCCGCCGAGGGCATGGCGAAGAGGTTGTCGAGGTTCGCCTTGGCGGGGGCGTTCCTCGCGAACAATATGTCCCTGAGCCTTCCCAAGCTGCGCTTCTCCCTTTGTCGAGGCCGAGTGCCCCTAGTTTGCCAGGTCGCGCTCAAGCTTGTCGAGCTGGGCGATCCTCTTTTCCAAACTCGGGTGCGTCGAGAACAGCCCGGTGATGGAGTCCTTGTTGATGGCAGGGGCGAAGAAGAAGGCGTTGAATGCCGAGGCGGAGCGCAAGTCGCGAGTGGGGATCCTGCCCATCTCGCCGGTGATCTTTATGAGTGCCGACTTGAGCACTGAGGGGTGTCCGATCAGGATCGCTCCCGAACGGTCGGCCGACAGCTCGCGATAGCGAGACAGCGCCCTGGTGATCAGGAAGCGGATCGCATAGACGACGACGGAGACCAGCAGGATCAGCATGGCGGCGGCC
>JAJZNF010000196.1 GCA_021847985.1 Actinomycetes bacterium | reverse complement strand
GAGAGCCTTCAGGTGCCCGCGATGCCCGTAGAGCTTGTTGTCGGCGTTCTCGCGGATGCAGCAGGTGTTGAGCACGACGACGTCGGCTTCCTCGGCGCTTGCCGCCTCGGACATGCCTTCCGCCGAGAGCAACCCGGCAATCCGCTCCGAATCGTGCTCGTTCATCTGGCAGCCGAAGGTGCGGACATAGAAGCGCTTTTCCACCCCCAACAACTTAGCCGCCGCCCTCCCTGGCCCAGGAATGGCGGCGGCTAAGGACCAGAGGGCTCAGTCCTCCAGGTAGATGGGCTCCTCGTCGTCCTCGCTGAAGCCATCGCCGTCATGTTCGACGATGCCAACCGCCGCGCGGATCTTCTCCTCCAGCTCGGCACGGAGCAACGGGTTGCTCTCGATGTAGGCCTTCACGTTCTCACGCCCCTGGCCAAGCTGCTCGCCCTCGTAGGTGTACCACGCCCCGGACTTCTTGATGATCCCCATGTCCACGCCAACGTCCAGGAGCGACCCCTCCTTGGAGATCCCCTTGCCGTACATGATGTCGAACTCGGCCTGCTGGAAGGGTGGCGCCACCTTGTTCTTGACAACCTTCACGCGGGTACGGCTGCCGACCACGTCGGCGCCGTCCTTGATCGACTCCACCCGCCGGATGTCGAGGCGGACCGAGGAGTAGAACTTGAGTGCACGGCCGCCCGGAGTCACTTCCGGAGAGCCGTACATGACCCCGATCTTCTCCCTCAACTGGTTGATGAAGAGGGCGATCGTCTTGGACCTGCTGAGGTTGGCAGTGAGTTTGCGCAGCGCCTGGGACATTAGGCGCGCCTGCAGGCCGACGTGCGAGTCGCCCATCTCCCCTTCTATCTCGGCGCGCGGAGTGAGCGCGGCCACCGAGTCGATCACCAGGACGTCCAGCGCACCTGAGCGCACCAGAGTGTCCGCTATCTCCAAGGCTTGCTCACCGGTGTCGGGCTGGGAGATGAGGAGCTCGTCGATGTCCACCCCGATCGCCTTGGCGTAGACGGGATCCAGCGCGTGCTCGGCATCGATGTAGGCGCAGGTGCCTCCCTGCCGCTGGGCCTCGGCCACCACGTGCAAAGCAAGTGTGGACTTCCCGGAGGATTCCGGGCCGAAGACCTCCACCACGCGGCCGCGCGGCAGACCACCCACTCCAAGGGCTATGTCGAGCGCCATTGCTCCGGTGGAGATGGATTCGATCGCCATCTGCGGGCTCTCGCCCATGCGCATGATGGACCCCTTGCCGAACTGCCGCTCGATCTGGCTTATCGCCATCTCGAGAGCCTTGGTCCGGTCGATCCCCTCGCCCGAGGGCCTGCCTGCCTTTGCCGCCATGGCGCCACTGCCTTCCATCGCCATTCCACGCAACCGTGGAGCTCTTTTACAGCGAAATCTACACCGATGCTGTGACCGTGAATCACACGCCTGTGATTGCCTCGATCCTAGCACACTATAGAACACATGTTCGACCGAAACAGACGGCGAAGGCGGGGCTCAGGAAAGAAAGCGCCGCAGCAGATCGAGGCCCGAGATGGCGGAAAACTGCCTGATCCGCTCGCGGTCGCCCGGCAACTTCAGGGCCGTGGCACGGGTGCCCAGGGGGCCGGCGTCGATGCCGACGAAGACGGTCCCGGCGGCGTGCCCCTCCTGGCTGCCGGGGCCCGCGACTCCGGTAAAGGCGAGACCGACATCGGCATGCAGCAGCCCCCGCACTCCCGCCGCCATGGCCAGGGCGGCCTCCTCGGAGACCACCTCCCCTTCCGGGACGCCCAGCACCTCGAACTTGACCGAGCTGGCGTAGCTGACCACCCCACCCCTGAACCAGGCGGACGCGCCGGGAACCCCCACCAGCCTGCTGGCAACCAGTCCGCCGGTGAGCGACTCGGCCACGGCCAGGGTCAACCCGCGCTCCTCGAGCCTGCGGGCAACGGCGGCCTCCATGTTCACCTCGTCGAAGCCAAAGACATGGTCGCCGACCAGTTCCATGACCTCTTTCTCGTAGCGGGCCACGAGATCCCGCAATTCGGAGGCGCTGTGGCCCTTGGCGGTCAGGCGCGCCTTGATCCCTTCGATCCCACTGGCCAGGAAAGCCAGCGTGATGGGGTCTCCGGAGGCCTCGATGTGCTTGAAGACCGGGTCCAGCCGCTCCGCGAGGGTGGATTCGGCCAGGCCCCAGGTCCTTATCACCCGAGAGACGATGGTCGCTTCGTCGCCGCTTCGCCTGAGCAGGTCCGGTATCACCGAGCGCTCGAGCATCTCGATCATCTCGTAGGGCACGCCCGGAAGCGCGTAGATCACCTTGCCCCCGACCGGGCAGATCAGACCGGGGGCCGTGCCGCGCACCTGGGTGATCGTATCGGCCCCGCGCGGGACCTCGGCCTGGCGAAGATTGTTGGCGCTCATCTCGCGCCCGCGGCTGGAGAACATTGCGGCGATGCGGTCGGCGATCTCCTGGTGAAAGACCAGTTCGACACCCATCACTTGAGCGATGGCCTCGCGGGTGATGTCATCCTGAGTGGGGCCAAGGCCACCGCAGACGATGACTCCGTCGTTGCGCGCAAGGGCGTCCCGGATCACCAGCTTTATCCGCTCCAGGTTGTCCCCCACCCTGCTCTGGAAGTAGCAGTCGATTCCCGCCTCGGCCAGCTTGGCGGCGATCTCGCTGGAGTTGGTGTCGACGATCTGGCCCAGAAGCATCTCGGTCCCGACCGCCACTATCTCAACCCGCATGACCTACCTCCGATCCCAGCACCGGACGAGCCTGCCCGGCGGGCCAAAGCCGATCCTAACTAAGGGAGGGCACGATTTCCCACGCCGCGGTCCAAAGACCGGCCGCGCACAATCGGGTCAGGCCATGGTGGTGCGGCGGCCGTCCAGGAAGTAGAAGTACCCGGAGACCAACGCGAGGCCCACTGCGATCCAGATCAAAGATGCCGCGAGCGGCTCGCGCACGGCGCCGAGGCCCGGGGTGATGACGGCCATGACCGCCAGCATCTGGAAGAGGGTCTTCAGCTTGCCCAATGGCCGAGCGGGCACGGAGATACCGGTGCGCGCCAGGCGGGCTCGATGCCAGGACATCCAGAGCTCGCGGGTGCCCATGATCGCCACCGGAACCCACCAGACCTCCGCCTTGGCGACCATGGCCGCAAGCACGCCGAAGACCAGGATCTTGTCGGCCAGCGGATCGAGGAAGGCGCCCGATCGGGTCGCCCCTTGCCGGCGTGCCAGCCAGCCGTCGGCCTTGTCGGTCAGCGAGACCAGCACCCACAACGTCGCTCCCAAAGCGCTGGTACCGTGCTCGAGAACGAGCACGGCAACGATGGGGGTCATCGCCACTCGCGCGGCGGTGATCACGTTGGCCGGAGTGGCTATCGCGGTGGGGCCGAAGGTCGAGCTGCTCAATCCTGTCCCGTCTAAGAGGCCGGTGCGGCGATCAGGTCGATGCCGTCGGAAGCTGACACTCTTACAGTGTAGATACCGCCGACCTGCAGGTCGACGGGAACACGAACGAGTCCGTCGATCTCGGGCGCTTCCATGTAGGATCTCGCCTCCCCCCGCCGTTGGACGATGACCTCCAGCTCCCTCCCCACCTGGGCCGAACGCCTGAGGAGGCTTATGCGTTCGGCCACCTCGGAGGCCTCCGCCAGCCGCTCGGAGGCCAGCGCCCCAGGCACCTGGGCGTCCAAGGAGTCGGCATAGGTGCCCGCTTCGCGCGAGTAGGGGAAAAAGGCAACCCAGTCAAGGCGCGCCTGCTCCAGGAAGGCCAGCAGCGAATCGTGATCCTCTTCGGTCTCGCCGGGATAGCCGACGATGAAGTTGGAGCGAAAGACCGCGTCGGGGAAGCGCTCGCGAATGGCCGCGATCTTGCGGAGGTAGTCGTCCGCCCCTCCCGGACGGCGCATTCGCCGCAGCAAGGGGCGCGAGACGTGCTGGAGCGACAGGTCGAAGTACTGCAGGGCCGAGGCGCCGATCGCATCGATCAGCTCGGCGTTGAGTTCGCTGGGGTAGATGTAGACCAGCCGAACCCAGTGCGCCACCTCGCCCAGCCTGTGAATCAGCTCCACCAGGCGCTTTTCCCCGTATAGATCCTTCCCATAGCTGGCCAGGTCCTGGGCCACCACCACGATCTCCTTGGAGCCGAGCGTCCTGGCTTCGGCCACCAGATCCTCGACCTCGCGGCTGCGCTGGCGCCCCCGGAACGACGGGATGGCGCAGAAGCCGCACTTGCGGTCGCACCCCTCGGCCGCCTTCAGGTAGGCGAACGGGAGCCTGGACGGACCTACCGGAAGGTTGAGCAGGTCGTAGCTGGAGTCAAGGTCCATCGCCGGCCGCGACTTGCGGCGCGTCGGCCCGAGCGACAACCCCACTCCGGCCTCGGCCGCGTATTCTCCGACGAAGTCCTGCTCGAAGCCCGCCACCACATCGACCTCGGGCAGCGCTTCCATCAGCTCGCCCCGGTAACGCTCGGCCATGCAGCCGGTCACGACCACCCGGGCGCCATCCTTTTTCGCTTCGAGCGCATCCAGCACCGCGTTGATCGACTCTTCGCGGGCCGATTCGATGAATGCGCAGGTGTTGACGACCACCAGATCGGCTCCCGCAAGGGACCTGGCGCGCCCGAGACCGGCCGAGGATGCGCGGAAGGCGACCTTGGCCGAGTCCACCTCGTTCTTGGCGCAGCCCAGCGTCTCGATCCAATAAGTCGGTTTCACGGGGCGTCGTCCAGGACGACCAGGCCCTCGCGGTCGACTTCGAGAGGCAGCGCACGCGCCGCGATGCCCGACGCGTCAAGCAGAGTCCCGATGGCATCCGCGCGCCCGTGGGCCTCGTCGCGCTCGAAGATGCCGATCACGCTGCTGCCGGCGCCCGACCAGGTGGCGATACGGGCACCCGCCTCGAGCAGGAGCTCTTTGAGCGTACGGGCAAGGGGAAAGACCTGCTCCCGGGCAGGCTCATGGATGCGGTCCACGCCCCAGGTGGGATGTAGGCGGTCCAGGTCCGCCAGGCCCGCCATCAGCATGGCGAGATGCTGGAGATTCAACACGGCGTCCTCGGTGGGAATCGCCTTGGGAACGGCGGCACGGGCATCCTTGGTGGGCAGCTCGGCCTCAGGGATGATGACCACCGCGGAGATTCGTGGATCGATCGGCAGTGAGACCACCTCCCAGCCGTCCTCCGCCCGGGCGCCGGCCACCAGGCCCCCCAAATAGCTCGCCCCGGCGTTCTCGCAGTGCCCATCCACGTCGCTCGCCACGACGAAGGCGTCGTAGGCCCCCGCGGCCGCCGCCACGGCCACCGCCAGTGCGGCCGAGGAGCCCAGGCCTCGCGCAAGCGGGATCTCAGAGTCGATGGAGATGGCCAGATTGGAGTGCCCGGTGACGCTTCGAGCCACCGAGACCGCCAGGTGATCCTCGTCCACGGGCAGTCCCGCTCCCTCGCCACGGGCCACCACGCTGAGCGTATCCGCCTCGCGCACCTCGACGGTGACGTAAAGGGATAGCGCCAGGCCCAGAGTGTCGTACCCGGGGCCCAGATTCGCACTCGAGGCGGGAACCCTGACCTTCACGCAAGGATCCTCTCGAGCAAACCGGCGATCGATGACATCAGAGCCTCCGGAGCTTCCAGCCCAGCCCGGGCGCGGTTACCGCAGCCGAGGCGGTCACGGGAACCACTGCGCGCTCCTGGCCCAGCGTAATCACGAGCGAGCCGACGCGAAAACCCGCCGGGAAGGACGAAGGCAGCTTGGGTGCCAACTCGAGCTTGTAGCTCACCATCAGCCCCGGCCAAGCCACCAGCTGCACGCCACTGGCGGCGACTGCGTTGACCGGCGCCTGCCCGGGGGCGTTCACCACCGCGACCGTCTGGCCCGCCTTCAGGACGGGATAGAGCTTGGGCACCGAGCGAAAGGCGTCCAGGAGAGTCCGCCCCGCTGTGAGCGCGGTGGGAAGCGGGGTGTAGCCCTGCTGGCCGAGAATGACGCCGATGACGGTGGGGTTGCTGGATATCGACGTGGGAAGCGCGCTGGTGGAAGGCAGTGACACGGTTCCGGAGAAGGCGAAGTTGCCTCCGGCCGGAGTGGAGCCCGTCTTGACGCCGGTTATCCCGTCGTGGCCCACCAGGGCGTTTACGTTGTACACGACGCCCGCCACCGGGAGGGTGGCCTGCGGCATGGCCACGATCTGGGCCAGAACGGGGTTGGCCAGGACCGCGGCCGCTGCCTTGAGCTGGTCCGGAGCAGTGCCGACGGTGCCGGAATCCAGGCCGGACGGATCCTTGTAGACCGTACCGTTCATGCCCAGCGCCTTGGCCATGGCGTTCATCTTGGCCACAAAGGCGCTCACCGAGCCCGCGTCCCATTGGGCGAGCATGGTGGCCACGTTGTCGGCGGACGGGATCAGCAGCGCCTGCAGTGCCTGGAACTCGCTCAGCTGCTCGCCCTGGGCCACCACCATCACCGAATCCTGCGCCGCCAGCATCGACTGATAGTTGGCCACATCGGCGGCGCTGACCGTGATGATCGGCCCGTTCTTGCCCGGGGCGAGGGGATGATCGTGCATGATCACCAGGGCTGTGACCATCTTGGCCACCGAGGCGAGGCCGATGGGCGCGGACTGGCCGTGGTTGCCCATCGAACCGATGCCGAGCACCCCGACATCGGCCGCGCCCTGACTCGGCCAGGGAAGCGAAGGCGCAGCGCCCGGTATCACCGAAGAGCTCGGTACCGAGACCACAGCCGTCGGGGCCGGCGGCTTGCGCAGCAGCTGCACCACGGAGAAGATCAGACCCAGGACCACGAGCACCACCAGCACGGTGACGGCCCTGCGCAGCCCGCCTGACCTGTCGCGGCGGTAGTGGCCACCCCGCCCGGTCATACGATCGCGCGGCAGCCAGGAATCGTTTCGCGGCATGGAGAGTCTTCCTTTTGTTCTATTTCCAGGGCGATATGAGATGCCTTCGCCGCGAGCCGCAGCTCGGGCGCCGGCGGACAGGTACAGGCTAATGGGTGGGACCGGTGCCGGTACGGAGCCCGGCTCAGCCTGCGCCAACGGCTGCCTCAGCCGTGAGACTCCAGGTAGTTTTCCAGCTCTTCCTTGCTCATCAGCACCACGCGGGGCTTCGACCCCTCCAGCGGACCCACCACTCCGTGCCGCTCGAGAAGGTCCATCAACCGGCCTGCCCTGGAGAATCCGACCTTCAGCTTGCGCTGCAGCATCGACGTCGAGCCGAGCTGCGAGTTGACCACCAGCTCCATAGCCGCCTGGAAGAGTTCGTCCTCGTCCTCAGGTGGAGCCTCCGCCTCGGCGGGCGCCTCTGCGGTGTTGAACTCGCCCAGGTAGCTGGCCTTGCCCTGTCGCACCCAGGAGGCCACCACCTTGCGAACCTCCTCCTCGGAGACCCAAGGGGACTGGATGCGCTGTGGATGCGAGGAGGACGCGCCCAGAAACAGCATGTCCCCCTTGCCCACCAGGCGCTCGGCGCCGGGCTGGTCGAGGATGACCCGCGAATCGGCAAGCGAGGAGACGGAGAACGCCATGCGCGAGGGGATGTTCGCCTTGATAAGCCCGGTAATCACGTCCACGCTGGGACGCTGCGTGGCGATGACCAGATGGATGCCCACGGCCCTGGCCATCTGGGCGATGCGGCAGATCGACTCCTCGACGTCGCGAGCCGCGACCATCATCAGGTCGTTCAACTCGTCCACCACCACCAGGATGAAGGGAAGCCTCGCGTAGCGCGGCTCCGTGCTCTCGTCGAAGAGTGGAGCAGGACCCGCCTCCACCGCCACCTCGCCCGCCAGCTCGGCGGGAAGGTCTTCGGCGCCCATGTTCTCCACGATCTGGTTGTAGCCGTAGATGTCGCGTGCGCCCAGCTCGGAGAGCATGTCGTACCGGCGTTCCATCTCCTTCACCGCCCAGGCCAGCGCATTTGCCGCCTTCTTGGGATTGGTGACGACCGGGGTCAGAAGGTGCGGCACCCCGTTGTACTGCCCCAGCTCCACGCGCTTGGGGTCCACGAGGATCAGGCGCACCTGTTCCGGAGTGGAGCGCATCAGGATCGAGGTGAGAATGGAGTTGAGGCAGGAGGACTTCCCGGACCCCGTGGCGCCGGCGATGAGGATGTGCGGCATCTCCGCCAGATTGATGAGCACCGGCTTGCCGGAGATGTCACGCCCTGCGGCCACCGCAAGGGGATGGGTGTTGGCGTCGGCCTCCGGCGAGAGCAGCACGTCGGCCAAGGCGACCACCACCCGCTTGTGGTTGGGCACCTCCACGCCGATGGCGCTGCGTCCGGGAATCGGCGCCAGAATGCGCACGTCCGCCGCGGCCATGGCATAGGCGATGTCCTTGTGCAGCGAGGTGACCCGGGCCACCTTCACGCCCGATCCGAGCTCGAGCTCATAGCGGGTGACGGTCGGGCCCACCGTCATGCCCACCAGCGAGGTCTCCACCTTATGGGTGGCAAGGGCCTCGGAGAGCACCTTGCCGCGCCGCCATAGCTCGTCCTTGTCCAGCGATCGGCTCACCGACCGCTTGAGCAGGGTCGGCGCAGGAAGCTTCCAGGCCACCTTGCCGGCGGCAGAGGCCGCCGGGGCGGAATCCGGATCAGCGGCGGGCACCTCTGCGGGCAACGGCGCCAAGGCCTCCTCGCCGGCGGAATCCCCGGCCTCCCCGGCTACCTCCTTTTCATGGGACCCGATGCCGGCCGGACCCGACTCGTAACTCGGCTCCGAGAAACGCTCCAGAAAGGCGGGAACCGCCTCCTGCTCGTCCTCCTCGCCGGAGGTTCGACGAAGGCCGCGCGAGGCGGCTCGCTGCTCACGGCGGTCCGCAAGCGAGTCCAGCAGCGGACCTCTCAGCCTGCGAACCAGCCGGATGGGTGAATGGCCGAGCGCGTCGAAGAAAAATGCCAGCATCGCCAGAGCCAAGACGAGCTTCGAGCCCTCGGAGGATAGAGCAGCCGCAAGGGCGGTGAACGTGTAGTGCCCCAGAGCCCCGCCCCGGGCGGCCATGGAGGCCCCCTTGCCCGCCACGCTCCACCCGGACAGCTCCGCGGCCAAGGCCCACAGGCCCAGCGAGGCGGAGAGCCGGAAGCGTCGCGGCAGGCGCGCCCGCATATCCAGGATCATGAAGACGCTGACAACCGCCAGCAGCACGTAGGCGGCCACCCGAACCGGCCCGAACATGTAGGCCAGGGCCCTGTCCAGGTCCCGGCCGAGAGTTCCGAGCACCGACAGGAACGAGAGAAGGAATACGGCCGCGGCCGCCAGCAACAGCAGCCCGGCCAGGTCGGCTTGATGACCGCGCGGCTCGGCCTTTGGAGACGACGCCGCCCGGCGCTGCCCCCGCGGCGAGGCCCCGGAAGGGGGCTTGGAGCGGCCCTTGGCGGA
>JAJZNF010000329.1 GCA_021847985.1 Actinomycetes bacterium | reverse complement strand
AGCCCGTGGTCGGCATGGCCGCCACCCCCGACGGCAAGGGGTATTGGCTCGTCGCCTCCGACGGCGGCATCTTCAGCTTCGGGGACGCGCAGTTCCATGGCTCCATGGGCGGCACTCCCCTCAACAAGCCCGTGGTCGGCATGGCGTCCGATCCCGCGACCGGAGGTTATTGGCTCGTCGCCTCCGACGGCGGCATCTTCTCCTTTGACGCCCCCTTCTACGGCTCCATGGGCGGGCAGACCCTAAACGCCCCGATCGTGGGAATCGCTTCCTTGTGGACGGATCCATATGCCACGGGGCAGACCGGCGCCGATGTGTCTTTCCCCCAGTGTCCGTATCCGTCGATAAGCCAGCCCGGGATCCAGGCGTTCCCGAACAACACCGGCGTTGGTGTGGTGGGGGTGAACTTCGAGGCAACCAACATCACGCCAGGAACGCCGTTCCCAGCTTGGAACCAGTCCTATGCCACTAATCCCTGTCTTGGATCGGAATTCCAGATGGCGCAGGCGGCCGGTGCCCATGTCTCGCTTTATGCGGTGCTCTGGACGCCCTCCGCTCCCAGCACCGGGGACGCGCAGCTTTTTACGGGGCCGCAGTCCGCATGCGCCAGCACCGATCCGACGACGTCGACCTCGGCCTTGGATTGCCAGGCTTACGACTGGGGCTATAACATCGCCACAGCCGATCTGTCATACGCAGCTGCCCAAGGCGCTTACTCGAGTGTCTGGTGGCTTGACATAGAGGGCCCGTACAGTACGACGTCGGCGATGCTCTGGGGATCGGACACGACGGTGAATTCGAACGTCATCGCTGGTGCAATCGACGCTTTTCAGAGCGCGGGCCGGCAGGTCGGCATCTACTCGACCTATTATCAGTTCCCCAAGATCGCTGGTACGACCTACTCGCCCGGGCTCCCTCTGTGGATCGCGACGGGTGACACGGTTGGCAACCTTCCCTGGTATTGCACGCAGCCGTCCTTCTTCTTCGGGGGAGGCACGCCGTGGCTAATCCAGGGGGCCCCGACCTCGTTGACGGCGGGCTCCTATACCTACAATCTCGATTCCGACTACGCCTGCTAGGTAGGGTTTTTAGTGCCGCCGCCTTGCTCGCGGCGGTGGCAGTCCCGGCAGAGGCCGATGATGGAGAAGTGGTGGGCGCGCGTGTAAAACCCGAGGCGCGCCTCCAGCTCCATCTCCAGGCGTTCGGTTAAGTCGCGCGGCGCCTCGATGATCTTCCCGCAACTCTCGCACACCAGGTGCTGATGGAGGTTCTCCTCGAGGTGGTAGATCGCCCTTCCGTGCCCAAGATGCACGTGTTCCACGACCCCGAGCTTCTCAAGGGCCTCAAGGGTGCGGTAGACGGTTGAGAGGTGGATGTCGGGACTGCCGGCCTGGATGCGCTCGAAGATCTCCTCTGCGGAGACATGTCCTTCGGAGTCGACGATCGCGGATATCACCGCGAGCCTGGCTGGTGTGACCCGCCCTCCGTGCGCGTGGATTGCTTTAATAGTTCGCTCCAGTACGCGGTCTGCGGAGGCGTGGCCGGCTCCAGCGGTTAGCGTCATTGCTCCGGCCTTGATTCGAAGCGGTAGCCAAGCCCGCGGACGGTGGTTATGTAGGTGGGCTTGGAGGGGTCCGGTTCGATCTTCGAGCGCAGCCGCTTTATGTGCACGTCGAGAGTCTTGGTGTCGCTGGTGTGGAACGGACCCCAGACGCGGTCGACAATCATGTCGCGCGTCATCACTCGATTCGGGTTGGACATCAGGAGCTCCAGGAGCTCGAATTCCTTAAGCGGGAGTGGCACCGGCTTGTCGTTCACCCGCAGCTCGTGCCGGGCGGTATCGAGCGTTATCGCACCGATGCACAGGAGCTCCGAGTTGCCGGCCCCAGCCGCCGCCTCGCCTTTCTCTTCGGCGCCCGTGGGCGAGCGCCTCAGCACGGCTCGGATTCGGGCGGTCAGTTCGCGCATGGAGAAGGGCTTGACCACATAGTCGTCGGCGCCGACCTCGAGCCCCACTACCGTGTCGACCTCCGATCCTCGCGCGGTGACCATGATTATCGGCACTTGGCTTTGAGTGCGGATCTCCTTGCACACGTCTATCCCGGAGAGCTTGGGCAGCATCAGATCGAGAAGAATCACGTCAGGCGAGGATTCCTTCCAGATCTCGATGGCTTCGCGCCCGTCCCTGGCGACGAGGACCTTCATGCCCTCCTTGGCGAGGCCAAGGGTAAGGGCGTCTATGAAGGACTCTTCGTCTTCGGCCACCAGAACGGTGGTCTCGTTCTTTGTCACGCCTGCTCTCCGCCTGTGCTCGGAAGGATGATCCTGAAGGTTGTGCCTACCCCTTCGCGGGACTCAACCTCGACGATACCGTTGTGGTTGCTCACCGCGTGGCGTACGATCGAAAGGCCGAGACCGGTCCCGCCCGTCTGTCGTGAGCGCGCCTGGTCGACGCGGTAGAAGCGTTCGAAGATGCGTTCCAAGTCCTTCTGGGGAATGCCGATCCCGTGGTCTGCGACACTGATCTCGATTCGGCCGTCCTCGGTGTGGCGTAGGCCGACGCGAACCCAGGAGTCCTTGTCCGAATACTTGATCGCATTGTCGACGAGGTTGGCCATAGCGGAGCGCAGCTGACGCCGGTCCGCCTCGATCACGAAACCCGCTCCCTCGACCGAGAAGCCCAGCTCGACCCGGGCGGTGTCCGCCGCCGAGGTCATTTGCTCCACCACCTCGTGACCGAGCTCCACCAGGTCGGTCGGCTCCTTGTGCGTTGCCCCCTCGGATTCGATCCTGCTCAGGTCAAGCAGGTCGTCTATGACCTTGGCGACCCTGAAGGTCTCGTTCTGTATCCGGTTGGCCAGCCGCTGTCTCACTGCGGGGTCTTCCTCGTAGGCCAGGGTCTCGGCAAGGAGCCCGAGCGCTCCGATCGGGGTCCTCAGCTCATGGCTCACGTTGGCGACGAAGTCGCGCCGTATCGCGTCCAGCTGGTTGCGTACCGTCAGGTCTTCCACCACCGTGACCACGGCGGAGGAGTCCCCGGCCGGCTTGGTGTGGATCACGAAGTCCCGCCGGGGTGGGCCGAAGGTCGAGAAGGAGTGCTTCTTGAAGCGTCCCCCGAGCGCGTCCGCGACCGCCTCTTCGATGGCCCGCATCAGCCCGGCCTCTTCATGGCGGGCCAATCCCAGGTCGCGGGCCGTGGAGTTCTCGAAGATCGGTTCGCCGGTTTCGCGGTCGTGGATGAACACGGCCTGGGAGATCGCATCGAGTGCGCTGCCAAGGCAGGTGGCGTAGGAATCGGCGCTTCTGGCCGGATTCGTGGATCCCGCTCGAGTTGTGGGGCTGTCAGGCGTCATGGGCGTTTTCTTCTCGGGCCGATAACAACGAGACTACAACGCGCCCCTGCCAAGGCGCTGATGGAAGCGATCCTCCGCCGGTGGCACAAAGAGAGAAGTAATGAAATGTAAGTAAACTATCAGAAGTGTGCTATGGTAACTCCATGATGATCCCGCTCACGCCGCTACCCCCTTCCATTGCGCTCGATGTCAGCGTCACTCCCGACATGAACGCGCTTCCCGGGGGTGCGGCGCTGCAGTCGATAGCCAACGGCGTGGCCGCGTGGGCGTTGGTGATTGCGCTCTTGGGGCTGCTCGTCGGGGCGGCAATTTGGGCGCTGGGTGCCCATTCCAACAACTACCAGCAGACGTACACGGGCAAGCGGACCCTGATCGCCTCCGCACTGGCGGCCGTGCTTGTGGGCGCGGCTCCGGCGTTGATCAACTTCTTCTTCCACCTCGGCCAATCGGTGCATTGAGAGCCCGGGGAACGTGGCCATGACGACCGCCATCTCCTCGGCCCTCTCGGGGATCTTCTCTCTCTTCCTGGGCCACTCGCTACTGGCCGCCGATCGATATCTCGCCTTGCACCTCGACTCGGTGGCGAGCAGATCCGGCGATCCCACCCTTCTTGCGGGCTGGTTCTCCGCCGCGATTGTCCGCTTGCTTCCGGGGGTGGAGCTAATGGCGCTGATCGCGACGCTGGCCGCGGCCGCAATGGCCGCCCTCTCGCATCAGGATCCGCTGGGCGTACTGCGCTCCCTCGCTGTAGCCATACCGGCGGTGGGCATTTTCTCGGGAGTGGAGATTGGCGTGGTGGCACTCCTGGTCTCAGCGAGCGATGCCCTTGCGGCCTTCGTCTTCCGCGCCTTTGCTGGTGGGGCGGGGCTGGGGGCGCCCTTGTCCTCCGCGCAATTCCCACTATTGATCAACCTTTTGCTTCTGGGCGCTTACCTCGTGCTGGCGCTGTTTCTTTGGTTGGAGATCGCTTTGCGCTCGGCTGCCATCTACATGCTGTGCGCGCTCCTTCCCTTCTTTGCGGCCATGGCCGTCTACCGCGGCGCACGGGTCGTCTTCTTCCGATCGCTGTCGGCGCTCGGGGCCCTGCTCGTCATGAAGGTGCTGATCGCGTTGGGCCTCGGCCTGAGCGTGGCCATTGCCTCGGCGTCCGTAGCGAATCCCGGGCAGATGGTCATGGCCGTTGCCTGCCTGCTGGTGAGCGCACTTGCACCCATGGTGCTGCTGAGGCTGTTCGCGCTCGACTACCTGCCGAGCCACGACCTCGAGCGGGGCTCACGCCTTGCATTGCGCGCCGCTTCGACCGCATCCGCATACCTGGGCTCCCTTGGCACCTTGCCCGGCGAGGCGGGGGACGCCATGCAGGGGATCGCGGGCATTCCGTTCGCCGATGGAGACTCCAGCTGGGAGGGCTATGGGGATGCCGGTTGGGGGGCGTCGCGAGAGGAGGGCGGAGTTGGGCAGGACTGAAGAGACCACGATGCCGGGCAGGTTGTTTCGTTCTTCGTTCACAACGGGACCTTTCGGGATGGAAAGGCTGGAACGCGGCATTGCGTTGGCGGGGCTCGGCGTCGCCGGCGTTGATCTGGCGCTCCATCGCGGGCCCGGCGATGGGCTGATCGCCGGCCCGGCATGGGCCCTGTTCGCATTGGGACTCGGGCTGGTAAAGATCCAGGAGGTCTCGCTGGCGAGGCTGATCGGACGCTTGGCCGCCTATGCGGCCGGCAGGGTCGGCCCGAGGCGAGAGACCGCCGGTCCCGCCGAGATCGAGGCCATCTCTTTCAAGGTGGCCTTTCCCCGCTCGCCTTACCTGGAGGGCGGATCGGGGAGAGGGGAGCAGGCCCGACAGCTCACGCATCTTCTCGACGCGCTCGCGCGATCCGACCTTCCCGCGCATCTGGCGTTGCTGAGCGCGTCCAGGCGCGCCCGGACCGGCTCCGCGGGCCGGCGCGTAGCGCTTGAGGCGGGGGCGCCATCCTACGCGGGCGAGCTCGCCGAACTCGAGAGGGAGCTGCTGGCCGGTGACTGCGGACCCGAGAGCTTCATCATTCTGCTGCCGGCGAACCGCACTGCGGCAGAGGTCGCCATTGCCAACGCTCGGCGCGCCGCTCCTGACCTCTTTGCGCACCGACTGCAACCAGACGGTGAGGAGCTATTGGGCAACCTCCCTCGTGACGGACGGCTTCGCGAGCGCTTTTCCGGCCTTAGCGCCGCGGGCGAGAAGCTCGTGGTCTACAGCGTGGCTCGCTGGCCGCACGTGGCCACTCCGGGGGTCTTCGCCCGCCTCCTCCTTTCCCCATCGACGAGATTTATTGTTGCGACGCTGCTCGAGCCCGTTGCCCCGGAGCGCCTTGCCCGCAGCGTCCGCAACCAGAGGACCAGACTCGAAGCCGATGCGCGCTTGGGCGCCGAAATGGGGTACCTGCGCGGCGCGCAGCCGCGTCTCCTGGGGCAGGCTCTGAGGGAGGCCGAGCGCGAGGTCTTGGCGGGCCGATCCGCGGTGCTGATCTCGGCCCTGGTCGTGTCCTGGCAACGGCCGGGCGAGCGTGACCGGCTGCCCGCCGCCTTCCAGATGAACGGCATCTTCCTCCGCAGGGAGTTCGGCCGCCAGGCGGCGGCGCTACAGGCGCTGCTGGAGCTGGTCGGCGGATGACGGCGCCGCTTCCAACGGCCCGGCGGGTGCTGGAGGCAACCTCCACCGCCGCCACCCTGATGGCCGGATACAGCGAGGAGGACCACTCCCGACTCAGGCCCCTGCTCGGGTCTTCGCGTTTTGGAGGAGCGTTCGGCTACAACCCCTTCACGCTGTATCGCGCCGGAGCGGTGTCGAGCCCCAACGCGCTCGTGCTGGGCAAGATAGGGAATGGCAAGTCGGCCCTGGTCAAGTCGTATCTGGCTCGGATGCTCGCCAACGGCTTCCCCGCACTGGTCATTGATCCCAAGGGTGAGTACGGTCCGTTGGCGGAGCACTTCGGAGAGGGGGCGGTGTCGCTCATGCGCGGCGGGGAGGGGGTCAACCCCTTTGTCCCGCCTTCCGCGTGCGACACCTCCACCGCGCTTGAGTTCAACTGTGAGATGGCCGAACGTGCCATCCAGGCCCTCGCCGGCCGTCCCGCCACCTCCCTGGAAGGGGCCTCGGTGCGGAGCGTGCTCTCGGCGCTGGGGGATGAAGTGGCTTTTCTGCCTCTGCGCAGGGGGCTGGTGGCCTTGGACGAGCGGGGAGGCCCGCCTGGATGGCTGGGCCGGTACAGCCGCGGGAGCCTCGCGGAAGCGGTTGCGGCGCTGGACCGGCTGCTCGACTCCGGTTTGGTGTCCGCCGGGCGCAGGACCGGCTCCCTGGCCTCTCGGCTGGGCAAGGGGATAGTGGCGGTAGACCTCTCGGCAGCCTTCGGAAGCACTCTTTACAGCCTCGCCGCCACCATGGTCCTGGCATCCGTGCGTGCACTTCAGCTGCAGCCGGGCTCCCCGAGGCTGGTCGTCGCGGTCGACGAGATCTGGGCATTGGCGGAGGACCCGGAGACGGCACGCTGGCTGCGGAGCTATTGGAAGCTGTCGCGCGCCCTTGGCATCTCCAATCTCGGCGTGACGCATCGCCTTTCCGATCTGCGCCAGGTGGCCGGTCCGACCACCACCGCGCTTCTCCAGGACTCCGAAACTGTGGTTGCCTTCGCGATGGAGCTCTCCGACGCGGCTGAGTTCTGTCGTGAGCGAGGATTGCCTCCGGACCTCGCCAGGACGATCTCCCGGCTGTCCAAGGGCAGCGCCCTGTGGCAGTTCGGCAAGAGCCTTTGTTTGGTGGATCACCGGCTCACGGCCACGGAGCGCATCCTTTGCGACACCGACGGCCGCCTGCGGGGGGAGAACCAGGCCGACGCGCGACTTGGGGGCGAAGGGGGTGGCCGTTGAGCTTTGGGGCGGACCTGGCAGTGTCGTTGGGCGCGGGGGCGCTGGGATACGTGGCCCTGGAGGGAGGAGGGCGGAGGGGCCGGGAGGCGCCGCTCGCCGGGCGGGTCCGGCGTAGGAGATCGCCCTTGGCCCACGGCGGCTTCGCCGGGGCGGGGTACGGCATGGAGTTCCGCCGCGCTCCGGCCGGGGTCGAGCTCGGAACGGCAACTCGCCTTCCGGTTCGGCTTTACCCAAGGGATTCGGTGGTCGTCTTCGGGCCGACCCAGTCGTTCAAGACGAGCGCCCTCGTGACTCCCGCCATTCGCTCTTTCCCGGGTGCGGTGGTTGTAACCAGTGTCAAGGAGGACATTCTTCCGGCGGCCCGCTCGGGAAGGGCGCCGGAGTCGGTGCTGGTCTTCGATCCCTACGGAGTCGGAGAAAACGGCAACTGCCACTGGAATCCGCTGCGCCCGGGCATGGGCGATGCGGAAGCGCGGCATTTGGCCGCCGTCATCTGCCAGCGACCGGCCTCCGGGCTCGAGGACTCCGAGTTCTGGACGGCGCTGGCCGCCAAGCTGCTGCACCCGCTTCTTTGGGCGGCCGCCTCTCTCGGCGCCCACCTTGGCACGGTTCGCGAATGGGTGGAGGGGCGGGATTTCCGAACTCCTTCCGAGGCGCTGCTGGCCGGCCGGAACGAGGATGGCATGTCGGCGCTCGCCTCCTCGCTGGACCGGGAGGAGCGCCAGCTTTCCAGTGTTCTCACCACCCTGGAGCGGCTGTTGGAACCATTCGTGGCAGGCACTGCGCCCGGCAACACCCGCAACGCCCGCCTTTTCTCCGCCGAACCCGGAAGTGTGCTTTGCCTACTGGCTCCCCCCAACCGACAGGCCGAGGCCGGCCCGCTCTTCGCGGCGGTATTGCGCCTCCTTCTGGATGACGCCTTCGCGTCGCCGCCCAAGCGTGGAATGCTGCTGGCCCTCGACGAGGCGGCCAACTGCGCGCCGATCCCGAACCTCGACGAGGTCGTTTCCGTCATCGCGGCCTACGGCATCCAGGCCATGACGGTTTTTCAGGACTTCGCCCAAGCCCGCGCCCGCTACGGGGAGCGGGCGTCGACACTGGTCAACAATCATCGGGCCAAGCTTTTCCTGAGCGGCATCTCCGACCCGGAGACCCTGGTGCTGGCGGAGACCTTGTGTGGTGCCACCGGCGGCGAGGCGGGCGACGAGGCCCTGATGCCTCGTGGCGGCCTGCGTTCCCTGGCTCCAGGGCGGGGCCTGCTCATATACGGCCATAGGCGACCTGTTCTGGTGCGCCTGAACCGGCGGCAAGACGCGTCCGGGCGGTTCAGGATTCGGGCCTTGTTGCCGATACCTAGAACGTGATGTTTGCCGAACTGATCGAAGTCCTCGACGCCGAAAAGGTCATCTTGGAAGAGCTGGTCAATGGGGTCGAGGCCGAGATCCGCTTTCTTACCGGAGAGCGCTTCGACCTTCTTGCCCAAGCCAACCGCGAGCTGCAGCGCATCTCGCGCAGGCTGAAGGACGCGGAGCTCTACCGCGCACTGGCCGCGGGTGAGCTCGAGACGCATCTGGGGCTCGAACCCATGGCCGCCTTGGCGGTGATCGCCGAGAAGGCACCGGAGCCGTGGCGGGAGATGCTGTCGGCCCGACGCGAGGAGCTGGTGCTCCTGACCGGCCGCCTGGAGCATTCGACAGCGGTGCTGGCGAGGCGCATAACGGACAAGATCGGCGAACTGGAAGAACCCATCAGTAACGCGGAAGTGCCGCTATCCGCAGACGGACATGCGACTACGGAGGCAGAATGATCCAAGAGCACGACGGTTCCACCGAGCTGGAGGCCCATGGGGCCGATGCCGCGGCGGGCATGGCGGCTCCAATCCCTCGTGAGCGCAAGGCGGCGCTGCTGCACTGCGGTGTGGCGATGCTTGTCTGTTCAGGACTGCCTCAGCCCTCGCTCGCGGAGTTTCTGCGCTGAGGCCTAAGGCGCGGTGCCGGTAGCGGCCTAAGTGCCGCCGCGCGCGGCGCTCGGTGCTGGCGCTCGCCTGTTTCTCAGCGCCCCCGAGGCGGCTTCCCTCCAGCTGACGCGCGAGCCGATCCGGAGGATGGAGGCCCGGTAGATGCGGGCCGCCGCCAGGGCGAGGAAGTAGGTGGCCACCAGTGAGAGCAGCGCCGACAGCGCCGCCTCCTGGTGGAAA
>JAJZNF010000228.1 GCA_021847985.1 Actinomycetes bacterium | reverse complement strand
GGACCCGGAGGGGTGGGCAAAGGCACCGTCGCCTCCATGCTCTGCCAGCGAAATGAATGGCTCGCGTTATCGCGATCCTGGACCACGCGCCAGCGTCGTGATGGCGAGTCCGAAGATGCTTACGTATTTGTGGATCAGGCCCATTTCAAGGCCGCCGTGGAAGCGGACGGGTTCCTGGAGTGGGCCTGGTTTCTTGACAACCTCTACGGAACCCCACTCCCCGGCGCCGAATATGTCGGATGCGACAAGCACATCCTGCTCGAGATAGATGTGCAAGGTGCGGCCCAAGTCCGGGAGCGGGTGCCGAGCGCGGTCATCGTGGTGCTCGAACCTCCCAGCCAAGAGGAGCTTCGTCGCCGTCTTCAAGGGCGCGGCGACGACAACGCCCACGTGGCTGCACGCCTGCGCCTTGCGGCCGAGGAGATAAAGGCGGCCCTTTCTATCGGGGCGCGCAGCGTCGTCAACGACGACCTCGACCATGCCGTCTCCGCCGTGGCCGAAATATTTCGCACAGCCGTCCAGGAGCGTTGCGGCTCGGCCTAGTCGTCGCTCGTCGTGAGGCGGCTATGATGTAAGGCCGTATCCGAGAGTAAGGATCTTTCTTGCCCGCATCTTCCTTCGAGGGTTCTTTGATGAGCCCGCCCATCGAGGAGCTTCTCGACAAAGTCGATTCCAAGTACTCCCTCGTGACGCTGGGGGCCCGTCGCGCCCGCCAGATCAACGCCTATCTCTCGCACCTGGGCAGCAACTTCGGCTCCATCGTTCCTCCGCAGATCGAGTCCGTTTCCAAGAAGCCCCTTTCGGTTGCCTTCGAGGAGATCGCCCAGGGAATGGTAGAGCCTCGCATTGCCGACGAGACCGAGACCGAGCTGGCCGAAGCGGAGGCCGAATTCGATATCGAGGCCGAGCTCGGTCTGGGCGATGTCGACCTCGGTGACGACCTTGACCTTGGCGGAGAGCTGCCCGAGGCCTGATACCTCGAAGTCCCGCCTCGGATCGCTAACCTTGAGGCCATGACCTCTGCCAGCCTTCCGCTAGCCGGCAAACACGTGGTGCTCGGCGTTTCCGGTGGAATCGCAGCCTACAAGTCGGTCGAGCTGCTTCGACGCCTGATGGATCTAGGGGCCGATGTCACACCGGTCCTGACCCGTTCAGCGCTCGAATTCGTCGGAGCGCCGACCTTCCGCGCTCTTTCGGGGCGCGATCCTCTGGTCGACCTGTTCAGGGCGGACGAGCCGATTCCCCATACGAAGCTTGGCCAAGGTGCCGATCTGGTCCTGGTGGCGCCGGCCACCGCCAACCTTCTGGCCAAGTTCGCAGCCGGCATCGCCGACGACGCGCTGACCACCACCCTCGTCGCCACGGCGGCGCCGGTCGTGCTGGCTGCCGCCATGCACACTGAAATGTGGCTTCACCCGTCGGTCGTCGCAAACGTGAAGACCATACGCGCGCGCGGTTTCCGGGTGATCGATCCGGAGCGCGGCCGGCTGGCCGGCGGGGACGTCGGCTATGGGCGGCTCGCCGAGCCCGATGTGGTGATCGGGGCGGTCCTGGAAGAGCTCGGAGGTGCGGGCTCGACGCTGCGCGGACGCTACGTGCTCGTCACAGCCGGGGGCACGCGCGAGCCCATCGATCCGGTGCGCTACATCGGCAATCGCTCCAGCGGAAAGCAGGGCATCGCAGTTGCGCAGGAGGCGGCGCGGATGGGCGCGACGGGTGCCCTGGTCACGACCGTGGCGGCTCCTGCGATTCCGGGCTTCGAGCTGGTGCAGGTGGAGAGCGCGCTCGAGATGCGTGACGCCGTGATGTCGAGGCTGGACCGACTGGACGCGCTGGTCATGTGCGCG
Organism: Actinomycetes bacterium; assembly: GCA_021847985.1. GTDB lineage: Bacteria > Actinomycetota > Acidimicrobiia > Acidimicrobiales > Acidimicrobiaceae > Acidithrix. The sequence goes on along the minus strand of JAJZNF010000228.1, from coordinate 7,788 downwards.
GCCGTCGCGGATTTTCGCCCCGCCGAGGTTGCTGATCAAAAGATCAAGCGTGACGGAGGGGCCCCCGAGATCAAGCTGGTCGCCAATCCCGACATCCTCGCGGAGGCGACCGCCGTTCTTCGCCGTTCCAAGCCGGAGGCGGTGGTGGTCGGGTTCGCCGCCGAGACCATCGACGCGCTTCGTCATGGTGAGGAGAAGCTGGCACGCAAGAGGGTCGACATGATGGTGGTGAACGACGTGACCGAGGAGGGGGCCGGCTTCGGAACGGACACCAACTCGGTATGGCTGATAGCGCGCGACGGGAGCCGTTCCCGCATCGAGCTCGCCGCCAAGCGCGAGGTGGCCGCGGCCCTGCTCGACAAGGCCTTTGCGCTGGACCGTGAGCCGCACGCCTGAGCGTGGGCGAACTAGTCTTTTAGGGGCCATGCGGGGCGCTCGTTCGGGCAGCTGGCGCACCGTCCTACGAACCGTGAGAGCTTGGAGCTGACGTTGTCGAACCGCTACACCTTCACTTCGGAGTCGGTTACCGAGGGCCATCCCGACAAGATGGCCGATCAGATCTCCGACGCCGTCCTGGACGCCATCCTCGAGCAGGATCCGATGGGCAGGGTTGCTTGCGAGACCCTCCTGACCACCGGCCTGGTGGTGGTCGCGGGCGAGATATCCACCACCAGCTACGTGGACATCCCCCACCTGGTCCGAAAGACCATCTGCGAAATCGGATACGACAACGAGAGCTACGGTTTCGACGGGAACACCTGTGGCGTCATCGTCTCGATCGACGAGCAGAGCCCAGACATCGCCGAGGGGGTCACCACCGCGCTCGAGTCGCGCGGAAGGGGCGCCAGAGACGAATTGGACGCGCTCGGTGCCGGCGACCAGGGAATGATGTTCGGTTACGCCTGTGACGAGACCCCCGACCTGATGCCGCTCCCCATTTGGCTGGCGCACCGCCTCTCACAGCGCCTCTCCCAGGTGCGCCGTGCCGGCGTACTTCCTTACCTGCGGCCCGACGGCAAGACTCAGGTGACCATCGAATACGACGGGAACCGGCCGGTGCGGCTCTCCACGGTGCTGATCTCCACGCAGCACCAGCCGGGGATCGACCTGAACACCCTGCTGCTGCCCGACCTGCGCGAGTCGGTGATCCTGCCCATGATCCCCGATGGCCTCGACGCCAAGGGGCTGCGTATCCTGGCCAATCCGACCGGCCGCTTCGAGATCGGGGGGCCCCACGCCGACACCGGATTGACGGGCCGCAAGATCATCGTCGACACCTATGGCGGCTCCGCACGCCATGGTGGGGGTGCATTCTCGGGCAAGGACCCGTCCAAGGTCGACCGCTCGGCCGCATATGCGGCCCGCTGGGTTGCCAAGCACGTGGTCGCCTCGGGGGCGGCCAGCCGTTGCGAAGTGCAGGTGGCCTACGCGATCGGTGTCGCGCGCCCGGTTTCGCTGATGGTGGAGACCTTCGGAACCGAGCAGGTCGACCCTGCCCAGATCGAAAAGGCGATAGCGGAGGTCTTCGACCTTCGCCCGGCTGCGATCATCGCCGAGCTCGATCTCCGCCGCCCCATTTATCGGCGAACCGCCGCCTACGGCCATTTTGGCCGTGGCGAAAAGGGCTTCACCTGGGAGGAGCTCTCCAAGCTCGATGACTTCGAAAGAGCGCTTGGAAAGTAGTGCCGAGGGCCGGCCCCTGGTCGGCGTGACCATCGACGCGGTCGGACTCGACCGGGAGTTCTCCTACAGCGTTCCCGATGAACTCGAGGGGAGGCTGGAGGCCGGCGCGCCGGTCCTGGTGAGCGTGCAGGGGCGCAAGCGGCGCGGTTGGGTGACCAGCTTTGACGCCGCCCCGGCGCCGGGGCGGCTGCTCCCGATCTCATCCCTAGACGACTACCCGCTGCCGCCCGACCTTTTTGCGCTCTGCGCCGCCGCCGCGCGGCGTTACGCGTCCTCCGCGGTGCATTTTCTCAAGCACGCCCGCTCAGCTGCCCATGGCCTTCCCAGCTGCCTGCTCGGAACGTCCTCCGGTGAAGATGGCTTCAGCATGCGCTACCTTCGGCTCTCCCCCTGCGACTCCGCATTGGAGGTGGTGGGCGGCATGGTGGCATCGACGGCGCGTTCGGGGCGGCGATCGCTGGTGCTGCTCGGTACCGAGATCGAAGCCGCAGCGTTCGCCAAAGGACTGGCGGGGAGGGGGCTCTCCGTGGCGCTTCTTTCCCGGGCGCTTCCCAAGTACAAGCGCGAAGCCGTGGTCGAAGCCGATTGCGTGGTCGCCACGCGCATCGGGGTGTTCGCTCCCCTGGCGCGGCTCGGCTTGATCGTGGTCGTCGACCCCGAGGACAAGGGTCACCACAACCAGGGTGAACCAACCTGGCGGAGCTCGGTGGTTGCGGCGGAGCGCGCGCGGCTCGCGCGGATCGCGGCGGTGATGGTGTCGGGATATCCGAGCCCCGAGAGCGCACAGATCGCCAAGGTGATGAAACCGCGGGACGAGTCGGGGTGCTGGCCGGCGGTGCAGGTAGTGGAGTTGGACGGCCGGCCGGCGGCCCTGGTCACCGAAGAGCTCGCCGACTGGGTGCGGTCCCTGCTGCCCGAGGCGGAGCCGTCCTCGCCGGTGGCGCTGCTCCTGAATCGCAAAGGGAAGGTGAATCGCTACGCGTGTCGCAAGTGCCGGGCGCCGGTCACCTGCGAGCGCTGCGGCGCCTTGATGGCCGCCGGGCCCCCTTATGCGGAGCCGGGAAAGGACGCCCCGGCCGTCCCCTTGCACCACTACGCCTTTGCCACCGAGACGGGAAGGCGGGGCTTCGACGCCCTCTTCGCACGCGGGTTGCTCTGCCCGCGCTGCGGGCTTGCCACTCCTGCCGCCTGCGGTAACTGCAAATCGACCTCGATTGCCCCCGTTTCGGTGGGCACCGGGCGCATTGCCGACGAGCTGATGGCGACCCTGGGCTTGGAGGCCTTCGTGGCCGACGACACGACCCCTGCCGGCTTCACCTCCGCAAGCGGTCTTGTGGTGGCCACCGAAGCCGCACTGACCCGGCTTTCCGCCGCTGCGGGTGTCGCCTTCGTCGACTTCGACCAGTACCACTTCTCCTCCAGCTTCGCCGCGACCAACCGGATCTTCCGCGCCTGGTACAAGGCCTCGGTGCTGATCAGAGCGGGCACCGGCGGTGGCGACAAGCCCAGGCTTTTGCTCCAGACGCGGGAGCCCGCCTCGCAAATCGTCTCGCGCATGGTGGCCGGAGATCCGGCCGGGCTGCTGGCCGCAGACGTCGCCGAGCGCAGGCGGCTCGACCTCCCTCCCTTCTCCGCGGTGGCATTGCTGCGGACCCAGGGCGCGCAATTGTATGGCTCGCGGCTGGGGCAACTGGCTGCGCAAGAGGGCGGGCGAGCCCAGGAGGCGGAGATCGCCCCCCTCTCAGATGACAAGCTGCTGGTCAAGGCGAGGGATCACGATGCCCTGCTTGCCTGCCTCGCGCTGCGGCGCAAGGTGGGGATCCCTGCCGTCGTGCACGTGGATCCCGAAGAGCTCTGAGCGCCAAGGGCTTCTCAGATAGGCAGGGGGTGGGCGCGCCGTACCGCCTCCGAAAGGCCGCCCAGCTCTCTCATGACCAGATGGAGGGAATCCGCGCCGAGCGCTTCCACGGCATGGGCGGAGAGCGCGTCGGTGGAGGACTCGATCTCCTTTTTCAGTTCGCGGCCGGCGTCCGTCAAAGCCGTGCCGTCGGCAGCCACCAGCCCGCGCGCTGCGAGGTCCGCCACCCCGGCCGCCCAGTCCTCCTCGCGATAGCCGCGTGAGCGGGTGAGGAACTCCTTGGTGGCTCGCCCGTCGAGGTGGTGAAGGATGTTGGCCTCCATCGATCTCAGCCCGTTGGTGGCGAGCAGGGCCATGTGGGTGTCGCCCCGGTGTTCGCGGAAGAGTGTGAGGACCTGCCATAGCCGCACGGCCGGATCGTCCACCAGCGGCACCGAAAGGTGCCCGCCGAAGAGCGGGTGCCCCGCGATAGGGAGGGACAACGCGATCGGCTCAAGCGCGGCCCCAAGACGTTCGATGCCGCTCTCGTCCTCGTCGCCGAGCGCGGTGGACATCATCGCTCCCACCGCTTTCAGACGGGCTCCGGTGACCTGCTCCGGGGAGGCGAGCTCCCAGGCCGAGGGGATCGACCGTGCCACCAGGCCCGGGGCAAAGGAGTAGAAGGTCGCTGCCACCACCTCCGCGGTCACCCTGCCCATCGGCGCTGAGCGCGAGGCGAAATAGCCCATCCAACCGGGCTTGAGCCCGACGTCGGCATAGGCGTCCTGGGCAGCCTGCACGAAATAGATGGCCGAGTGCACCGGTTCGTAGGACTGATAGAAGGCTCTCGAGAGCTCGGCTACGGTCGGCATGGGCCACATCCCCCTTGGACAACGATTCTCGCAGCGTAGCGCTATTCGGCCGGTTGCGTTTCCTTACGGTTAGGCACCTGTGCGAATTATGCTTTCTTGTGTGTCCCAGTATCCCATTCGCATCTACGGTGATCCGGTCCTGAAGCAGCCCACTCAGGTGGTGCACAAGATCGACGCAACCATCGCCAAACTTGCCGCCGACATGATCGAGGTCATGCACAAGGCGCCTGGGGTGGGACTGGCCGCGAACCAGGTGGGCATATCCAAGCGGATGTTCGTCTACGACATCGGCTCGGGCGCCAAGGTGGTCATCAACCCTGAGATAACCGAGACCGAGGGCGAGTGGACCTATGAGGAGGGTTGCCTTTCCGTTCCCGGCCTGTACTGGCCGATCGTGCGCCCCAAGCGAGTGCATCTGGAGGGCCTCGACCTTGACGGCAATCCCGTCTCCGTCGACGCCGAGGATCTGGAGGCGCGTGTCTTCCAACACGAACTGGACCATCTGAACGGTGTACTGCTGGTCCAGCGCCTGGATGAGGAGCAGCTGCGCGAGGCCAAGCGAGAGCTTCGCCGTATCGCGGTGGGGAGGCGTTAGGCCTCCTTGGACCGGCGCTTCCCAGGCCTGCCGGCTAAGCCCCGGACCGCTTTCTTCGGTTCGCCTGCAGTGGCGGCCCAGGTGCTCGAACGCCTTATCTCAGAGGGCCTGGCCCCATTGGCAGTCGTCACCAACGTCGAGAAGCGACGGAACCGGCGAGGCGCCCCGACGCCCACTCCCGTCGCCGAGGTGGCCAATGCGCACGGCATCGCCGTCTTGCACGACCCCGCAGCGCTGTCGGGCGGCGATTTCCAGCTCGGCGTGGTCGTCGCCTACGGCCGCATTCTGCGGCCGGCCACTCTCGAACTCTTCCCGTTTGTGAACCTTCACTTCTCGCTGCTGCCGCGTTGGCGGGGTGCCGCGCCGGTGGAGCGGGCGATCCTCGCCGGCGACGCATCGACCGGAGTGTGCCTGATGGCCGTGGAGGAGGGGCTCGACGAGGGCGACGTCTTTGCCGTCTCGCGCGTCCCCATCGCCCCGGGGGAGACGGCGGGTGAGCTGCGCGCGCGGCTGGCGGGACTGGGTGCCGAGATGCTCTGCGATGCCCTCCGCCTCGGGGGGCCCGCGTTCTCGGCGCCTCGGCCACAGGTGGGCGAAGTCACCTATGCCGCAAAGATCGGACCGGAGGACCTGCGGATCGCCTTTGGCGAGCCGGCCGAGGTGGCGGAGAGGCAGGTGCGTGTTGGTGGTGCCTGGTGCACGGCCGGGGGAGGCCGCCTCAAAGTGTTGGAAGCCGTCACCGTGGGGGACCGAGGCGATGAGCGCGAACCCGGCGAAGTGGTCGGAGACGAGGTCGTGTGCTCTCCTGGCCGGCTCAGATTGATCACGGTGCAGCCCGAAGGCGGACGGCCGATGCCGACCGCCGACTGGCTGCGGGGCCGCGCAAGAGGGGGTGCCAAGGTCGTCCTCGGCTAGGCGCCGCTTCCGATTTCTCCGCCGTACGCCTTTCCGTCGCGGCTTGGAATCCCCGAGCATCCCCGACGCGGCGCCCAGGAGCCGGTGATTCGGTGGTTAGCCTGCCATGAAGAGAGCGGGGCTTGGGAACCCTGGAGCTTCGCAGCCGGCGCGTTCCGAGCGCGCCTCGACACAAGGAGGAGCCTTGTTCACTGGGCTGGTGCAAACGGTTGGAAGCCTGGCGGCACGGGACGGTGGCCGCTTTGCGTTCCGCTGGCCGGGCATGACGAGCTTCGAGGTGGGCGAGTCCATCGCCGTGTCGGGTTGCTGCTTGACCGTGGTCGGATCCGAAGGCGAGATCTTCCAGGCCGACGTGGTCGAGGAGACACTCTCCAAGACCCATCTTGGCCGCCTCGCAATAGGGGCGGCGGTCAATCTCGAGCGCCCGATGGCCGCGGGCGACGTTTTCGGCGGCCACATGGTTCTAGGGCACGTGGACGGCACCGGCCGGGTTGAATCGCCCGCGCCGCGCCTGCGTATCTCCTATGCCTCCGAGTTCGACGGATACGTCATCGACAAGGGTTCGGTGGCCATAGAGGGCGTGAGCCTCACCGTGGCGGATCACGGACCGGGGTGGGTCGAGGCTGCGATTATCCCTCATACAGCCGAGGTAACTACACTGGGGGGAAAGAGACCAGGTGACGAAGTCAACCTCGAATTCGACGTTATCGCAAAGTACGTGGCCCGGATGATCGACGCGCGCCTGGGAGAGCCCGGAGGCAGGTAGCCCCGGGACCCGTATGCAAGGAGCGAGATGCCGTTAGCGTCGATTCCCGAAGCCGTCGAAGCCATAAGGCGCGGAGAGATGGTGGTCGTCGTCGACGACGAGGACCGGGAGAACGAGGGCGACCTCATCATGGCGTCGGAGTTCGTCACCCCCGAGGCGCTCTCCTTCTACCTCGAGTACACGTCAGGCCTGATCTGCATAGCGCTCACCGGCGCGCGCTTGGACGAACTGGACATCCCCTTGATGGTGCATGAGAACACCGAGTCCCAGCGGACCGCATTCACGGTGACGGTGGACGCGGCGCACGGTACCACCACCGGCATATCGGCCGCGGACAGGGCCACGACAATCCGCACCTTGGTCGACCCGGACGCCAAGCCCAGGGATCTGGCCCGGCCCGGTCACATACTGCCGCTCAGGTATCGAGACGGTGGGGTGCTCAAGCGCCAGGGGCATACCGAGGCGAGCGTGGACCTGGCCAAGCTGGCGGGCCTCGCGCCTTCGGGGATCCTGTGCGAGATCGTCACCAAGGACAAGACGGCCATGGCCCGCTTCGACGAACTCGAGCGCTTTGCCGCCGAGCACGGCCTGCTCATGGTTTCCATCGCCGACCTGGTTCGGCATCGGCGTACCAAGGAGAAGCTCGTGCGGCGCGTGGAGGGGGCGGAGGCGAAGATCCCCACCACTTACGGAGACTTCATCGGGATCGTCTACCAGTCGGTCCTCGACTCCGAGAGCCATTTCGCCATGGTGATGGGTGAGATCGATGCTGACACGCCCACCTTGGTCCGGGTGCATTCCGAGTGCCTGACCGGGGACGTCTTCGGCTCCGAGCGTTGCGACTGCGGTCCCCAGCTGCAGGCGGCCATGCAGACAATTGCGGAGGAGGGACGAGGCGTAATCGTCTACTTGCGTGGACACGAGGGACGGGGAATCGGCATCGCTCACAAGATCCGCGCCTACTCGTTGCAGGAGAAGGGCCTCGACACCGTCGATGCCAACCTCGAACTCGGGCTTCCGGTGGACTCCCGGGAGTACGGGATCGGCGCCCAGATCCTTGTCGATCTCGGTGTGGGGAAGATGCGCCTGATGACCAACAACCCCGCGAAATACGGGGGCC
>JAJZNF010000023.1 GCA_021847985.1 Actinomycetes bacterium | reverse complement strand
CCTCCTTCGACTTGGCCATCACGCCTCCCCTCGTGTTGCCGCCAGGCCGCGTGCCACACCAAGCCAGCGGGCTTCAGTGAAAGCGCGGTTTCTGCCCAGCATCTGGACCAGCGGCCGGGTGAAGGTCCAGGAGGTTGCGACGTCGAGCACGGTCGAAAGCCCGAGGAAGAAGGCAAAGCCACGCACCGGGCCGATGGACAGGAGGTACAGGAGCAGCGCGCCTATGAAGGAAACGAGGTCGGCCGCCACGATGGTGCGGAAGGCCTTCTTGAACCCCTTGTCGACCGAAGCCCTCACGCTACGGCCCTCCCTCACCTCGTCCTTTAATCGTTCAAAGAAGACGATGTAGGAGTCCACGGTCACGCCGATCGATACGATCAGCCCGGTCACGCCCGAGAGGTCGAGCGTCAAGCCGCTGGTGTGCCCGATGTAGGAGATGATCCCCCAAAGGAGGGCGGCGGTCGTGGCAAGGCCGAGCACCACCACTATGCCCAGAGCCCGGTAATAAAAGATCGTATAGATCATGACGGCCGCCAGGCCGACCAATCCGGCCAGGACGCCCGCTTTGAGACTGGCGGCGCCGAGGGTCGGGGAGACCGTCTGCACCGTCTGTTGCACGAGCTGCACGGGCAGGGCTCCGTATCGCAGCACCAGGGCAAGGTTGTCGGCCTGGGACTGGCTGAAGGAGCCGGTGATCTGGCCCTGGCCGCCGAAGGAGGTGCTGTTGATGGTGGGCGCGGAGATCACGACGCCGTCCAGGACTATCGCCATCTGGTGCTGGTAGTACTTGGAGGCCAGAGCGTCGAACTTGGGCGAGCCGGTCTTGGTCAGGCTGAACTGCACGATCCAGTTCCCGCTTGAGTCGAGTCCGGCGTAGGCGGTCTTCAGCGCCGAGCCGTCCAGGAGCGAGGGCCCCAGGACGTAGCGGCCCACCACGGTGTTGCCCGTCTTCTGTGGCAAGAGCACGGTCGCGTTCGGCGTGTCCTGTCCAGGAGTGGTGGAGGGGACATAACCGAGAAGGGTCGAGTCCGCCTGGGTGGTGGGGCAGAAGGGGACCAGGTCCTTCTTGGGGATTTTCAACGAAGCAGGCGGGGGCGTGTAGGTCGGGGCCGCGCATTGCACGATCCTGAAGCGCAGCTGCGCCGTTTGGCCGATGATCTTGAGAGCCTGGGCCGTGTCCTTGACACCCGGCAGCTGGACCACTATGTCGTTCCCCTGCTGGGCGATATTGGGCTCGGCCACGCCAAGGCCGTCCACCCGGTTGCGGATGATGGAGATCGTCTCCTGCAGCGTCGCCTGGTTGACCTTGTGGGCCGGAGCGTAGACGACCGAAAGGCCCCCCTGCAGATCCAGGCCCAGCACCGGCTTGTAGTTGAGGGCGATGACCGCTATCAGCGATCCCACCGACACCACGAAGGTGGCGATGACCAGAAGCAGTCCCGACCTTTTCATTTACTCCTACCCATCTAGACGACCCTGGGCGGGCACGCCGAAATGGCGGGCGCCGCCGGGCAACAATTATTGCATGCCCCAGGCCGGAGCCGGCTGACTCGAGGCATGTCGGGCCGCCGCTAGCGCCCCTCCGGGCCCTCTTCGGGATCCTGGTGGCCGTCTGACTCGGAGTCCGCCTGTCCGGTCGTTCCGGGCAGCTCGTCTTCGTGCGCCAGGGGAAGCCCACCGCCGGCACTGTCGAGTTCCTGGGCGGCCGGATCGCTCTCGTCCAGCTTGCGCGAGATGGCGCGGCGGACGAAACTCACCTCGACATCGGGCGCGATCTCGAGCATGACCGTCTCCTCGCTCAGGCGCACCACTCGTCCCAGCATCCCCGAAGTGGTCATCACGCGGTCCCCCTCGACGACGTCACGCGACTGCGCCTGGGTGCGCTTCATCTGCTGGGAGCGCGGGCGAATGAACAGGAAGTAGGCACCCACTACAAGCAGGAGCGGAAAGAGCAGTGTGGTGATGCTGCTCGACTGAGTGGTTGTCGCCGTGGCGGCAAAGAACATTTGAATCTCCAAGGAAGGCAAAAAATACAGATCTCATGCTAAAGCCTCTCGAGGCACTTGCATGATTCGGCTTTGCGCCGAGTTACTCCTCCGGCACCGGGTTCGGAGCCGGTTCCCAGGCGCTGCGCACGTCGGAGATCAGATCGCCCAGCCTGCCGGCGACAATCGCCTCCCTCGCCCCGGCAATGAGCCGGTGCATGAAAGTCAGGTTGTGCAGCGTCAACAGAGTGCCGGCGGTCGGCTCGCCCACATTGAGCAGGTGCCTTATCAGGCCACGCGGGTATTGCGCGCAGGCCGGGCACGGGCACCCTTGCTCTATCGGGCCGTCGTCGCGTTGGAAGCGCAAGTTCTTCAAGTGCAGCTTGCCCGCGAAGGTCATGGCCTGGCCGTGCCTGGCGATGCGCGAGGGAGCCACGCAATCGAACATGTCCACTCCGCGAGCTATCGCTTCCAGCATGCCGACCGGATCCCCCACGCCCATCAGATATCGGACCTTGGAATCCGGAAGGTGCTCCACCGAGGCCTCGATGGCGGCGAGCATCTCATCCCGGCTCTCCCCTACCGCCAACCCGCCGATAGCATGTCCCTCGAAATCCAGGTCCGCCACGAACTTGGCACTCTCGGCGCGCAGGTCCCGCTCGCCCCCACCCTGGACGATGCCGAACTGGGCCTGGTCGTCCCGGCTCTTGACGGCGCGCGCTCTCCGGGCCCACTGATGAGTTAGCTCCATGGCCCGCTCCACCTTGTCGCGCGAAGCCGGGAGCATCGTGCAGACATCCAGCACCATCTGGATATCCGCGCCGATCAGCTCCTGCAGCTCCACCGCCTGCTCAGGGGTCACCGTGTGGATGGAACCGTCGTATATGGATCGGAACCGGGCGCCGCGCTCGCTGTACTCGGCGCCCAGTGACATCACCTGGAAGCCGCCCGAATCGGTGAGCATATGGCGCTTCCAGCCGGTGAAGCCGTGCAGGGAGCCGAACGAGGCGACCACTTCGGCTCCGGGGCGCAGCATCAAGTGGTAGGTGTTGCCCAGGACGACTTCGAAGCCGATCTCGGCCACCTGCCCGGCCAGCGCCGCCTTGATGGTCCCGCGCGTTCCCACCGGCATGTAGACCGGGGTCTCGTAACTCCCCCGCCCGGTCTGGACCCGGCCACGCCGGGCGCCGGACGCTGTCGCCAGGACCTCGAATTCGAACATGCGCGCCGCTACGCCCACCCTTGGCACCTCGCCCCTCTTGACTCGGCCACGGACCTCGAAAGAGGCTAGCGTCCGGCGGGCGTGCCCCTCGGTCGAGTTTGGAAGCCAGGGCCGCTCCTGCGGGCGCTACTTGGGGAGATCCGCCTCGATCCGGGCAGCCGCCTCGAGAAGTGCCGGCAGAATGTCGCGCTCCAGCTGCTCGATGGTCACGCGGGGGGCCTGGGCGGAAACGTTCATCGCCGCGATCACCTTGCCTCGCCGATTGCGGATCGGCACCGCGATCGAGCGCAGCCCCGCTTCGAGCTCCTGGTCGGTCACCGCGTATCCCCTCTCGCGCACCTCGGCGATTATGCGGCGCAGGCGCGTCGGGTCCGTGGTGGTCCTGGCAGCCAGTGGGGCGAGTTCAGTGCGCTCGAGCAAGCGGTCGGCTTCCAAGGGCTCGAGGCCCGCCAGTAGCACCCTGCCCATGGACGTAGCGAAGGCCGGAAAGCGAGTGCCAACCGAAATGGCGACCGTCATGATCCGCTTGGTGGGGACCCGGACCACATAGACGATGTCTGTGCGATCCAGCACCGCCACCGAGCTGGACTCGTGAACCCTGGACACCAGGTCCTCGACGTGTGGTTGGGCGACGTCGGTGAGGCTGAGGCCGGACAGGTAGGCATAGCCCAGCTCCAGCACCCGCGGCGTCAGCGAGAATGCGCGGCCGTCGGTTCGCGCGTAGTCCAGGTCCACCAGGGTCAGCAGGAATCTGCGCGCACTGGCCCGGCTCAATCCGGTCGCTCTGGCCACCTCCGAGAGTGTCATTTCCGGCCGCTCGGGCCCGAAGGCACGAATCACCTCGAGCCCACGCGCCAGCGATTGCACGTAAGTGCCCTGGCGTTCAACATCCTCGGGCATTCTCAACTCCACCAGATCCGCGCGCCGGAAAGGAGGTGATCAGCCGGCGAATTCCGCCCTTGATAGGCGGACCCGCGAATGAGTCGTGCCATCGCTTCGGCGTGTCGCATGCGAATCTCCCCGGCCCCGCTTGACACAAGCAGCCATCAGGACCATAATCTGTGCGATATGCGAATATCCGTTCGCTCTCCGAACATTCTAACTCCGGCTCCAGCCGGAACGTGAGGGGAACGACCCTTTTTCACCTGTGGGGGGCAGGTGCGACAAGCGGATCCGGCCGGATGGTCGTTTGAAGAATCGGCCCCTCGGTCGGACCGGTCACCGCCTTGCCTGGCCCGCACCGAATGAGGCGGCCGGCATACGCGGAACTTCTCATCGAACTCGCGCACGAGGCGGGTGTTGACTTCGGCCACACCTTGGGGCGGACCGACGCGCTTCGGCCGCCGATCGGGCCGAATCCCGACCAATGAGGAGAGCCGATTCGAGTCGATCGGAGCCGCCCAGCCCCTTGACCAAGGATACGAACAAGCAGGAGGACAGGATGAGCATCGCCAGAAGGCTCCTCATTGCAGGAGCGGAGACTCAGGCAGGCACCGGCGGGTCGGTCGAGGACCTGACCCCTTGCAACGGCGAAGTCGGCGCCACGGTCCAGGCTGCCGGAGGGGAGGATGTGGTCGGCGCGATCGACGCGGCGGGCGCCGTGGATTTCTCCTCATTTATGAGCTCCAGGCAAATCTGGATGTGCTCCGATCGCGTGATAGTCGAGGAACGCATCCCGGATCCGTTCCTGGAAAAGCTGGTGGCCAAAGCGGCCTCCCTCAGTGTTGGAGATCCGTCGGAGCCCCATAACGTCATCGGCCCCATGATCAATGAAGCTGCCGCCGAGCGGGTGCACGGCATGGTGCAAGGCGGCATGGTGCAAGGCGGCATGGTGCAAAGCGCCATGTCGCAAGGAGCCCGGCTTGCCTTTGGTGGCACAACCCCGGACGGGGCGCTGACGACCCCGACAGTCCTCCCGGGGGTGACCACCCGGATGGCCATCTCCCAGGAGGAGATCTTCGGCCCAGTGTGCGGCGTCGAAACCGCTCGCGACGAGGACCACGCCGTCGAACTCGCCAAGTCGGCGAACTACGGGCTCTCGGCCGGCGTCTTCAGCGAGGACATCCGTCGCGGCTACCGGGTGGCCACCAGGCTGAGGACGGGAATAGTCCACGTCAACGACCAGTCCGTGGACGACGAGTCCCAGGCGCCCGTCGGCGGAGTCGGCGACTCCGGCTACGGCAAGTTCGGCGGACAGGCCGGAATCGACTCCTTCACCACACTTCGCTGGCTCACCATGCAAATGGGCCGCCGCGAATTTCCCTTCTAGGCGGGCCACCATGGTTGCAAAGACGCCGACCCGGACACAAGTGGGGATCATCGGGGCCGGGCCGGCCGGCCTGGTCCTGGGCGAACTGCTGGCCGATGCCGGCATCGACAACGTGATCCTGGAGAGCAGGGACAGGCAATACGTCGAGTCCCGGGTGCGGGCCGGGGTTCTGGAGCAGGCCACCGTCGAGCTCCTCGACAAGCACGGACTCTCCGCCAACGTGCACGCCCACGGCCTGGTGCACGACGGTGTTTACCTGCAATTCCACGGGGAGCGCCACCACATCGACATGCGGCGGCTCACGGGAGGCAGGACCATAACCGTCTACGGCCAGCAGGAACTGGTGCGGGACCTGATCGCCCATCGCCTCCAGACCGGCAAAGAGCTCCTTTTCGAAGCCGAGGCGGTCTCCCTGTCGGGGATGCAGTGGGGCGGGGACCCCGTCATCAAGTTCCGGCACGGAGGAGTGGAGCGCCGGCTCGCCTGCCGCGTCATTGCCGGCTGCGACGGCTTCCACGGCGTCTCGCGCCGAAGCATCCCGGCCCAGGACATCACGACCTTTTCCCGCGAATTCCCCTACGCATGGCTTGGGATCCTCGCCGAGGTGGCGCCCAGCTCTAACGAGCTCGTCTACAGCTTCCACGAAAGCGGCTTCGCCCTGCTCTCGATGCGCTCCCCATCCGTCTCGCGGCTCTACCTGCAGGTGCCCCCCGGCGAGGAGATCGCCGACTGGCCCGACGAGCGCATCTGGAGCGAGCTGGAAGTGCGGCTCGCCACCCCCGGTTGGAATCTGGAGCGCGGCCCGGTTATCGAGAAGTCGATCACCCCCATGCGCAGCTTCGTCGCCGAGCCCCTCAGGCACGGCTCGCTCTTTTTGGCGGGCGACAGCGGACACATCGTCCCACCCACCGGGGCAAAGGGCTTGAACCTGGCCATCGCGGACGTGAAAGTCCTGGCCGAAGCCCTGGCCGCCTGGTTCTCGAGCGGGGATGAGTCCGGGCTTGACGCCTACTCACCGACGTGCCTGAAGCGGATTTGGAACGCCCAGAACTTCTCCACCACGATGACCTCGCTCATGCACCTGGACCCGGCGGCCGACCCCTTCTCCTTGCGCATACAGCGCGCCCTGCAGCGCTTCACGGTGGAGAACCTGAACGCAATGAGCGCACTGGCGGACAACTACGTCGGCCCGCCGTTCGACTCCCCCTTGCAGGAAGGCGGAAAAAGATGATGATGGTCTCACCCGGCGCTTTTGGCGCGCGCGGGTCTGCAAACAAGAAGGGACGGGTGCCAAGATGGCGGAGATAGTCTCGCTGCGCGAGGCGGTTGCCGAGCTGGTCGGCGATGGCGACACTGTTGCAATGGAGGGGTTCTCCCACCTCATCCCCCACCTCGCCGGCCATGAGGTCATCCGCCAGGAGCGGCGCCACCTCACCTTGGTTCGCCTCACCCCGGACCTAATCTTCGACCAGCTCATCGGAATGGGCGTCGCAGACAAGCTGGTCTTCTCCTGGGGCGGGAACCCGGGCGTCGGCTCGCTTCACCGCTTCCGCGACGCCATCGAGAACGGCTGGCCGACATCGCTCGAAATCGAGGAGCACAGCCACGCCGGCCTGACCAACCGCTTCGTCGCCGGCGCCTCGGGCCTTCCCTTCGCGATCCTGCGCGGCTACGCGGGGACGGGGCTGGTGGAAAGGGTTGGCAACATCAAGTCGGTGCAGTGCCCCTTCACGGGTGAGACGCTGGCAGCGGTGCCCGCCATCAACCCCGATGTCGCCATCATCCATGCGCAGCAGGCCGACGTGCACGGCAACGTGCAGATGTGGGGGCTCACCGGCGTGCAGAAGGAGGCGGTTCTGGCCTCTTCGAGGTCGATCGTCACCGTGGAGGAGATCGTGCAGACGATCGAGCTCCGCCCCGGTGGGGTGGTGCTGCCCACCTGGGCGGTGACCGCCGTCGCGCACGTGCCGGGTGGTGCGCACCCCTCGTACGCCTCGGGGTTCTACGAGCGCGACAACGCCTTCTACAGCGAGTGGGAGGCCATCAGCAGGAGCCGGGAGTCCTTCCTGTCCTGGATGGAGAGGAACGTACTGGAGGTGGGGGCGTGACCCGCACGGGATCGGGAACCGGGAACCTCGGGTTCACCCCGAGCGAGATGATGAGCATCGCCGCAGCGCGCGAGCTGCGCGACGGGCAGGTCTGCTTCGTCGGGATCGGCGCGCCCTCTACCGCGGCCAACCTGGCCCGGGCCACGCAAGCGCCCGGCCTGGTGCTGATATACGAGTCGGGCTGCATCGGCGCGAAGCCTACGACGCTGCCTCTGTCCATCGGAGACGGAGAGCTGGCCGACACCGCCGACGCGGTGGTCTCGGTGCCCGAGATCTTCAACTACTGGCTCCAGCCCGGCCGGATCGACGTCGGATTCCTGGGGGCTGCTCAAATCGACCGGTTCGCGAACCTGAACACGACGGTGATCGGGCCCTACGATCGCCCGGAGGTGCGCCTGCCGGGAGCGGGCGGGGCGCCGGAGATCGCCGGATCGTGCAAGGAGGTGATGATAATGATCAAGCAGAGCCGCCGCACCTTCGTGGACCCGCTCGACTTCCGCACCTCGATAGGCTTCGGCGACGGGCCCGGAAGCCGCGAACGCCTTGGCCTGAGGGGAAGTGGCCCGCGCATGGTCATCACCGATCTCGGGATCCTGCGCCCCGACCCCGATTCCTGCGAACTGACCTTGACCGACCTGCATCCCGGGGTTAGCGTCGAAGCCGCCCGCCAAGCAACCGGATGGGAGCTGGCCGTAGCGCCGGAGCCGAGGGTCACCCCCGCGCCTACGGAAGCGGAGTTGGCGCATCTTCGCCACCTCGTCTCCAAGCGACCCCAAGGGAGTTCAAAATGACAGCCTGCTTCATCGTCGATGGAACCCGCACGCACTTCGGCCGATACGGCGGCGCCCTGGCCGGAATTCGCCCCGACGACCTGGCGGCATCGGTGGTCGCCTCGATAATGCGGCGCAACCCCGAACTCGATCCCGCCCGCATCGAGGACGTCTACTTCGGGGATACCAATGGCGCGGGCGAGGACAATCGCAACGTTGCGCGCATGGCCTGCCTGCTGGCCGGACTACCCACCTCCGTGCCGGGTGCGACCGTGAACCGCCTGTGCGGCTCGGGAATGGAGGCGGCCATCGAGGCCAGCCGCGCGATCGAGACCGGAGACGCCGAAGTGATCCTGGCGGGAGGCGTCGAGTCCATGACGCGCGCCCCCTGGGTCCTGCCCAAGCCCGAAGGGGCATTTCCCCGCGCCAACGCCACCATGTACTCCACCACCCTTGGGTGGCGGATGGTGAACGAGAAGATGCCCGCGCCCTGGACGGTCTCCCTCGGCGAAGGCGCCGAGATACTGGCCGAAATGTACTCCACCACCCGCGAGGAACAGGACGTCTTTGCGATCAGGAGCCATCGCCGTGCCGCCGCGGCCTGGGCGGCCGGAGAATACAAGGATGAGATCACCGGGCTGGAAGGTGTCGCCCTCCAGATGGACGAGAGCATCCGTGCCGACACGACCCTGGACAAGCTGGCCAAGCTGCGCCCGTCGTTCCGTTCCGACGGAACCGTGACCGCCGGGAACGCCTCTCCCTTGAACGACGGGGCCGCCGCCCTGCTGCTGATGGACGAGGCCACCGCCTCGCGCGAAGGCGCTCGGCCGCTTGCCCGCGTCGTCTCGCGCGCCGTCAGCGCCGTGGACCCGCACCTCTTCGGCATCGGCCCGGTGGAGGCTGCCAACAAGGCGCTGGCCCGGGCCGGGATCGGCTGGGGCGACCTGGCCTCGGTCGAGCTGAACGAGGCTTTCGCCGCCCAAGCTGTTGCCTGCATAAAGTCCTGGCCGGACCTGAATCCCGAGATCGTCAACCCGGGGGGAGGCGCGATCGCGATCGGGCACCCGCTGGGGGCCTCGGGAGCGAGGCTGCTCACCACGCTCGCGTGGCGCCTGCACCGGGCAGGCGGAGGATACGGCCTGGCGACCATGTGCATCGGAGTGGGCCAAGGGATCGCGGTGGTCCTGGAAGGAGTTTGAACGATGACCGCAAGGAGCTACACGGAAGGCGCGACGCGAATCGACCCGCCTTACAGCAGCCCCGGCTACGCCTCGACCGGCATCCGCAGCCCCACTCTGCCACTGGTGATTCTTCCGGAGCGGCTGGCGGAGCGCAATGGCCCGCTGTTCGACGCGGAGCGCATCCACGGAAATCTCACCGACCTGACCGCCCAGCATCCGGGTGGTGAGCCCT
>JAJZNF010000002.1 GCA_021847985.1 Actinomycetes bacterium | reverse complement strand
GCTCTCTGCCACCTTGGGCAGGATAATGGGCATAGGTGTGCCGATGGTGGTGGGTGCGGTTCTGGCGGCCGCGTACCTGCAGCTCGGCGTGCCGCATGCTCCGGGCGGCGAACTCCCCAAGGCGGTCGAGGTGGCCGTTCCCTCCACGACCACGCCGACCACGGGCGTATCGGGCGCCCAAAGCTCCCCGGGCGGAGAGAGTTCGTCCGAGGCCGGCAAGCTGATTGTGGTGTCGCCCACCAATCCGGTGCTTGCTTATGAGTCCGGCTCGTCTTCTCCGGTCGAGATTAATCCGGAGGCGAATTCGGAAGGGGGGGACAAGTCGACCCCCTCGTCGGAGCCGGTGACCACGACCCAGCCTTCTTCGACCACCACCACTGCGCCTTCAAGCGATTCGAAGCAGGCTTCGGGCGACTCGAGCCAGTCCTCCGGGGACGGCGCCACCACCACCACGACCCAGTCGTCGGATTCATCGGGTGGGGACAATTGACGGTGGTTCCCAACGGAGCCGAGATGCCGCTCGGGCTGGTGGCGCTGGGTCCGGAGCCGCCGGCGACGGACCAGGCCGAGTTTTCGGCGCGCTCGAGCCGGCGCGGCTTCCGCCTCGGCCCGTGGAAGATCTGGCGCTGGAGGATCGGCACCGTTCCTCGGCTCATAGCCGGCCTTTCGATCGTTACCGCCGCAGTTTTCGGCCTGGTGTCTGTCCAGGTCGCCCAGACCTTCAAGTCGCACGCCCTGGGCATCACGCGCGGTATCCTCATCGACGACTTAGGCGAGTACAGCCGCGCGCTCGAGGCGGCTCCCGGCTCCTCGATCTTCAGCACCACTTCTCGCTACCTCGCCAGTCACCAGGTGGATGCCTCGCGCGCCATCATGGTCGGTATCAAGGGTGGCGCGACGCTGGGTTCGCGTGGCTCCGAGCAGCTTCTGAAGTCCAGTCAGGTCAAGGCCTGGCTGGCCGCTGCTCCCGCCTCGACCGTCGTGCAGGGCGTTCCGGCGGGGAACAAGCACTACCTGGTTCTCGCCTCTCCTATCCGACAGGGGACACGCCTCGTCGGGGTGTTCATCGCGGCGGCGGACGAGACCAGCCTGCTGGCGGAGAGCCGCCAGGTCATGTTGCTGGCCATCGCCGAGGCTGCGATCGCGGTCGCCTTCACCGTGGGTGCCGGGTACCTGCTGCTGCGCCGGGTGCTCGGGATGGTGGGCGGAATAACCTCGACGGCTGCCGGAATCGCCGACGGCGACCTCAGCAGGCGTCTCGACTACAGCGGCCCGGATGACGAGATGGGCACCATGGCCAAGACCTTCGATTACATGATCGACCGCCTGGATGCCACCGTGGCCGAGCAGCGGCGTCTGCTCTCCGACGTCTCCCACCAGCTGAAGACGCCCCTGACCATAGTGCGCGGGAACCTCGAGCTGATCGAGCGCCTCGGCGAGCCCCTCAGCCCGGAAAATCAGGAGAGCCTCCAGTACGCGTTGGAGGAGATCCAGTACATGAGCCGCCTCATCGATCAGCTGCTCATGCTCGGCCGTACCATGGAGCGCGACTTCCTGCAGACCGAGCCGGTCGACCTGCGCGCCTTCATGGCCGACGTGTTCGCAGCCGCCTCCGTGATGGCCCCGCGTTCCTGGAGCTACGCGGAGCCTCCCGACCTCGTACTGCTCATCGACGCGCCCAAGCTCCGAGGCGCCATTCTCAACCTGGTCGAGAATGCCGTCAAGGCGACCGGAGAGGGTGACGAGATAGAGATCGCGGCGCGTGCGGATCAGCACCTGCTCACCATTTCGGTCGGGGACTCGGGACCGGGCGTGCCGCCCGGGATGGAGGCGTCCATCTTCGGGCGGTTCGAGAGGGGCTCGCGAACCTACGCCAAGGGCGCCGGGCTTGGCCTCTCGATCGTGGATGCGGTGGCCAGGGCGCACTCGGGAGCCGCACTGGTAGGGCGTTCCCGGCTCGGCGGCGCGGAGTTCTCCGTTGTCCTTCCCCTCAGCCTGGCCAATGGCTACGGCGCGGTGGAGGAGCACACATGAGTTACGGACGGCTGAGAATGTGCCGCCAAGTGCAGGTCAAGGAGCAAGGATGAACATCGTCATCGTTGAGGACGACCCCCAGATCGCCAGCTTCCTTTCGCGCGGATTGCGCGCGGAGGGATACGCGACCAGCATCATCTCCGACGGGGAGTCCGCGGCTCGCGTCGTGCCCGGCATGGCCGACGACATCGACCTCGTTCTATTGGATCTCGGGCTCCCCTTGCGCGACGGCAAGTCGGTGCTGGCCCAGTGGAGGGCGGACAAGTTCTCCAAGCCGGTCATCATCCTGACTGCACGCGACGAGGTGGCCGAGAAGGTGAAGGGCCTCAATGCGGGGGCCACCGACTACGTGACCAAGCCCTTCTCCTTCGACGAGCTGCTGGCCAGGATCCGCGCGGCGCTTCGCACCTACGACTCCGCGTCCCTGACCACCCTCGAGGTCGCCGACGTCACCTTCGACATGCTCTCCAAGGTGGCCTTCCGGGGAGGAAAGCGGATCGAGCTCGCCCAGCGCGAGTGGTCGCTGCTGGAGCTGTTCATGCGCAATCCGCACCAGGTGCTCTCCCGGATCCAGATCCTGAACCACGTGTGGGACTATTCGTTCGACCCGGGGGCGAACATCGTCGACGTGTATGTGGGTTACCTGCGTAAGAAGATCAACATCCCCGGGCACGAGGCGTTGATCCAGACGGTGAGGGGAGCCGGATACCGGTTCATCCCCCCGTCCTCCAGCTTCAGCTGAGCGGCTGGTCGCGGTCCTCGCCGGCACGGATGGCGGAGGCCACCTCGGCTTGGCGCACCTCGTCGATCTCCATTGCCACCCGCTCGTCATCCGCCATGAGCGCATCGAGGTCGGTGTCGGCGAAGGCTAGGACGCCCATCTTTTCGAAGGCCGAGCGCATGGTCTCGCCGAAGAGGCCGATGTCGCGCAACACCGGCACTATGCGGGTGAAGAGCAGGCTGCGGAAGGTCTGCTGGGCCTCCGAGCCCTCCACCCATTCCAGGCATTCGTCGGTGCCCAGCCCGAGAGTCTCCCAGACCTCGTGAGCCAGGAAGCGGCTGCGCATCAAGTTGCAGGCCTCGGCGCAGAACTCCTCCCGCTCGGTCCGCTCGGCTTCGGTGAGCTGCGGATAGTAGTCGCGGAGGGCGTTACGTCCGAAGGCGACGTGCCTTGCCTCGTCCTGCATCACATAGGCCGTGAGGTCGCGGGCCAGCTGGTTGCCGGTGAGATTGCGGATCATGCCGAAGGCGGCCAGGGCCAGACCTTCGATTAGGACCTGCATCCCCAGGTAGGTCATGTCCCAGCGTGAGTCGCTCAGCACCTGGTCCAGGATGCTGCGCAGGTTCGGGTTGATGGGGTAGGCCAGTTCGAGCTTGTTCAGGAAGGTGGAGTAGACCTCGACGTGACGGGCCTCGTCCATCACCTGGGTCGCCGCGTAGAACTTGGCGTCCATGTCCGGCACGTTCTGGACGATCTTGGAGGCGCATATGAGCGCCCCCTGCTCGCCGTGCAGGAATTGGGAGAACTGCCAGGTCGCCAGGTGTAGCTTGAGTTCGCCGCGCGCCTTGGCGTCCATCCGCTCCCAGACGGGTGATCCGTAGATGGGCACGTAGTAGTCCTCGTTGCCCAGCGGATTGTCCAGGTCGA
Organism: Actinomycetes bacterium; assembly: GCA_021847985.1. Classification (GTDB taxonomy): domain Bacteria; phylum Actinomycetota; class Acidimicrobiia; order Acidimicrobiales; family Acidimicrobiaceae; genus Acidithrix. Next base: position 6,104 of record JAJZNF010000002.1, on the reverse strand, counting down.
CCTGCCGGTCCCAGTCGATACGGACCTTGGCGTCCCATTGGCGCCTCTTGCCCTTGTCATACAGCGAGAGCAGTTTCTCGCGCCCGGAGTCGTAGTCCCAACTGAACTGGACTGCTCCGGTGTTGTCCTGGGTCTTCCAGCCCGTCAGTTCGACCGGAACGACGTACTTCTTGACACCCATGGCATCCCCCCTGGGGCAAAAGCTAGCACAGAGGGATCGCTTGAAGATCGCCCCGGCGGAGCCGGATCAGCTCTCGCTGGAGGCGTCCAGGCAGATGTGGTCCAGGTCGGTGAAGGAGCAACCCGGATGCGCCAGGCGGGCCAGGATCAAGGAGAGGAAGATCCCGAAGAGCTGTACGGGCTCGGCCATACGGTCCGAACCCAAAGAGATTATGTCGAGGCCGGCCATGGCGCCGCCGGTTTGGGCGTGTCCAGCGGGACACCTGCTTGGGTCGGGTACGGCGCCTGCGGTCCGGTAGTGGCTTCGGCGAACTCGAACGCTAGCTAGGAGCTGCTTCGACTGCATCCGCATCTACGCCACACTGTGGTTCTGCGCTTCACCCGGCTCTGCGCCATGGCCAGCGCATAGGGCCTGGCGGATCGCCTCACTTTTGCACGGTCCAACCCTGGGCACGTCCCGGGACAGCTCTGTTGGAGCGAGGTTGCACTCCAACCCGAAGTTCCGGTTGGCTGTTCCATCCTTGACGCCATTCATCCGCGATTAGCTCGATGTGCCGGAAATCCCCGTGGTGAGGGATTGGCCATGTAAGAGTTAACGCACGAGTTTGCCGCTGGCCAAAAGGCCGGGCGGAAGTACTCGGGCACGTGACGCGGCTTCCCAATCGGGACTGACTGCCAACGGTATGCGGTCCGGCACCTTATAGGCGCCAGGGTTCGGCCCCCTGGATAGCGGGGTTGGTCCACAGGTCGAGGCGCGGTTCGGCAGGTAATGCTGGAGCCAGGCTTTGATAACCTCGGATCCAGCCCGATTCCGTGCCGGCTGATGCTCACGGCCAGTGCGCGCGTGGAGGCTGCGCTCCGCCCTGCCAAACACCCCGTTCCGCAGCCTCGGCCATCCGTATCGCCTCGCGCTGGGAATGCACACCGAGTTTCACCAGGATCCAGTGGATGTGGCTGCGTATCGTGTGGATCGAGACGTAGGTCTCACGCGCGATCTCTTCGGCGTCCAGTCCGAGTCTTAGTTTTGCCAGCACCGCCCGCTCTGCGGCGGTGAGGTGCGAGAGGCTCTGGCGCAGCTTTGTGATTTGGTCCAGATGCGCCTGCAGTTCATGCAGCATCAGATCGCGTTCGGTAGCCGGGACTGCGCACTTGCCCGCGGCAATGGCATCGATCATTTCCATCAGGTCGCTGAAGGGCCTTGTCTTGTTGAAGATGGCCGCCGCGCCGTCAGCCAGGCAGCGGGCGAGACGGATCCGGTCGGATACTCCGGTCAGGATGATCACCTGGTATCCGACCTGCTTAAGTGGTGACACCAGGTCCGCGCCATCGAGGTCCGCGCTCAGGTTCAGGTCGAGAAGTGCGAAGTGGCTAAAGGTGGGTCGAGTCGCGACGAACGTGCCGGCTTCGGCAAGTACGCTCGCGGCACTCAGCGGCCTCCGGACTGCGACGCCCACTTCGACTGATTGGGTGTGCAATAGGCTGGCGAGGCTGCTGGTAACCAGGTCATGGTTGTCGATGAGCAGGGCAAAAATCCCCTGCCGTTTAAGTCCCGCCGCCGGGCGTGCGGCCAACATGGTCAGCCCCGCCCTCAGGCCTGGAGTTCGCAGGCTTGCGGAGTAGCCATAGCCGGCGGCGGAACGGTGTAAGGCGCGGGAGCGGCGACGAGGTGCATCTCGAATCGGGCTCCACCTCCTGGTGCGGTCCCGGCGATCAACTTTCCCCCTTGGTTGTCCAGCAATGCCCGGGCGATCGCCAAGCCCAGACCGTGGCCGGGGGACTGGGTGTGAGGGCTAATCCGCCCTGGATTCACGCCTATGGGTGTGTGCTGATGTCCGCTGCCAGGACCATTGTCGCAAATCCGGACGACAACCTCGGACCCGGATTTTTCGACCTCCACCACCGCAGTGCAGCCTGGGGCATGGACGCGGGCGTTGTCCAGGAGAACTCTCAGCGCCCGTGCGGTCGCCACCTGGTCTCCGTGGGCGAGGACCTCGTCCCCTGCGGCGATCAGCTCCACGTCGAGTCCAAGCGCACGTGCGTTGGATACCTCGAAGTTTGCGGTCTCGACCGCGTCGAAGTCCCCTTCGTTTGTCTCGTCGGCCAGGACCACACCCGCCAGTGCCTGAGCTCCGCGATGGACAAGCCTTAACGCCTCTCGGGCCTTCGCCTCATCCCGGAAGCACTGTTCACTGGCTTGGAGGAGTTCAACGCCCGCTTCGACGACAAGCAGCACCGATCTGAGCTCGTGATTGGAGTTGCGCAGCCTGGCCTTCTCCTCTTCTAGCTCGTGCTCGAGCTTGTTGGCGGCCAAATCCGCTTCGTGGGCCGCTTTGTCGCGCTCGGTGGCACGCCGGCGGAATTCGAGCGCCAGGCCGATGCAGAGACTGGCCAGGGCGATAAAGCGCAGGAGCGATGCCGTAAGGGGCCCGCTGGCGAGCGGTGGCCGGATCGCGGCTCCGGCGACTGCTGCCTGGGCAAGCCCAAGCAGCGAGACGGAGATGTAGGCGTCAACCTGCTCGTGCTTTATCCACCAGGCACTCGCGTAGCCGGCCGCCCCGGCCACACAAACGCACGCCGCCACCACTCCTGCTGCGGTCGCGCTCAGGAGTCCACCCCTCAAGAACAATTCGGTCAGGACGATGACTCCGGCAGCTTCAGCGGCAAGCGTCGCCATCTGCCAACTGCGCAATCGTGATACGTTCCGGCGACTAAGCAGTGTCCAGAGGGACGGCAGGCCCATGAGCGAAACGCCTGTTGCCAGGCAGGCGAAGGACACGAGGGACATGCCTGGACGTCCGGTGATGCCCCTGGCAAAGCCCTGTACGAGGTACCAGGCCTGAAACGAGCCAAGCAGGAGCAAGCCGACGCCGGCGACCAGCCAACGGGTAGATCCGGCCTCGCTCTGCCATAGAACAAGGCATCCCGTGGTCGCGGCAAAGGCCAGCGCGAGCGTGGCGAGAGCAACAAACTGGGCGATCTGGCCGTTCTGCGTGTCGCCGAGCGCCGGAAGCCGCACCTGCAGGAGCCAGATCACCAGTGCCGGAAGCACGCCGGTGGCGGCGGCCCCCCAAATCCCGGGTCGCGCGCGCCACCTTGAACCGACCCTGTTGGAGCCCCAAGGACGCCGGCTCCTGGCGTGCCGAAGCGTGCTGTCGATCGTTACAGAAGTCTCCACTCCCCTCACCTCATCTCGGGCGGTCAAGCCGTCCCTGGAGCCGCTATTCACCCCGCAGCAAAGATTCCCCGGCCACCCCCTGGCGGTGAAGCGCGGATATCCGTGCCAGACAAGACCTGCTTGCCGGCGCAAGTAGCTAGCACAGGTGTCGTAACCAGCCGGAGTCCGTACCGCTGGTGAACTTTCCAGGGTTTCCGGTGGGCGGGTGCGCCGACAGTCAACATCGCGTCAGATGGCTTCCGGACTGGCTGCCGTGGCGGCGGCGCTCACTGCGGGTGCGTTCTGCGGGCTATTGACCCCTGCCTTGGATGTGCGAGTCGGCACTGCAACGACGGCAGGGAGACGGGCCGTGTACCTGTAACCCACCAATCCTTCGAGAACCAGGTAAGACGTGGCGTCTTCCGCGTCCAGCTGCAGGATCGGCACCTCAAGCCGCTTGGCCAGCCTGGCCAGCGCCGGCATCGAATCGACCTCCACGACCCTGAAGTCACCGCCTGGCCATCGCTCTATCTTGATCAGGCTTCCTTGATGCTGCCAGGCGATCTGTAGGCGCACGTCGCGTCGCAGCTTTTCCCTCAGGCGAGACGTAAGCAGAGCGGCGATCGCGGTTAGTACGACGAAGCCCGCCAAAGCGACATCGCGGGTGGATGAGACAGGCAGCATGACCGGCCCCACTCCGATACTCGACTGGACTGGCGTGGTTGAGAGAACCTCTTGCGTTGCGCTTTGAGCGAACCACGACGGCGACACGCCGGTCGCGTTCACCGTGCCGCCAGCTTGAGTCGGAACGATCGAGGCTGCGCTTGCCTGGAAGGCATAGGGGGAGCCAAAGTGCAGCTTGAGAGGCCGGCCACCGGCCACCCCCTGCAGCTGCACTCGCGGCTCGACTGCGAGAGTGTAGAGCCCTGGCCCAAGCGCAGCATCGAGCTCGCCGATCCGCTCCTGATATGCGGCCAATGGCAGCTCGATCTGGATAGCGGCGGTGGGGGCGTTGAAATGCTGTGGTCCCGCACTTGCGATGACGCGGGTGATGCCCTGGTCTTCGACCACCAGCGTCAGACTGAGGGTGCCGGTAAGATCCTCGGCCCCGCCTCCGGCCAGCTGGTAGCGATAGTCAAAGCGAACCACGCTGAGCTGGGAGATGAAAAGCGGCATGCCGCTCGTCGCTCCTCCGGTTCCATAGATCGAGTTCGAATCCGGAATGCCGGCATAGGAAAGCACGCCCCGGCTGGTATAGACGGTTGGACGTGCGGCCAGGCTGCGCACCGGCCGCAACAGAGCGGCGCCGCCCAGTAACCCGAAGGCAAGAGCTCCGATCATGCACAGCCCCGCAAACGTGGCGAGGGTACGCAGCGTGCGCAGTTGGGCGACGGGGTCAACTCCCATAGCCATACCTCCTCAGACGCATGCGCCGGAGTTTTCGCTTCGGCCAGAACACATACATTCCTGAGGTGCCCAGAATCGTAGCGCCGACTGCCGGTACGCGCCAGAGTTTCACGATCTTTCCAAACTGACCTAAGTCAAGCCAGAGCCGACCAATTATCTCGGAGGAGCCGGGGCGTGAGGGGTCCACAAAGGCGTTGTTCTCGCCTTTGAAGATGTACCTGCCTGCGTCCTTGCCAATTATCTGGTGGAAGATCGGAGCCTTGAGTTGCGGGGTCATGTATGCAGCAACGGCTCCAACGGGGTATGTGGCACTCTTTCTGACAACGACAAGGTCGCCGGTTCTGAAGGCAGGAAGCATGCTGGTTCCCGACAGGAATATGTAGGTGTCCTGACCGCCAATGGCGGTGGGCGCAAAGCCCCACCAGCCCAGCGCCGCGATAGTGGCGACGAGGATAAGTCGCCGCATGGCTCGGAAGGGATTCATCTCTTCTCCGGCTTTCGAGAGACACCGGTGCGGCAAGTACCCGCCAAGTGGGTACTTGCCGCCCTCAACGAGGATACGCTCGGCGTGTAGCGGTGAGGATTACTGGTTGACCTCGATCTGGAGGCTGTCGATCCACCCTTGGTTAGCCGGACCGGGGCCGTTCACGGGAACGGCGGGGTTGAGCGTGCAGGTGAAATCGGTGGTGTAAGAGTTGGGGTAAGCCGATATCGCGCACCCACTCCAAGCCATGGGCGGCATCCCTGGCGGAGGAGGTGGCGGATCCAGCCGGACGAAGCCTTGCTGTGCCCGGAGCTCCCCACTCCACGTCGTGGTCGCCGTGAAGCTCACCGATGTCACGCTTAGGTGACTGGGGGGAGGCGGCGGATCGTCCAGCGGCTGTGACGGCACAGCAACGTTGTAGTGGATGTTGGTGATGGCATACCCGTCGACCACCTGATTGGAGACACCCTCACCGGATACCGGCTGCGAGTTGGTCGCCAGGAAAGCGGTTCCGCCTCCTGCCAGCAAGACGCCGGCGATCAGCGGTGTCAGAAGCCGTCTGCGAAAGATCATTGTTCCCTCCTTGTCCAGAGCCCGCCCTGGCCGCTTTGAACCAGGTGTACAAGCTCAACGGAGAGGCGCCGGGCTTACCGGAGTCCTGGTGGAGGCGATAGAGACGACCGACCCTCCCCGCGAATTGCGGTAAACCCGCACTTCGTGAGAAAAGATACGTAATTGCCGCCTAAGCGGCATCCACAACTTTGATGGTCTTTTGGTGGCTGCCCCTAAACCCAATACCGTTCAGTTAGGCGGTCGGATTGTCGCACGTGGCGGACCGGTGGGTTGGGGCCAGTCGGCATGATGGGAACGCTTCACTTG
>JAJZNF010000019.1 GCA_021847985.1 Actinomycetes bacterium | reverse complement strand
TGAGCGAAGCGACGGTGATGGGAGCTGGCCGGCGACGAAAAAAGTTGTGGCACTGGGCATGACCAACGAAACCGTCTCCAGCGCATCCTCAATCACATCGGCGTCAATGCCGAGTCGAGAACCTGCTCGAAGCGCCTCGGTGTGTAGCAGTTGGGAGGACCATACCGAATCGTGCGAGGAGAACCATTCCCGCATCGCGTCTGACTCGCGCTCCGTCGTTATCAGCTTGAGAAACGCGGACGTATCGAGATACCAAACCATGAGCTCTAGCGTTCGTCTCGCAACTCATCGAGTACCTCAGAAGTTGATCTCGACGTGCTAACCGGCGCTGGAAGGTTGGCCGGTCGCCGACGTGCCAGTCTTACCCGGTTGGATGCGACCAGCGCCGACGCACCCGACGCAGTCGACGGAGCACTGAGAATCGCCACCAAACGGCCCCGATCTGTAACGCCGATGGTCTCACCGCGTGCCACGCGTCGCAGTGCCGCCGAGGCATGTCGTTGAAGCTCGCGCACTCCAATGGTCTTCATATGCGTCACATGTAGCACATGAGTACGTCGACACGCTCTCGACACGCTCTTTGTGCATGTGCTGGGTGCGCCGTCCCGGGTCAATGTGCCCGCCCGCAGTCGCCACAACTCGGACTACGGCGGGCCGGGAGTATCAGATGCGGAGACCTGATATGGCGCGCGCGATAACCAGGCGCTGGATCTCCGATGTACCTTCGAAGATGGTGTAGATCTTCGAGTCACGGTGCCAGCGCTCGACCGGATATTCGCGAACGTACCCGTAGCCGCCCATGATCTGGATCGCCTGCTCGGTGACCCACACCGCGGTCTCTCCGGCAAAGGCCTTGGACATCGAGCCCTCCCCCTTGGTGAACTTGGTTCCGCTCGCCGCCATCCAGGCCGCGTGCCAAACCAGGAGGCGCGAAGCCTCGACGCGCATGGCCATGTCGGCGAGCTTGAAGGCTATCGCCTGGTTCTCGATGATTGCCTTGCCGAACTGCTTGCGCTCCTTGGCGTAGTCGAGCGCGTACTCATAAGCCGCGCGCGCGATGCCGAGCGCCTGCGCGCCGACCATGGGGCGGCTGGCCTCGAAGGTGGCCATCGCCGCCTGGGTGGACGAACGTCGCCCCTCCCGCGCCCGTGCGAGCCTCTCGTCGAGCTTCTCCTTGCCACCGAGCAGCATGCGCCCGGGAAGCTTCACGTCCTCGAGGATCACCTCGGCGGTATGGGAGGCACGGATGCCCATCTTCTTGAACTTCTGCCCCTGGCGAAGCCCGGGGGTGTTCGGGGGAATGACGAAGGACGCCTGGCCGCGGGAGCCAAGCGCGGGGTCGACGGCGGCCACGACCACGTGGATGTCGGCTATCCCGCCATTGGTGATCCAGGTCTTGGTGCCGTTCAGGGTCCAGGTATCGGTCGCCTCGTCATAGACGGCGCGTGTCCGGAGAGCGCTCACGTCGCTTCCGGCGTCAGGCTCGGTCACCGCAAAGGCCGCGAGCCTGGGATCGTCGGCGGTTCCGAAGCACTGCGGGATCCACTCGCCGATCTGCTCGGGCGTCCCGTTGGCGAAGATGCCCGCCACGGCGAGGGTGGAGCCGAAGATCGCCAGCGCGATGCCGGCATCGCCCCAGGCCATCTCCTCGTTCACCAGCGCCATGGTAAGACCGGTCTTGTCGGCGTAGGCGTTGGCAATGAAGTCGAACGAGTAAAGCCCGATCTTGGCGGCCTCACGAATGATGGGCCAAGGGGTCTCCTCCCTCTCGTCCCACTCGTGCGCCGCAGGGCGGATCACGTTCTCAGCAAAGTCGTGGACCCAGGTCTTCAGTGACTCCTGGTCCTCGTTGAGTGCCATGGAAAAGTCGGCCATCGTACACCTCGGCAAGCGTCGGAAAGCGGTTACTACTTAGTAACTTACCATACAGTAACTCGAGTAGCCGCGACAAGGCGGAGGCACCTGGACGTGCGCCGAAGAGACGGTCAGGGAAGCCTTGGCTTCAGCACTCCCCCGCCCTTGGCGTCCTCCACCACCCAGCCGAGATCGACAAGCTGGTCGCGCAGCGTGTCCGAGAGCGCGTAGTCGCGATCGGCGCGGGCCCTCTCGCGCCGGGCGAAGAGATCGGCCACCTCGGCGGGGACTTCGCCGGCGGCGGTCCGGGCGGAAAGGCCCAGAACACCGAAGACTGTCGACACGGCGGCGCCGATCGCTGCTGCGGAATCACGCTCCCCCTGGTCGATGAGGGAATTGAGCCTGGTCACGCTCTGAAATAGCAGCGCGGTTGCGGCCGGGGTGTCCAAGTCGTCGTCCATCGCCTCGTGGAAGGCGGCCATCACCTGAGCGTCGGGTTCGGCCCCCGCCAGCCCCTCGGCATCCAACCGGGCCAGAGCCTGATCGATACGGGCCAGCGCCCGGGCTCCGTCCGCCGCCAGTTCCACGCTGACGGCCAGCGGCGAGCGGTAATGGGCCTGCAGTACCAGCAGCCGGTACGCACGCGGGTCATTGGATCCGACCAGCTCGGGCAAGGTGATGAAGTTCCCCAGAGACTTTGACATCTTCTCGGTCCCGGCCACCAGGAATCCGTTGTGCACCCATATGTGGGCAAAGGGATGACCGAGGCAGGAGGCCTGGGCGCGTTCGTTCTCGTGATGGGGAAACATCAGGTCCGATCCCCCGCCGTGGATGTCGAAGCTCTTGCCCAGCAGGTCCTCGGACATGACCACGCACTCGGTGTGCCAGCCGGGCCGGCCTCTCCCCCAGGGCGAATCCCAGGCCCAGCGGTCCTCGGGGGTGAGCTTCCAGAGAGCGAAGTCGAGCTGGGACCGCTTGTTCTCGTTCGCCTCCACCCTGGCCCCGGACCTCAGTGACTCCAGGCTCTGGTGGGCCAGGAGCCCGTAATCGGCAACTGTGGAGACGTCGAAGTAGACGCCGTCGGAGCTCACATAGGCCTTGCCCGCCTCGACAAGGGTGCTTATGAACTCGATCATCTTGGGGATGTAGTCGGTGGCGTGTGGGACATGGTTGGGGCGCAGAACGTCCAGGGCTTCGAGGGTGTCCCACCAGACGCCCTCGTAGGTGGCGGCCACCTCCCAGGGTTCGCGACCCTCCTCGGCCGCTCGCTTCAGGATCTTGTCGTCCACGTCGGTGATGTTGGAGACGTGCACAACTGTCAAGCCCAAGTGCTGCAGATAGCGGCGTAAAATATCGAATACGAGCACGAAGCGCCCGTGGCCGATGTGCGGCACGTCATAGACCGTTGGTCCGCAGACGTACATCGATACGGTCCCGGGGATTACTGGATGCAGCTCCTCGATCCTGCCGGTCGCGCTGTTGTGCAAGCGGATCACATAAGACACGGTAAAGGCGAAGATGAGCTATTCAGTCCCGGAGAAGCCGACACTCGATGGCCTCGAGGCGTCCTGGAGCGCCGTATGGGATGAGCGGCACACCTACGCCTTCGACCCTGCCGACGAAGAGCGACCCATCTACGCGATCGACACGCCTCCGCCGACCGTCTCGGGCTCGCTACACGCCGGACACGTGCTCTCCTTCACCCATACCGACATCGTGGCCCGCTTCAAGAGGATGCGAGGGCACAACGTCTTCTACCCGATGGGCTGGGACGACAACGGCCTCCCCACCGAGCGCCGGGTGCAGAACTACTACGGGATCACCTGCGACCCCTCCATCCCCTACGTCCCCAACTTCGTGCCCACTCCCAAGGCGGATTCCAAGGAGCGGCACACCCCGGTCTCGCGGACCAACTTCATCGCCGCCTGCCAGAAGCTGACCACCGAGGACGAGCAGGCCTTCGAGAACCTTTGGCGGACCTTGGGACTCTCGGTCGACTGGAACCGCACCTACACCACCATCGGCCAGCGTGCACAGCGAGTCAGCCAGCTCAGCTTCGTGCGCCTCTTCCGCACCGGTCACCTCTACCACGCCGAGTCGCCCACCCTGTGGGACGTAGACTTCCAGACCGCCGTCTCCCAGGCCGAGCTCGAGGATCGCGAGACCGATGGCGAATTCTTCTCCTTCGCCTTCGACTTGGCCGACGGGGGCGGGAGGCTCGAGATACAGTCCACACGTCCCGAACTGCTCCCGGCCTGTGTCGCTCTCGTCGCGCACCCGGACGACAAGCGCTACGCCGAATTCTTCGGCAAAAGCGCGATCACTCCCCTCTTCGGCATCGAAGTTCCCATCCTCGCCCACCCGCTCGCCGAACCCGAGAAGGGTTCGGGCATGGCCATGGTGTGCACCTTCGGCGATATGACCGATGTGCAGTGGTGGCGTGACCTGGAACTGCCCACCCGCCCCGTCATCGACCGCTACGGCAGGATGGTGCCAATCGACTTCACCTCCGAGCGCTTCCCCAGCCGGGACCCGGAGACCGCCGCCGAGTGCTACGAGGAGATGTCGGCCAAGTCGGTGCGCCAGGCGCGCAAGGCGATAGCCACCCTGCTGGAGGAGAGGCGCTACTTCGTGGCCGAGCCACGCAAGATACGCCATGCCGTCAAGTACTACGAGAAGGGCGAAAAGCCGCTCGAGGTGGTCACCTCCTGGCAGTGGTACATCCGCACCCTCAACCATAAGGAACTCCTACTCCGCCTGGGCGAGGAACTGAACTGGATCCCGCCATTCATGAAGGTCCGTTACGACAACTGGGTCCGCGGGCTCGCCTCCGACTGGAACATCTCCCGCCAGCGCTACTTCGGAATCCCGATCCCGGTCTGGTATCCGATCGATGCGCAGGGCAAGGTCGACCGGGATAATCCCATCATTCCCGAGGACGATGAGCTGCCCATCGATCCCTTCCAGGACACCCCCGCGGGCTACGATCCCGACCAGCGCGGCAAGCCGGGGGGCTTCGTCGGCGACAGTGACGTCATGGACACCTGGGCCACATCTTCATTGACCCCGCAGATCGCAACGGGCTGGGAGGAGGATCCCGAGCTCTTCGCCCGCCTCTTCCCAATGGATCTGCGCCCCCAGGGCCAGGACATCATCCGCACCTGGCTCTTCTACACCGTGCTCCGCTCCGCGCTCTCCCAGGGAGAACTTCCCTGGCACAATACGGTCATCTCCGGCTTCGTCCTCGATCCGGACCGCAAGAAGATGTCCAAGTCCAAGGGCAACGTCGTCACTCCGATGCCGCTTATCGAGAAGCACGGAGCCGACTCGTTGCGCTACTGGGCGGCCAACAGCAGGCCCGGAGTGGACACTGCAGCCGACGAGAACACCATGCGGGTCGGCCGCCGCTTGGCCATCAAGATCCTCAACGCCTCCAAGTTCGCCCTCTCCATTGCCTCGGGTCGGCCACCCGCCGACCCCGACCGCCAGGTCATCCTTACCGCCCTGGACGCGGCGCTACTCGAGCAACTCAAGAAGACCGTGGCACTGGCCACCGCGGCACTCGAGGAGTACGACCACACCAGGGCGCTGGAAGTGGTGGAGAGCTTCTTCTGGAGCTTCTGCGACGACTACCTGGAGCTTGTCAAGCTGCGTGCCTATGGCGAAACCGTCGGGAAGACGTCCTTCACCTTTGCAGAGACAATGTCGGCTCGCGTCGCTTTGACGACCGCGGTGCGCGTGTTCCTCAGGCTCTTTGCGCCCTTCCTGCCTTTCGTCACCGAGGAGGTCTGGTCCTGGTTCCAGCCGGGTTCGATCCACCTGACGGATTGGCCGAGTGAACATTCGGTCTTCGTCGAGGCGCAGCGCCTCTTCGCCGAGCTGGTTCCCGGATCCACGCTCCTGACCGGGCTCACCGAGGGTTTCGACCCCGAGGCGGCCTACCTGGTGCTGTCACGCGTGCGCCGTGCCAAAACCGAGGCCAAGACCTCGATGAAGACCCCAGTCGCCAAGCTTCGCGTCACGGGGAATCAGGAAGTGGTCAGCCAAGTGGCCCAGGCAAGGGCCGACCTGCTGTGCGCCACCGGTGCCCACGAGATCGACTTGATCACCGACCCGACCCTGGAGGAGACGCTGGTCGAGGTGGAGCTGGAGCTATAGGGCAGCGCCGGCGAAGGTTCCCGGCACATCGTCGACAAAGGCTCCGGCCTGCTCGAGCTGTGACGCAAGCCGAATTAGCACGTCCTCGCGGCCGTAGGCCGCCACCAGCTGCACGCCAATCGGAAGCCCCGCCCCCGAAAGCGCCACCGGAAGCGACACGGCGGGTTGGCCGGTGACGTTGAACTGAGCGGTGAACTGCTGGTACTCGGGGATGCGCGCCTGGCCATGCTCGGGGTCGGACAGGTACCCCAGCTCGGGCGGCGGCTTGGCAATCGTAGGGGTCAGAAGCACGTCGAAGCCTTCGACATGCCAGAACTCCGCCATTCGTATGCGATAGTCGTGAAGCCACTGCACAGCCTGCAGGTACGTGGAAGCGCTCACAGCGGTGCCCATGCGGTAGAAGGTCGCATTGTCGGGCTCGAGCATCTCGGGCCCGATCCGTCGCCCCAGTACCGCCGACCAGCGATCGATCTCGGCGGCGATTGAGCCGGTGACCACGGTCAAGAAATGCTGCTGGAATCCCTCACGCTCCAAGGCCGCCGGATGCGCCTCTTCGACGAGGTGGCCCAGGCCTTCCAGCAGGCGCGCAGTGGCGGTCACCGCCGCCGAGCATTCGGGGTCGGCGGAGAAGCTGTCCAGGGCAGGCCGATCAAGAAACCCGATTCGCAGCCTGCCCGGAGGCGCGCCCACCTCGTTCGAGAAGGGGCGAGCCGGCGGAGGTGCGGTGTAAGGGTCGCCTGGCTCGTAGCCCGCCAGGACGTCCAGCATTGCCGCGGCGTCCCGGACCGAGCGCGCGAGCGAGTTGTCGATCGCCGAGCCCGCCCAGGAGTCACCGGCGAAGGGGCCCGCCGACACTCTTCCCCGTGAAGGCTTTAGGCCCACCAGGCCACAGCAGCTGGCCGGAATGCGAATCGAACCCCCGCCATCATTGCCATGCGCCACCGGGACGATGCCGGCCGAAACCGCCGCGGCGCTGCCTCCCGACGAGCCCCCCGGTGAATGGGAGCTCCTCCAAGGATTGTGGGTCGGCCCATAGGTGAGTGGCTCGGTGGTTATGTTCGTTCCCATCTCCGGGCAGTTGGTGCGCCCGATGACGATGAAGCCCGCATTGCGCAGGCGGGAGGTCAGATAAGAGTCGCCCTTGGGGACGTAGTTGAGGTCGCGCAGGAAAGCCGTGCCCGCATAATAAGGCTCGCCGGCCATCGGGGCTCCCAGGTCCTTCAGCACTATGGGCACGCCCGCAAACGGGGCGTCCACATCCACGCTGCGAGCCTCATGGAGCGCTCGCTCATAGCGTGGGTGAATTATCGCGTTTAGCTCCGGATTAAGGCTCTCGGCGGCCTCGATCGCCAGCTCGACGGCTTCGGGCGCGGAAAGGCTCCCCTCGCCGACCAGCTCCGCGAGCTGGGTAGCGTCCAGCCGCCCGTATTCCTCCAGGCGCATCTCGCCCTCCTCGATCCTCAGTTCTCGCCGGTGAGCCACATGGGTCTCGGGGCAGGAATTCTCGCCAACCGAGACGAAACGGCCGGGAAGCGCTCCCTGTCGTCTCGCCGCCACTGCCTGTATGCCGCCTCCACCTCCTCGCGGGAGCGGGCGACAAAGTTCCACCACATGAAGACCTTCTCCTGGAAGGGAACTCCACCAATAAGGATGGCCGTACCACTCTCGAGCGTGCTTATCTCCAGCTCGTCGCGTCGCCCACCCAAGTAGTAGAGGCTTCCTGGAGCGAGCTTCTCACCCTCGGCCTCGGCAAGCCCCGAAAGCATGATGAGCCCGTATTCCCAAGACGTCTCCAGTGGGAGCAACGTCTTTCCGACCCCGAGCGTCAGCTGGACTCCGGCGTGCTCGGTGTCTCGGCGCGCCGGGGAGCCGGCTTCGCCAAAGTCGCCCACGAACACAGTTGCAGCCGCGTTGCGCAGCGAGATTTCGGGGAGCGCGTCGTGGTGCTCGAAGGCGGGGGATAGCTCTCGCGTCGACGATGGCTGGGCCACCCAGAGCTGGATCCCATGCAGGGATCCCACGAAGCCCGGCACTCCTTCCTCGGAGTGAGCTACACCGCCGCCGGCGGTCATCAGATTCAGGCCCCCGGGCCGGATCACCTGCTCGGAGCCAAGGCTGTCGCGATGCACCAACTCTCCGCTGAGCAGCCAGGTTACGGTCTGCAAACCGATGTGCGGATGAGGTGCGATGTTCTCGCCATCGTTTTCGGTGACGTATCGAGGGCCGATATGGTCGGCGAAGCACCAGGCGCCGACCGTCCTCCGCGCGCGTGTCGGAAGCACTCTGACAACCTCGTGTCCACCCACCTCGGCCAACCTGCCTCCGATGACGTCGAGGGTCGCCTCAGGCGGCTGTGAGCTCGGCATGCGACTAAGGGAATCATCTGATTCGGCCATTTGGCCCCCAATGTGGCTCGGTCTTACCAGGCGCCCACCCGGCACGAGTTGGGCGACGTCACACCCAATTTAGATCCGCACCGGACCTAGACTTGAAACAAAGCCACATCGCACTGCGCCATTGCGCTGGTCCGTGGCGCCCCAGGGCAGACCAGAGGAACCACTCTTGAGCTTGAGCAACGAATCACATCCCGACGGCGACAGCACGCCTGAAAGAAAAGGACAGGGCCAGCAACTCGACGTCATCGACCAGGTGTTCGAGAAAGGCGACCGCATCGGTCCCATGGCGGCCTTGATCGATGGGAGCATCCTCGCGGTCGGGATACTGGTTGCGCTCTTGTGGCAGTCGACCGTTTCTTCCCATCACAAGTCGGCCTCCCAGACACAGGCGTGGAAGCCCACCGAGATAGCCGCGTCAAAGGTAGCCGCTACCCTGCCGCCACCAACCCCGAAGGTCGTGACCAGGACGATCTGCTCCGCGGGCGTCACCGAGCGCACCAGCACGGGGAAGACCCACTCCTCGGAGTACAAGGGCACCTGCAAGTACCTGCACTCCGTTCTGGATCAGTCGAAGTTACAAGTGCACTGGCTGCCGGCGCGCACCGTCACCTATACCCAGACGGGAAGCTGATCGCCGCCGAGGAATCGCCTCAGATGGAGTGAAGCGCCTCGTCGAGCAGCTTGGTGGCTTCGTCGGCGATCTCTTTGATGCCGGGATCCTGCATCATCGACGACGGGTCCATGGCCGAAACCTTGACGCGGTCGCCCACCTGCTCGAGCACCACGTTGCAGGGCATGAACAGCGCGACGTTGGGATCCGCTTCCAGCGCACGGTGCGCGAAGCCGGGATTGCAGGCTCCAAGGATCTTGAGTGCCGACCGCTCGACCCCGATCTTGTTCTTAAGGGTGGCGGCGACGTCGATCTCGGTCAGAACGCCAAAGCCCCGTGCTGCCAGCGCGGCGCGGATTTCGGCCTCCGCCGTGGCCATGTCCTTATCGACGAAAACTGCAAGCTCTGCCATCGCGTCCTCTATTCCGGTTGATGAATGGCGTACGTTGTCAGCATACCCCAAGGGGTATTTTTACCGACATTTCGCTCGAACTTGCGGCATTAACGGAAGGGCATGTGCAAAAGCGGGGGCAGCCTGTCGGCCACCCCCGTTCGTCGATGCAATGTTCGTTGCTAGTCGGAGCCTTGGCGATGGCCTCTAAGCAGCTCGGCGACGTCGCCATGGGAAGACGAGCAGTGCTCCCAGTGTCGCAAGCACCCCAAAAGCGATCCTCCAATACTCGGACACAAGCGGGGTGCCGGTGTTCGTTGCCGGGACGGTCACCGAAGTCGACTGAGACGAACTTGCGGCGGCGGCGGCAGTGGTCGTTGTGGAACCGCTGCTGCTGGCCTCGCTTACGGCGGCAGCGGTCGTTGTGGAACCGCTGCTGCTGGCCTCGCTTACGGCGGCAGTGGTCGGCGTTGAGCCATTGCTACTTGCCTGGGTGTTCCCGCCGCTAGTGGAGGTGCCGGAGGTGCCGGAGGTGCCGGAGGTGCCGGAGGTGCCGGAGGTGCCGGAGGTGCCGGAGGTGCCGGAGGTGCC
>JAJZNF010000319.1 GCA_021847985.1 Actinomycetes bacterium | reverse complement strand
ACCTGGTTCCCGAGCATGACGATGAAGCGGTCGCCGCGCCTCACGCCAAGACTGCGCAACCAATTGGCAACCTGGTTGGAGCGCTTGGACATCTCCTCGAAGGAGAGCTTCGCCTCACGGCCGTCCTCCTCCTGGATCCATATGGCGGGGCGATCGTTTCCGACCGCGATGGCATCGAACCAGTCGAGCGCCCAGTTGAACTGGTCCAGCTTGGGAGGGGTGTAGCCCTTGTACGCGGTGGCGTAGTCCTCCCGATGTTGAAGCAGATAGTCGCGCGCTTCACGAAAGCGCCGCGTGGCCTCGTTCTCCTGACCCATTGCTCTCCTCCTTACAGGCGTCACCGGCGCCGAGGGAGCCAAGAGCACCCTCCCCTGGGGACGAATCCCCCGTTTCCGCCCTTGACCCATGGCCAGCCAGGCGGCCTGACCCAGCGCCGACGCCTAGACAATATCCCCACCAGAAGCCACATGCCAGGACTGTCAAATAATGGTTGCCCTGGGTCAGCCGGTATTGCGCCCAAAGATGGAAACCCCGCTCTCGCTCACCAAGTGGAAGTGCCCCCGCAGGTAGCCCAGCACCTCCGGCGTCCATGGAATCCTGGCGGCGTTGTCCGCGCTCAGAACCACGTAATCCGCCCTGGCAAAAGCCGAGATCCAGAAATCCTCCAGGCGCCGCGGCGCAGTGGTGGCGTCCGCAGGCGGAACCGAGCCACCATAATCCAGACCGGTGCCGAAGGCGTCCACCATTGCCGGGCAGCCGGGAGAGGAGGCGAAGAAGCGGTCGGAGAGGATGGTGATCTCCGCCGTGTCGGTCACGACGCAGGCGCCGGCGGGGACGACGCTCCCGACGGCGGCGGAGGGATCGACAACCCTGGCGCGATCGGCGGCCAGGTGCACCAGCGAGGCAACGGCCATAGCGCCGAGTGACACCGGAACCAGGGCCGCTCGAGGCAGGAGATGGTGCCCGGGGGCGATCGCACGCAGGCGCACCAGCGCATGCCCCCAGCCCAGGGCGGCGAAGGGGGCCACAAAGGCGGCGTAGTGGTAGAAGAAGTCCGGCGTTACCAGCATCGAAGCGAGCACCAGCGCGAGGCTGACCAAAACGATGATCTCCGCCGGGCTGAGGCGGACGCGTGCACGAACGAACGGGTACGCCAGAGCCGCAACGGCCAATGCCAGGAGCAGGGCCGCGGCCCAGGCGGTGGTCGAGACCGTGCTGAGGGCAAATCCCGTCAGAAAGCCGACCCTGAGGCCGAATGGCGCCCTCACCCCACCTCTGGCGAACTGATCGAGGACGACCTCGCGCACAAAAGCATGCGGATCGGCCAGGAGGAAAGGTCCCGCCAGCAGCGCGAAGCCGGCTGCGGTGCCGATGGCCAGCAGTCCGAGACGCCGGCGCGATGTCAGCCCCACCACCACGGCAACAACCGCTGCCGGCATGATGGCCCATACCTTCACCGCTCCGGCCACACCAAGCAGCCCCCCGGCAGCCAGGAACCTCCAAGATGCCCGTGCAAGCAGGCCGCCGTCCAGCAGCACGGCCAGGGCCGCCAGCACGAAGAGGTTCAGGTATGGCTCGAGCAGCAGGCTCTGAGAAGTCAGCACCGACGCGGGATAGACCGCCATGAAGCCGGTCCCCGCGATGATGGCACCCATGGAGAGGCGGCGAAGCAGGTAACCAACCAGGCCGATGTTGACGGCGCCCACCAGGCAGGTCACAATCCTGGTGACCTCCAACATGGCCCTCGTCCCGCTGAGGTGGGCGAGGTACGCGAGCGGAAGCATCAGAGTGGGAACGCCGGGAGGCTGGACCATGACGAAGTCACGGTAGGGCAGGAGCCCGTGACTCATCAGGAGCGAGGTGCCGAAGTAGACGGCGTCGTCGTATTCGGTTATGCCGCCGAGGTGTGACGGGGCGGCCAGCAGGTACAGGCGGAGGGCAAGGCCGACGCCCACCGCCGCGCCGATCGCAAGCGCGCGGAAACGCCGATCCTCGGGCGACCGCGCCCCAAGATTGTCCGCCGTTGCATCCGTCCTCATGGCAGGGGCCGCGACGCTACGCCGAGGGCGGTTGTCGCCCGCATCCCCCCGGCACGGCCACCCGGACCCGACGGCTCAATAGCGCAATATCGCCCCGACCGGAGTGAAGGGTACCTCCCCGGCGCCGGCCAGGTAGGCCTCCGCCCCCGAGGCCAGGGCATCGCCGACGGCGGAGCCGACCAGATCCACATCCCCGATGGCCGCATATTCATGAAGTTCTACCTGGTTGCTGCCGGAAAGGCGGCGGCCCCAGGCCGGCCTGGTCGAAGCGACCAGCAGCGACTCGGCCCGCCCTTCGTGGGCGGCGGCCGCAACCTCTTCGAGCTCGAAGGTGGTATAACCGGTTCCCGCCAACGCGGCGAATCGCTCAACTGCGCTGCGATGACCGGCGGTCATCATCGGCTCGACGGCCTCCCACGCCCGCCGGTGCACGAAGCGCTCGTCGGCCCTGGAGGGGCTCCCCTCCAGCCGCACGGCGGCGACCGGAGTATGGGAGAGACGCCCGGCGAGGGCGGTGGCAAGCTCGCCCACCCCGATCACCGCCAAGGGGGTGCTCCACTCGGCCAGCTGAGGTGCGAGCTCGGCGGCCAGCATTTCCAGGAAATGCCCCTCATGGCGCTTGGTCATCTCCTCGCCAACACCTTTGGAGTGAAAGACGGCAACCCGTCCCGCACGGCTGGTTCCCTCGGCCCGGGCGGAGATGTGGGCCTGGCGGTCCTCATCCGGAAGCACGTCCTCGATTGAGGTGTCGACGTCGCCCAAGAAGAGCCGCGACATGGAGAAGCGGCTTGCCAGGTAGAGGCGGACGTCGTTCAAGTCGAGCCAGAGGATTAGGAAGTCGCCCGCGCCCTCCAGTACGGAAAGCAGCGGCACCACCCAAGGTGAGGCGGCAACGGAGTAGGCGGGCTCCGGCGCCAGCGGCAGCCGGAGCACCCGCTCTCCCTCGATCCCGCAGAAGATGGCCAGCCCGCGCATGCCTCCTGCAAAGAAGGTGTCGTCGCCCAACAGGCGGTCGGGAAGCTCCAGAACCTCTTTGATGTGTGCCGGGGGATACCCGTTCTCAGCCAGCTCGACGTGGGCCTGCGCCACGAGGTCGCGAAGCACCGTCTTGTCGCGAGCCACATCCCCGTGCAGGCCGACCGGCACGTAGATGCTCACCGCCGGGTCCCCGGGACTCTTTGCCAGCGCGATTATGTCATCCCGGCCAACTTCGTCGATCGCACCAGGGGCGAAGAGGGAACTCTCCAACCTTGCCATAACGCACCTCCTCGTCTCGGCCGCGTCCGGAACACATGGCCCGGACGGCCTCTCAAGGCCGGATTATAGGGCGAGGCCGGACGGCGCCCAAGGAACCTATGGCCCTAAACCCAGGTGAACTCCGCCTCGCGAAGGGGTGGGAAAAGGAAAAGGGCCCTCCCTTGCGGGAGGGCCCTTGGGCAGGGGAATTGCCCAATTGTCCGACGGATCAACCCTTGTTGCTGTACATGCTCGCCACCTCGGACGCCGTAACCGAGTACACGGTATGGAGCGAGCCGGAGGTGTTGAACTGCACGACGTCGAAGCCCGAGAAGACGTTGTGGTACTGATTGAAGTCCTCAGGACCACTGGCACCCTGGTAGTTGATCTTCTTGCCTTCGTTGAGCAGCTTCACGCCCTGGGCGTAGGTGTACACCGGAATCCCCGGAGGATTGGAGATCTTGGTGATGTAGTTCACCCACACGTGCGGGTTGGTGGTGTGCGCCGCCGTCATTGCCAGCGCCGCCATGATCACCGCGTCGTACATAGCCGGCGAGGCGGGCAGAGGCTTGTTGGTATGCCACTGTCCCTGGTAGGCCTTGAGGAACTCGTTGTACGCCGGAGCGAAAGCCGCCGGAGCGGTCATGCCGGTCAGCCACTTGCTGGCGTCGGAGAGCCCGATCGCCTGGGCAAGCTGCAACGAAGCGCCCGTGTCACCAGCGATGAAGTGCACGTTCAGCTTGCCGAGCTGGCGGACGTTGGCGAACAGGGTCGCCGCGGTCTGCGGATCGGCGTGGAAGAAGATGCACTGCGGGTTCTTGGCGAAAGCACTCGACACCTCGGAGAGGTACGAGCTCTGGCCGGCCTGAATCTGCTCGTTGGCAAGGATCGTTCCGCCATTGGCCGTGAAGGCGCTGGTAACCGCCGGAACCTCGGCCTGGGCGTTCGCGTCGGAGGTGTACAGGAGCGAAGCCTTGGTGCAGTTGAGCCCGTGGATCGCGTAGTACGCCTCAGCGGCCAGGAGCGCCGAGTCGGAGGGGAAGGTACGGAAGACGTAGGAATACTTCATATGGTCCAGCTGGGTGGTGCCGCCTTCCATGAGGTCGACAACCTTCTCCTGCTGGAACTGGTTGATCACGCCCATGATCTCCAGTGAACTGGGTCCGGCCACGAAGTTGGGATGCTCGAGCTGCAGGCTCTTCCAGGCGGTGATCGCGTCGACGGGATCGCCGGCGGTGTCCTGCAGGGCGGTGGTCAGCTGATGGCCGAGCACGCCGCCGTTGTGATTGACGTCGTAGACGCCCGCCTTGATGCCATGGTCGAACCACTGGCCGACGAAGGCCTCGGCACCGGACATGGGAAGGAGCTCACCAACCACCAGCGGCGCGGAGCTGCTGGAGGATGAGCCCGACGAGGAGCCTGACGACCCCGACGAACTGGACGAGGAGGCTGACGAGCTGCTACCGCAGGCCGCCGCCACCATTGAGAACGACGCCGCCACCGTGGCAAGCTTCGCCCATTTCTTCAAACCCTTCACGGGTACCCCCTTGGTGATTTTCTTGCTCCGCCGCTCGCCGGACTGCCCCAGCAAACCCACCCAATTGGGCGGCGAACCAGCGGCTTCTAATATGGCGGGCTCGCTACGAGTCCCGCGCGGGCGCGAACCCGCAGGATGGTATCGGTCGCTAGGCACTCACCCCGCTTCTGCCGGCCGCAGCCTGCGTCGCCCCGCCCAGGAAGATCGAGGCAAGATCGAGCTTGGCCACCTCTGAGGCCGGTCCGTCGAGTCGATTGCGTCCTGCCACCAGCACGTACACCCATTCGGAGTTGGCGATGGCGCGCTCCACGTTCTGCTCGACCACCACCACCGTGGTGCCGAGAGATGCGATCTTGCGTACCTGCTCCCAGACCACGTCGACGTAGATCGGCGATAGGCCGGCAGTCGGCTCGTCAAGGAGCACCACCTTGGGATCACTCATCAGCGCACGGGCCATGCCAAGCATGTTGCGCTGCCCGCCGGAGAGCTCCCCACCACGGCGGCCCGCCGCCTTGGCCAGGTCCGGAAAAATCTCGAAGATCTCGGCAATGCGCTCGCTCACGCCCTGCTTGCGGATGAAGCCGCCGATCTCGAGGTTTTCACGGATCGACATGGTCGCGAAGATGTTTTCCACCTGTGGGACGTAGGCGATACCGGCCCGGGCGATGCGGTGCGGCTCCCAGCCCGTCAGGTTCTCGCCGTCGAGCTGCACGTGGCCGGCACTAACCGGGATTAGGCCGAACATGGCCTTGGTGAATGTCGACTTGCCCGCTCCATTGGGGCCGACGACCGTGACCACCTGGCCTACCTTGGCTTTCAGGTTCGCCTCCCAAACCACCGGGACGCGGCCGTATCCGGCTGTGAGGCCGTTAACTTCCAACACGCTCACGCGAGCCACCTCCCAGGTACGCGTCGATGACCGCTTGATTCGAGCGGAGCTCGGCCAGGGTCCCGTCGGCCAACTGCTTGCCAAGGGCCATCACCACGACCCGCGAGCAGATCTTCTCGACGACCTCCAGGTTGTGCTCGACCAGGACGAAGGTGACCCCCAACTCCCGGTTGAGCTCGACTATGTGGTTGCCCAGCCTCTCGATGAGGGCGGGGGTGACCCCCGCCATCGGCTCGTCCAGGAGCAGCAGGCGCGGCTTTGCCATCACCGCGCGGGATAGCTCCACCAGGCGCTTCTGGCCGCCGGAGAGGTTGCCCGCGTACTCGTTGCGCAGCCGGTAAAGGCCGAAGGTGTTCAAAATCTCGTTGGCTTCCGCGACCAGCTCCTTGGTCTGCGCCTGCCAGCGCTTGGCCCTGAAGAGCGCCCCGAAGAGGGACTCGCCCGCCTGCCCCTGCCGGACCACCAGCAGATTTTCCAGCACCGTCATGTTGGCGAACTCGCGCGATATCTGGAAGGTCCGCAGCAGCCCGTGCTGGGCCCGGACATAGTTCGGCATTCGCGTCACGTCCTTGCCGTCGAACATGACCTGGCCCTCGTCCGGGCGGTAGGTGCCCGAGATTACGTTGACCATCGTCGACTTGCCCGCTCCATTGGGGCCGATGAGGGCGGTTATGGTGCCCTCCTCGATGTGGAAGGAGCAGTCGTCGATCGCCTGCACGCCGCCGAAGGCGAGCTTGATCCCCTTGACTTCGAGTATGGAGTTGGCCACCTCTATGCCTCCGACCCTGCCGGGGAGAGGGCGCTATCGGGCTCCTCGCCCGGGAAACCCTGCGCGTACTTGTCGACCAGTGGCACTTCCAGGAAGGACGCCTTCTTCTCGGGTAGGACGCCCTGGGGCCTGAACCAGATGCTCAGGATCACCAGAGACCCGATGATCACGTTGCGCAGATTGGGGATCAGGTTGGGATGGGAGGGCACCTGGGGGATGTAGCGGGTTGCCTCGTTGAAGATCACCGCCACCAGCAGCGAGCCGAGGATCGCCCCCAGGTTGTTGGCCCTTCCTCCCACCAGCAGCGCCGCCCAGACCACGAAGGTTTCACCTGTGGTCCAGCCCGCCGGCGACAGGGCGCCGATGTACTGGATGGTCAGCACCCCGCCTATACCCACGATGACCGATCCGATGACCATGGCCAGCATACGGATTTTGAATGAGTTCTTCCCGAAGGAGTCCACCACGTCCTGATCCTCGCGGATGGCGCGCATCGAACGCCCGAGCGGGGAGGCGTAGAGACGGTTGGCGAAGAGCCAGACCACCAGCATGATCAACCCCGAGAAGATGACGAAGATCCAAGAGAACTCGTTGGGATGGTTGGTGGCCACCGACTGGAAGGGCTGGTTGACGTTGAAGAGCCCCGACCAGCCGTCGAAGAGCTTGTTGTTGTTGCCGAAGAGGCCGTATACCAGCGTGCCGGTCGCCAAGGTGACAATGGCCAGGTAGTCGCTGCGCAGCCTCTTCAGGGCGATCAACCCGATCAGGTAGCCCAGGGCTCCGGAGGCGACGATGCCCGCCAGCATGGCAAGCGGCCAGGGCCAGTGCAAGCCGAGTATGTAGAAGACCTGGCTCGCGTTGTCGGCGTGCGGCATCACGAAGACCGCGTAGAAGTAGGCACCGAAGGCCATGAAGGTGATGACCGTGAAGTTGAGGATGCCGGTGTAGCCGAACTGGATGTTCAGGCCGATGACGAAGATGTTGTAGGTGAAGAAGGTCACCAGCAGCGTCGCCACGTACCCAAGAATGAGTGACATTTTCTTTCCTTGACTCGTACTTTCCCGTACCGGCCCTAGGCCTTGCCCTTTGCGGCTATCAACCCTTGCGGCCTAAGCAGCAGCATGAGCACCAGCACGATGAAGGCGATGTCCTGCTTATAGGCGGAGGAGATGAAGGAGGTGGATATCTCGGTGACCATTCCGATCACCAGCGCGCCGAGCATGGCTCCGTAGGTCTGGCCGATGCCCCCCAGGATCACCGCGGCGAAAATGACGAACAGAAGCGTCTCACCGCTGTTGGTCTGGAAGGAAACGATGTTGAGCGCCAGCACGATGCCGCCAAGGCCGGCCAGGCAGCCGGAGAGGAACCAGGTCCAGCGGGTCACGTTCTTGGTGTCGATTCCGGAGGAGCGGGCCAGGTCCATGTTGTCCGACATCGCCCGCATCGCCTTGCCCAACCGGGTCCGGGAGAGCAGGAGGTGCACTCCGATCATGGCGACCACTGCGATGGCGATGATGGCCAGCTGAGCGCTGGTAAAGCTGAAGGGTCCGATGGTCACCGGGCTGGACTGGGCAACCGGGTACTGGAAGAAGTCAACCCCGTAGAAGATCTGCAGAAGGTTGTCGAGCACCAGGGAGAGTCCGAAGGTGACGATCAGCATGTAAAAGAGCGACTTGCGCCGCCGGACGAAAGGCTCGAGCACCCCCTCTGCGATCACCATCGAGACCACGCCGGTCCCGATGGTGCCAAGCGCCGCGGCGGCCCAAAACGGGAAGTGCAGCGTCTGGGAGAACGTGTAGGCGAGCATCATGCCCACGCCCAGATAGGAGCCGTAGGCGAAGTTGACGAAGTTGGTGACGCCGAACTGCAACGAGAGGCCCACGCTGAGTAAGGAGAGCACCGAAGCCGTCACCAGCCCGAAGCCGACATTGAGTAGGAAGATCGTCACCTCGGCGCACCACCCGCCATGAGACTGGTGCACGCCGCGGCGGCGAGGAGCTTACGCTCAGGCATCGCGTTCCCCCGATTTGTTTTGCCTCGACCGGATTCCTTGGCGAGGCACCCGCCATAGCGGGTGTGATCCCCGTCACATCCATCTCTAGACCGGGGGTACGCCTAGGGAGGGTTTTGTTTCAAAAGTGTCGCTTGATCCCTTTAAGCCTCTTTTTCTCATTAATCCCAATGAGAAACGGGGCGATGCGCACGGGGCGACGCGACTCTCAAACGGCTCCCCGAGCACGCAGCACGGTGATCTCTCGTGCTCCGTAGCCAAGCTCGGCAAGGATCTCCGAGGTGTGCTCTCCCAGCGATGGAACCGCTCCAAGCGCCGGAAACTCGCCGGCGCCGGATTCCAGCGGCGACATGAAGGCGTCGACCGGACCAGTGGGGGTTTCGGCCTGCGCCAGGCGCTTACGCGCCTGCACTTGTGGGTGCTCCCACAGCATGCCGGGAGCCCGAAGGCGGCCATTTACGATACGAGCGTCATCCAGCCTGCGGGACACCTCGTCGGCCGAGGCCGAGCTGAAACCTTCCGTGAGAATCTCGCCGAGAGCCTGCCTGTTGCGAACCCGTTGCTCGTTGCCTCTAAAGCGCGGGTCGTTGGCTATCTCCGGCCGAAGCAGGACTTCGCGACAGAGCGCCTCCCACTCCCTTTCGTTCTGCACGCCAAGGAATATGGTCCCACCGTCGCCGCACCGGACAGGGCCGTACGGGGCAATGGTGGCATGGTCGGCCCCGGATCGCGGGACCGGACGCCCCCCGTATCGCTCGAAGTACGCGGGCTGACCCACCCATTCTCCCAAGGCGTCGAGCATGCATATCGAGACGAGGCCGCCCTCTCCGCTGACGGACCGGCGATAGAGGGCCGCAAGGATGCCACTGAAGGCGTACATGCCGGTAGCGATATCAGCAATCGAGATTCCCGCCTTGGCGAAGCCGTCATCACTCCCGGTCACCGCCAGGACACCGGTCTCAGCTTGGATGATCAGGTCATACGCCTTTCGGTCCCGGTAGGGTCCCTCGGCGCCGAATCCGGTTATCTCACATACCACCTGTCTCGGGTTGGCACCAAGGAGCTCCTCCGCCCCGAAGCCAAGGCGGGCGGCGGCTCCCGGTGCGAGATTCTGCACGAAGACGTCCGCGGTGGCCGTCAGCCGGTGCAGCACCTCGCGACCCCCTTCGTCCTTGAGATTGAGGGTCAGGCTTTCCTTGCCACGGTTGCACCAAACGAAATAGCTGGACAGGCCGTTCACTGACGTGTCGTAGTACCGCGCGAAATCCCCTCCATCCGGTCGCTCCACCTTGACGACACGGGCACCCAGGTCGGCGAGGTGGCGGGTGGCATACGGCGCGGCCACCGCCTGTTCCAGACTGACCACCGTTATTCCTTCGAGTGACTTCATATCCCCAACTCCCCATGCTCCGGCAGTCGATGTACGCCGGCACCGCCTCGCGCGATCAGTTCCCGGCCGACCAGCACGGCCACGGAACCCAGGGCAGCGGACACTCCGGCCAAGCTCCAGGCCCAGGCGTAAGACTCCCCCCTGACGACAAAGCCAAAGACCAGTGGGCCGGCCATCGCTCCGAGCCGTCCTCCGGTCTGGGTGATTCCGGTTGCCC
>JAJZNF010000261.1 GCA_021847985.1 Actinomycetes bacterium | reverse complement strand
CGCAACTCGAGGAGGCGGCGTGTGTCGCGGGCCACACCCTGTTCGGCGAGATCGCGGGCCAGGTCCGCGTCCCTGCCTTCTATCGCCTCGACCATTCGTGCCCGCTGCGTCCCCGCATGCTCCACGTCCTCGCCGGCGAACTCCAACCACAGCAGATCGCCAATTTCCGCACGGAGCCTGAGCTCCTCGACTGCGAGCCGGGGGGACTGTGCGGCGGCGGCCACCGCAAGGCTGAACTCCGCGTCGGCCCGGCGCAGTTCGCTAGCCTCCCGCGCCTGCCGGAAGCGCTCCAGGCGCTGAGCCAGTCCCTCTATCTCGCTGGGAACGGCGCGGTAGGCGGCGAGCTTCGCCGCCATGCCGGCCACCGCCGACCGATGGTCG
This sequence comes from Actinomycetes bacterium, assembly GCA_021847985.1. GTDB lineage: Bacteria > Actinomycetota > Acidimicrobiia > Acidimicrobiales > Acidimicrobiaceae > Acidithrix. The sequence goes on along the minus strand of JAJZNF010000261.1, from coordinate 9,708 downwards.
CCCAAGTCGCGCAAGCCTTCGGTCGAGAACTCCCTGAGCCGTTCGTAGAGGCCGGCGGTCCGATTGCGCAGCGCGGTGACGAAGTGGCCGCCACGGCGGCCCCGCCGTGTCTCGATCATCCCCCGCTCGCGTAGGAGCGCGAGGGCTTCGCGCAGCGTCACAGTCGCCACCCCCATCTGCTCCGCCAACGTCGCCTCCGCCGGCAGGCGTTCGCCGTCCAGGAGCAGCCCGAGTCGAATCGCCTCGCTGAGGCGCCGCACCGCCATGTCGACCCGCCCGGATGGTTCGTCATCGGGCGAGAAGATCACCCGGGCCGCTACCGTCGTAAGGCCAAGATCACCCGGCGGCATCCTTTTCGTGGCCAATCCGGCCTCCTCGCAGCCATTTCGCGACGTCCGGCTCCCAGTCGTCGCGGTCCCCTAAAAAATAGCGATCTGCCACTCAATATTGTGACAGGGGGCACAAAACCTATGATTTCAAATGTTATATTTCCTTCCAGACTCATGTCACAACGCGACCCTGGAGGGACAATGGCCGATAATGGCAATGGGGTTCCCGCCGTCTTCCACGACGAGGACAAACGGCTGGAAAGTCTGGGCTACAAACCCCAGCTCAACCGAGTTCTAGGCTTCTTCGCAAACTTTGCGGTCGCCTTCACCTACCTGTCGCCGATGGTCGGCATCTACTCCCTTTTCGTGCTCGGCGTAGGCACAGGGGGTCCCGCCTACGTCTGGCTCACCTGGCTTCCCGTAGCGGGCATGCTTCTGGTGGCCCTCATCTTTGGTGAGCTTGCCAGCCACTACCCCGTCGCCGGCGCGCTCTACCAATACTCCAAGTTCTCGGTGGGCCCGGGATACGGATGGTTCGTGGGATGGTTCTACGGCATAGCCCTCCTGGTGACCGTCGCCGCGGTCGACACCGGAATCGTGGGCTACGTGACCGCCCTGCTGCAGAACCTCTTCAACTGGAAGTTGAACCCTTCCAGTCACCTCGTGATCCTTGTGGTGACGCTGGTCCTGCTCGGCATCCAGACAGTCCTGAACATCACCGGGGCAAGAGTGATGGGCAATGTCGCGAAGTTCGGCGTCTGGGTGGAGTTGGTGGGCACCCTGGGTGTCGCCATCATCCTGGCGATCAACGGCTTCCACCACGGCTTCAGCTTCCTCTTTACGACTCAGGGCGTTGAGCATGTCAAGACCAACCCGCTGGGCCTCAACTTCAACGGGCACTGGCTGACCGGCGCCGCTCTGATCGCAGTGCTCGCCCCCGTCTACATCTTCTACGGCTTCGAATCCGCGGGCGACATCTCGGAGGAGACCAAGGACGCCGGGCGCCAGGTGCCCCGCGCCATGCGCCACGCCCTGCTGTGGGGCGGCGTAGCCTCCTTCATCCTTACGGTGGCCCTGCTGCTTGCCATGCCCGTTCACAACCCGGTCGGTGCCACTGTCAGCGGTGGCGGCGTACCCTTCATCCTGGGCGAGCTGCCCTCCGGGGTGCAGGACCTGCTTCTCCTTCTGATCATCTTCGCCTTCTTCTCCTGTGGGACCTCCGTCCAAGGCGCCGGAGCCCGCCTCGCGTTCTCCTACGCCCGCGACGGAGCGGTTCCCGGTGCTGGCTGGATCTCCAAGGTGAGCGTGCGCCACAAGGCGCCGGTGAACGCCCTGCTTGCCGGCACAGCCGTCACGATCGTGTTCATCCTCTTCGAGTTCATACAGCCCACCAAGAACATCCACCTCGGCTTCATCACCTACCCCGCCAACACCAACGTGCTGGTCTCGCTGATCTCCTTCGGCGTGAGCGGAATCTATCTGTCCTTCCTGATGACGGTCATCGCGGCCGCCATCGCCAGGGCGCGCGGATGGATACCGGAAGGTCGCTTCCGCCTTGGTAAGTGGGCGTGGGTCGTGAACATCGTCGCCATCGTCTACCTGGGCCTGATGTTCATCAACGTGGTGCTGCCCACCGGCCTCACCAGCCCTCGTGGATACTTCAACCTGGACTGGATCACGCTTCTGGTGATTGCCGTCATCTTCGTTCTTGGCGCGATCTACTTCTTCAGCACCCGCCCCGATCGCGGCGTTTCCCGCCACCTGCACGACACGCTCGAGCCGACCGGCGCCGAGCTGGAGTAACGGGCTCCCAGCAAGAAAGAGTGAGGCCAGGAAGAAATCCCTGGCCTCACTCTTTTAATCGCCCTTTGCGCATCGGTGCGCTTGCCGCGCTTGTGCCCGGACCGGGCGAATTCCCCGGGGCTGGGGGTCAGCCGGAGCTTCATCGGTGCCAAGAGGGATTTGCACGGCTCGCCTTGGGCGGGAAATCCTTTAGGCGAAGTGATCGGGTAGATCGTTCTCGTACAGGACCGCATCTCCAGACACCAGGTTCTGGCGTACCCAGGCCACAGCCTGCTCACGAGTGCGGAACTCCAGCAGGGTGATCGAGCGTCCCCCACCCTCCTTCGCGCCGGCCAGCAATGCCCGGCGGTTGGTGAGTCCCACTACGCACAGATGAGTCGCGGAGACCCCGATGGCGACACCCAGGGCCCTGTTCTCGTCGTATTGCTGCGATCCGAGCTCGACCATCCCCGGGGTGACAACCACTCGCTTTCCACCCTGGCTGGAGTGCGCCTCGAGCTGAGCGAGTGCCAGCCTGGCCCCAGAGGGGTTGGAGTTGTAGGTGTCGTCGATCACCGTGACTCCGGCCTCCGTGGTGACGACGTTGAGACGGCTGGAAACTGCCCTAAGGCCCGCCAGTCCCTGGCCGATCACATCTTCAGGCACTCCGAGTTCGAGCGCGACCGCGACCGCAACCGCCAGGTTGGTACGTGCAACCGGGGTCGAAGTCGAGCCGAGTCGCCGCCGTTGGTGGTAGACCACGGCATTGCCGTCATCGTCGGCGACGACGCTCACCTCTCGGGCGGTATCGGTGCCCGAGACCCGGATCACATGCCTGCCCTCGCGGTCCAGCTCGTCCGCCAGGGCCGCCAAGCGCTTGTCGTCCACGTTCAATACCACTGTCGAGGCGCCGGTCATAATCTCCCGCTTCGCCTCCAGGATCGCCTCCTCGGAGCCGAAGCGCTCGAGGTGAACCGGTCCGATGGCGGTAATCGCTACGATGCTCGGCTTGACCCATTCGACCAGGGACGCTATCTCGCCCTTCTGGTAGGTGCCCATTTCGGCGATGAAGACCTGGGTGCCGGGCAGAAGGTTTTCATTGACTGCGCGGGCCAGGCCCCCACGGTTGTTGAAGCTTGCCGGCGATGCGAGCACGGTGAGTGCCCCGGAGACGAGCTGGGCAATGTAGTTCTTAGTGGATGTCTTCCCATACGAGCCGGTTATGCCCACCCTCACCGGATTCACCTGTTGCAGCTTGGCCGTCGCACTTTTGACGAATGGTTCAAGAGCCCGGCGCTCGAAGGGGCGCGTCAAGTAGGTGGCCAGGTCAACCAGCCCGGGCGAGAAGATTATGAAGACTGTCGCCAGGTCCGCCGAGAGGTTTACAAGATAGGCAAGTACCAACAGAACAGCGTTGATGGCCAGTGTCGACGCATAGAGCACCTTGGCACGGCGGGTCCAGGCAAGCTTGGAGCTGCGACCCTTGTAGCCGAGCCCCACTGGCGAGAAGATGGCACAAACCGCCCCCACGGCCAATGCCGGGAGCACCACGCCCGGCGAATGTGGTCGCGAAATCGCCGCGATAAAGGCAAAAGCCATCGCCACTGCGATGCTCGTGTTCGCAGTCGACTCGCGCGAGAAGTACCACCTGGATGCAAAACGAACCACGTACCCGGGCACGTAGTGCTCACGCTGGGCCACGCGCAGCCACTTGATCGAGGTCACGGCCACGACGGCGAGCCCTATGAGCGAATAGGGGATCGAGTTGGAGACGTTCGTCAAGCCCATCAGCCCTTCTCTTCTCTCTCGGAGGAATGGAGCCGCGCGATCACGGCCTCCACGGCGGAGGCCAAGGCGGCCGGCCTGCTCACCGGTCCGAAATGATCCTGGCCGTCCAGAACGGTCAGCCGGGCGCCGGGAACCATCGCAGCTGCGCGCCTGGCCTGGTCCACCGGGGCGGCAGTGTCGGCGGATCCCCACACGAGCTCGAATGGGATTCGTATGGCGGATAGCTGTTCGCCGTAGTCCTCGTTGACTACTTTTACAAAGATCTCCCGCATGATTCCCGTGGCCCGCTGATAATCGGACGAGCCGTATCTACGCCTGACGGCCTCCATCCTGGTTTGACTGATCAGGCCGCGCCGGGAGGCCCAGCGCGCGACTCGGTAGGCAAATGGAGGCGTAGTGGAGCCCCCCTGAGGCCTGAAGAGCGGCACCCCGGTGACGACCGCGGCCGACACCGGCGGCGGGACCATGGCCGAAAGATGAATCGCGACGCGGCCCCCGAAGCTGTGACCCACTACCACTGCACCCGGCTCCCCCGGGATGCCGGCAACCTCCACCAAGACGCGCCTGACAGCCCCGGCGTACTCCGCCGTGCCCCAAGGCGACTCGGGGGCCGGAGAGGCGCCAAAGCCGGGCAGGTCCAAGCGAAGCGTGGCCAGACCGCGTTCCTCGAGCATGGAGCCAAGTGGGGCCAGGTCGCTCGAATCACGCTCCCACCCATGCAGAAGGACGCATAGGGGCCCGCCTCCGGGCTGGAAATGCCCGTAGATTCGCCCCGCGTCGAACGCCCTCAGCACGGCGTCTCCAAGCAGGATTCGTGAGTCACGGGTGCGGCAGTCGCCAAGGGGGCCTGAAGGGGTCTTGCCTGGCGGGTCGTCTGCATGGGTTCAAAGAATGCGGCCGACGCCCTCAACGGGCGTCTGGATCGTCGTCGTCCTCGTCGTCCTCGTCGTCCTCGTCGTCCTCGTCGTCGAAGTCGTCGTATTCATCCAGGTAGAGGTCGCCTTCTTCCAGGAGTTCCTCTTCTTCGGTGGCCGCCATGCACCAATCGGCATGCCCGCGCACCGAATCGCCACCGCACTCTACACAGCGCACAACCGGCTTGACGAAGGCGCGCTTGGCCATGCGTGCTTCCTCATAGCGCCTGTGACGTCCCTTTTTCACCAGCAACTCCCAAAAATCATTAAGAGCGAGGGCGCCACCGTGCTCATCCCCCAGCCGGGATGAGCCGAATTCCGCACCGCCACGGCCGACCCGCGGCGGGGAGCTAATCGCGCTCCGCTAGCAAACATACAGCCTAATGGCCATGAACTGCCCCAGCTTGCACAAGCCGCCCGGTCGGATACTTTGTAGAGCATGGCTGACGAGTTTGATCCTCAAGCGATGATCATGCGCTTCCAGGAGCGCGCCAAGGCAGTACGGTCCCGCGGGCTCCCGCCGGTGGAAGGTGCCGAGAGGATGCGCTTCATAGAACAGGCCAGGCTCGACTTCATGGACTACGCCATCATCGGAGATGCCGAGGCCACCTTGGAGGACGGGTTCCTCGTCCTGAGGGTGGACCTGCGCGCCGGCAAGGACTGAGCCTGACTCAGTCAACTTTGGCGCCGCTGTTCTCCGCCATTGCGACTTCGCCCGAGGAAGTCAGGTAGAGGGCGATCTCGCCGGCAATGATCCGCTCGAGGTAGCCGCCCACAGCCTCCTTGCGCCATCCGCGCGACAGTCGCGAATTGCCGGTCCCCGCCAGCACTTCGTTCAGGTCCGAGCGAGTGCCGAGGAGGTTCGGGTCGATATGCAACGCCTTCGCCCGCGACGCCAGCCAGGCCGAGAGGAGCGCGGCCGAGCCGGGAGGTATGTCGGCGGTCTCGGGCTGGACCGTCTCCTCGGCGACAGGGGGACCGGACGCCAGCGCCTTTTCGATTACTTCGATGATCTGCTTGTCCACGCCGTTCCCCAAATTGCGCAGCTCGACTCCCCGGATCGTGCGCAGCTGGGCGGTCCGCCTCGGCGCCGCTTGGGCGACGGTGGCGACGGCCAGGTCGGCGAGCACGTAGCGCACCGGTATGTCGAGCTCCATGGCCCGCTCCTCGCGCCACGCGGCAAGCGCCATGGCCAGGTGCCGCGCCCTCCCCTTCAATGCCTTCACTTCGCGGATGCGGCTCCAGGAGCGCGACGGGTCGGACGCGGCTCTGACGCCCTGAGCAACGAAGTCGGCGAGCTCCTCGGCCAGCCAGTCCACGCGGTTCATCTCCTCGAGCTGACCCATCAGGATATCCCTCAGCTCGACCAGGTAGAGGACATCCTGGGCGGCGTAGTCGAGCTGCTTGGGCTCCAGCGGCCGGGCCATCCAGTCGCTGAGCCGATCGCTCTTGTCCAGGCGAACTCCGAGGAACGCTTCGAGAAGCAGCGCCAGCGATGGCGTCGAGTAGCCGAGAAAGCCGGCGGCAATCTGGGTGTCGTGAATCCGCGAAGGGATCGCCCCAACCTTGCGCCGCAGGATCTCCAGGTCCTGGGTCGCCGCATGGAGCACCACCTCGGGGCCGTCTACGAAGACATCGGCCAGCGGGGCCAGATCCACTCGCAAAGGGTCGATAATGAAGACTTGGTCGCCTGCGGCGATCTGCACCAGAGCGAGCTTTGCGAAGTATGACTTTTCGCGATGGAACTCTGTGTCAATCGCTATCACTTCGGCCCGGGCCAGGTGTGAAGCCACCTCTTCGAACGCCCGTCCATGTTCCACGTAGTGGTACTCGCCCAGACCAATCACCTCACAGGCTCCAGGTCAAGTATAGGCCCGACTGCCACTTGACCAGGAATCGCCTAGCCGCCGTAGTTGAGCCGCGTATCGCTCATCGCCAGGGCTCGCTCGCCATCCCGCAGCACGGCGGCGTCGGTCACCTCGGCGACGAAGAGCACGTGGCTGCCGAGCTCGATCCGCCTCGAAACCTGAGCCTCTACCAGTGCAATCGCCTCCAGGGGATAGGGGTCGCCGTCGCCGGTCGAGCCGAAGGCCACGCCCTCGATAAGCAGCTCTCCGCCTGCGGACTCGACCCGCTGCACCCGCTTGGCGAACTTGCGCACGAGTACGCGGCTCTCCTGAGCGAGCAGGGCTATCACATAGTGGCCGGATGCCTGGATGTTCGCCGCAGTGAGCGAGTCCGCTTCCACGCCGGCCGCCACCAGTTTCGGCTCGGTGGCCACTTGGGTGAACCAGCTCGTGCTCATGACGTGGGGCCCGGCCGCGCCGGAGCTGCCCAGCAGATACAGCCCTGAGGGCAGTGACCAGAGGACCCGCCGCCGCAGGCGGTCGTATTCCTCCGGGCTAGCGGACATCCGCTCAGGAACCCTTCCGAGTTCGCGCTTCGCGCCCTTTTCCACCTGACCTCCAAGGCTCTCTCGGCTCCGGGGTGGCGCCGCCGGGCGCAATCCTATCGGCCATGGCCGGCGCCGGCCGGTGACCGTCCCGCCCGCCGGCGATAGGATCGGTCCGTGGCCTGCGTCTTCTGCCAGATCGCCGCCGGGGAGATCCAAGCCCAGATCGTCCACCGCGACGCGGCGAACATGGTGATCCTGGATCATGCCCCGCTCTTCCCGGGACATTGCCTGGTCTTTCCCGTCGAGCACTACAACGAGCTGGCCGACTGCCCCGCAGAGGTGTTCGGCTGCTTGAGCAGGCTGGGCCAAACGGTGGCACTCGCACAGCGCAGGGCGCTCGGCTGCGACGGGAACTTCATGGCCACCAACGCGGTCGTCTCACAAAGCGTGCCACACCTGCACATCCACGTGGTGCCCCGCAGGCGCAAGGACGGGCTTCACGGCTTCTTCTGGCCGCGCACCCGCTACTCCTCGCCGGAGGAGGCCGCCTCGGTCGCGTCATCCTTGCGGGATGCGTTGGCCCACGGCTGATCAGGCCGGCTCAACTACCACCGAGATGTACTCCTTTTTGCCCCGCCGGAGCATGATCCTGCCGCCGGGAAGGACGTCGGCGGTGGTTACCCGGCGCTCGGCATCGGAGACGCGATGGTTGTTGAGATAGACGCCGCCTTGTTCGATCAGCTTGCGGGCCTGGGAGCGCGACTGGGCAAGACCCGACTCGGCCAGCACTTCCACGAGCTCGACTCCTCGTCCCAGCGCCGCGGCTCCCACGTGATGCGTGGGCGCTCCCGCCAGCGCCATCGCCAGCGCGCGCTCGTCCATGGAAAACACGTCGGTCGAAAAGAGCGCCTCCGAGGCCTGGCGGGCAAGGGCGAGGCCCTCTTCGCCGTGAACCGTGCGCGTCACCTCCTCGGCCAATGCCCGCTGGGCCCGTCGCTCCTCGGGATGATCCCGGGTGGAGGCGTCCAGCTCTTCGATCTCCTCCTGTGTGAGGAAAGTGAAGAACCTGAGATACCGGCCCACCGAAGAGTCTTCGGAGCGCAGGAAGAACTGGTAGAACTCGTACTCCGAAGTACGCGCCGGGTCGAGGTAGACGGCACCCTTTTCACTCTTTCCGAACTTGGTCCCGTCCGCCTTGAGCAAAAGCGGCGATGTGAGCCCGAAGACGGACGCCCCTCTGGTCTTTCGCACCAGCTCGATCCCGGTGGTTATGTTGCCCCACTGGTCGGATGCGCCCAACTGCAGGTTGCACCCGAACGCGTCGTAGAGGTGCAGGAAGTCCGCCGCCTGTAAAAGCATGTAGCTGAACTCGGTGAAGGAGATCCCGGTCTCGCGCTCGGTGAGCCGGGCTTGCACGGAGTCCTTGTGCATCATCTGATTCACGGTGATGTGCTTTCCCACTTCACGCAGAAACCCGAGCAGGCTCTCCTTGCCAAGCCAGTCGTGATTGTTCACCAACGTCGCCATGGCGGGGCCGGGGGCGAAATCCAGGACCTGGGTTAACTGGACCGACACCTTCTCGATGTTGTGTGCGATCACGTCGAGGTCCAGCAGGTTGCGCTCATCGGACTTTCCCGAGGGATCACCTATCATGCCCGTCGCCCCTCCCGCCAGCACGATCGGACGGTTCCCGCCTGTCTGCAGCCGGCGCAGGTTCAAGAGCGGAATCAGGTTGCCGACATGGAGGGAATCCGAGCTCGGGTCGAACCCGCAATAGGCGGTCGCCTCGCCGGCGTCAAGCATGGCGGGCAGCTTCTCGTCGCTCATCTGGTAGACGAGTCCCCGCCATTTGAGGTCCTCGGACACTGAAGGCTTGGCGTTGCTCATGCAAAAGACACTAAATGCCCGGTTTCCCCGCCTTGCAGGCTCATTGGCGGCCTTGCAGCGTACACACCGGCTGGAACAGGCGGTCGGCAAGAAGCGGTACGAGCCCAACCACCCCACCACGCGATTCCGGCGGGCCCGGAGGGCAGACAGGCGGCTCGTCGGCCCAGGTTGCATCAAAAGCCCTGCGCGGGGATCCGGCGCACAGCGAGGTTCGGGATCTTGCGCCGCAAGGGCGAATGCGAACTGCCAAGGTCGCGGCCTGCCGGCGAGACCGGGTCATTCCGTCGCGGATGAGCGCAAGTGTCCACTCTCGGCGCCCGCAATCGGCACCCCGGGGCGTGCACGGACGTCGGCTCGCTCGCAACTGCAAGCCCATCCCAGTTCAGATCGGATGCACTGCGCACACTAGCGTTTCCACGTAGTCTATGGATCTATGGAATATATGCCGGGAAACCATGACGACCTCTACGAGCAGCTGGCGCGGATCGGTAAAGTCGTGGTACATCCCAAGCGCATCGAACTTCTCGATCTGCTCTGCCAGGCCGAGCGCAGCGTCGAGGCGCTCGCAGCCGCCACGGGACTTAAGGTCACGACGGCCTCGGCGCACCTCCAG